>DATLGB010000061.1:0-21164 GCA_035540675.1 Solirubrobacteraceae bacterium | reverse complement strand
ATCGGCCCCGCCGTCCAGGCCGCCGTGCAGCGCCTGGACGATCCGGGGGGCGGGGCGCTCTAAGTCCCGAAGCGCTCCCGCAGCCGCGGCAGCACGTCGGCGGCGAAGGCGTCGATCTGGCGGCGCTGCTCCGTGCCGGGGAAGTGGAAGACGAGCTCCATGAAGCCGAGCTGGACGTACGGCGCGATCCGGTCGACCACCTCGTCGGGGTCGTCCGAGACGATGAAGCGCGTGTGCGCGCGGTCGGCGGCGGCGTCGGCCGCGCGCTCCATCTCGACCGGGTCCTCGATGCCCGCCTTCTCCTCGGGCGTCAGGGCGAGCGCCGCCCACCAGGCGCAGGCGTCGTGGGCGAACTGCCGGTCGCGGTCGTAGGAGACCTTGATCTCGATCATGCGCGCGATGGCGCCGGCGTTGCGCCGGGCCGCCGCCGCTCCCTCGTCGAGGGCCGCCGTCAGCTCCCGGTACAGCTCGGGCCGCTTGCCGGAGGTGACGATCAGCCCGTCGCCGGCGCGCCCGGCGAGCTTGGCGGCCAGCGGACCGGAAGCGGCGATGTAGATCGGCACCGGCTCGTCGGGCCGGTCGTACACCGTCGCCTTCTCGGTGCGGTAGTACTCGCCGTCGAAGTCGACCCGCTCCTGCGTCCACAGCGCGCGCATCAGCTTCACCGCCTCCGCGAGCCGGCGCCGGCGCTCCTTGACCGGCGGGAACGCCGCGCCGGTCACCGGCGTCTCGTTCATCGCCTCGCCGGTCCCGACGCCGAGGAACACGCGCCCGGGCGCGAGGCAGGCGAGCGTCGCGAAGGCCTGCGCCACCACCGCCGGCGCGTAGCGCAACGTCGGCGTGAGGACGCTCGTCCCGATGGTCGCGCGCTCGGTGCGCGCGGCCAGCGCCCCCAGCCACGGCAGGGCCGCGGGGCCGTGGCCGCCGTGGTGGCGCCACGGCTGGAAGTGGTCCGACACCGCGAGGACGCCGAAGCCGGCCCGCTCCGCGCGCAGCGACAGCTCGAGCAGCTCCCGCGGGGCGAACTGCTCGGCCGAGGCCTTGTAGCCGTAGAGCATCCGTCCATCCTGACACCTCGGCAGCGACGCTCCGGGAGTCGCCCGCCGAACCTCCACCCATGGGTCGCGCTCGGACCCCCGACCCTTCCAGGGGCACGCGCTGATGGCCGACCGTCACCACCGCGGCCGGCCCGCCATGATGCGCCGGTGCCGCGCGACCGCCTGCCCCCCGAGACCTTCCGTCTGCCCGTCGAGCGCCTGCGGGAGGGCTACTACTCCGACGCGTACTTCAACTTCACGAAGGAGCTGCTCGAGCACGACCGGCGCTCGCCCCGGGTGCTGATGCAGGTCTTCCAGAAGAAGGAGTCGATCCTCGGCGGGATCGACGAGGCGATCGCGATCCTCAAGGCGGGCGCCGGCCGCCGGCGCTCCGACGGCGGCTGGGAGGAGGGCTGGGAGCGGCTCGAGGTCCGCGCGCTCCACGAGGGCGATGCGATCGAGCCGTGGGAGACCGTGATGACGATCGAGGGCGAGTACTCGCTGTTCGCCCACCTCGAGACGGTCTACCTGGGTTGCATGGCGCGGCGCTCGCTGGTCATGCGCAACGTGCGCGCGACGGTGAACGCCGCCAACGGCAAGCCGATCCTGTTCTTCCCGGCGCGTCACGACCACTGGCTCGTGCAGACGGGCGACGGCTGGGCCGCGCACGTCGGCGGCTCGATCGGCGTGTCGACGAACGCGCAGGCGTCGTGGTGGGGCGGGCGCGGCGTCGGCACGGTGCCGCACGCCCTGATCGCGGCCTATGGCGGCGACACGGTCGCGGCGGCGAAGGCGTTCTGCCGCCGGTACTCCAGCGAGATGAACGTGACCGTGCTCGTGGACTTCGACAACGACTGCGTCGGGACGTCGCTGGCGGTCGCGCGCGAGCTGGGCGACCAGCTGTGGGCGGTGCGCCTGGACACGTCGGAGCGCCTGGCCGACCGGGAGATGGTGCGGCGCTTCGGGGAGGAGGCGGCGCCGAAGGGCGTCGCACCCGAGCTCGTGCACGCCGTACGCGAGGCGCTCGACGCCGAGCACTTCGAGCACGTGCGGATCGTGGTGTCGGGCGGCTTCGACGTCGAGCGCATCACCCGCTTCGAGGCCGCCGGCGTGCCGGTGGACGCCTACGGCGTCGGGTCGTCGCTGATCCGCGGCGGCAACGACTTCACGGCGGACGTGGTGATGGTCGACGGAAAGCCGTGCGCGAAGGTCGGCCGCGGGGTCAGACCGAGCTCGCGCCTCGAGCCGGTCGCGTGAGGCGCGCCTTCGCCTCCGCGATGCGCTCCATGTCGGGAGCGCCCCGGCCGAAGCGCCGCGGCGGCCCGGCGCCGGCCACCATCATGATCGAGGTGCTCTCGCGCAGCAGGCACCGCGGGCAGTTCTGAAACGGCGACGTCGCGGCGGCGAGCGAGACGCTGAACCGGCAGCTCGGGCATGTCAGGTACGACAACGACGGCTCCTCACGAACTAAGGACGGGCTCGTCTCGCCGCGGCTCCGCCTGCCCGGGAGCGCGGCGCTCCTCGCTGCTCGAGTCCTCCAGGCAACCTGACCAATGAGCGGTCCCGTTGCCCGGCGCTCCGAATAATAGTCACAATCGCCACGAGCGCAAGCGCGACGTTCGTCATTGACCTCCGACGAGCGGGACGAAGCGCACCCGCTCGTGCTCGCGGCGCTCGATCTCGTCGCCACGGCGGTGCAGCGTCACGAGCCGCTGCTCGCCCCAGCGCGCCTCGACGGGAGCGACGAGCCGGCCGCCGTCGGCGAGCTGCTCGACCAGCCGGTCGAGGCGCTTCCGCGGCCCGGCCGCCGCGACGTTGACCGCATCGAACGGCGCGTGCTCGGTCAGGCCGGCCGAGCCGTCGCCCACCGCCAGCGTCACGTTGGCGATCCCGGCCTCGCGCAGCGCCTCCGCCGCACCCGCCGACAGCGTCGCGTGCACCTCCACGCTGAACACGTGGGCGCACAGGCGCGCCAGCACCGCCGCGTGATAGCCCGACCCCGTGCCGACGTCCAGCACGCGCTCGTCGCCGCGCAGCGCCAGCAGCTCGCACATGCGCGCGACGACCAGCGGCTGCGAGATGGTCTGCCCCTCGCCGATCCCGAGCGCCTCGTTGGCCCATGCCCGTCGCTGCTCGGCGGCGGGCACGAACCGGTCGCGCGGGACGGCGGCGATGGCGGCGAGCACCCGCTCGTCGCGCACGTGCGGCGCCAGCTCCGCCGCCAGCGCGGGGCCCGGGCCGCCGGCGCTCATCCCACGTGCGCCCCCGCCTCCCGCAGCGCGTCGAGCGCGCGCTCGGCGTCGCCCGGCTCGACGTCCACGCCCCGGACCGCGTGCGGGTCCACGCTCACGGCGAAGCCCGCCCGCAGCGCGTCGAGCGCCGTGTTCTTGACGCAGTAGTCGGTGGCGAGCCCGACGACCACGACCTCGTCGACGCCGCGGTCGCGCAGCAGCCGCTCGAGCTCGGTGGCCTGAAAGCCGGAGTAGCCCTCGGTCTCCGGGTCCTGCCCCTTGTCGACGACGACGTCGACGCGCGCGGTGTCGAGCGCCGGGTGCAGCTCCGCTCCCGGCGTTCCCGCCACGCAGTGGACGGGCCAGATGCCGCCCTGCTCGCGGAACGAGCCGTGGTGGGGTGGATGCCAGTCGCGGGTGGCGACGACGAGGTCGAAGTCGCCCGAAGCCGCCAGCTCGTTGATCCGCGGCGCGATCCGGTCGCCCTCGGCGACCTCGAGGGCCCCGCCGGGCGTGAAGTCGTTCTGGAAGTCGACGATGATCAGCGCGCGCGCCATCACGCGAAGGCTACGCCCGCCCGGCGTACGATGCCCACGTGCCCGACCGGCTGTACTTCACCGGCTCCGACGAGGCCAACGAGCTGATCGCGCGCGATCCGATGGCGCTGCTGATCGGCTTCGCGCTCGACCAGCAGGTGCCCGTGCCGAAGGCGTTCTCCGGCCCGCTGGCGCTGCGCGAGCGCGTCGGCTCGCTCGACGCCGCGACGCTGGCCGCGACCGACCTCGAGCCGGTCTTCCGCGAGAAGCCCGCCATCCACCGCTTCCCCGGCGCGATGGCGCAGCGCGTGCGCGAGCTGGCGGCCCACGTTCGCGACCGCTACGACGGCGATGCGGCGCGCGTGTGGACGGAGGCGGCCGACGCCGGCGAGCTGCGCGCGAACCTCGAGGCGTTGCCCGGCTTCGGCGAGATGAAGGTCAAGGCGCTGGGCGCGGTGCTGGCCAAGCGCTTCGGCGTCAACGCCGCCGAGCCGCTGGTGCCGTGGCACCCCACGCTCGGCGACGTCGACTCCCCGCAGGCGCTGGTGGACTACCAGGCGGCCAAGCGCGTCCACAAGCAGGAGTGGACGCGCGGCGGCTAGAAGCGCAGCAGCGCCGCGATCCCGCCGTGCGGCCCGAGGTCGGGCTGGTCCCGCAGCACCAGCACCTCGGCCGACTGCTCGACCGCCTTCTCCACCGCCGCCTCGACGACGTCCTCGAGCTCGTCGAGCGTCCCGCCGGTCGGCGACGCGCCCGGCTCGGCCGCCAGCATCCCCGTCTCCGGGTCGTGCCAGCCGCGCTTGGAGACGCCCGGCTCGAGCAGCAGGACCTCGACGCGCTGCTCGTTGAGCGCCGCCAGCGTGTCCGCCAGGCCGGCGACGGCGCGGCCGCCGTCGCGGCCGAGGCCCGCGCGCAGGCGCTCGACGGCCTCGCGCTCGTGCTCGGCGCGCTGCTCGGCGAAGACCGGCGCGGCGGCGGCGAGGACGTCGTCGGCGTTCGTGTTCTCGACGTCGACCTGCACGCGTCCGCTGAGGCGCTCGGCGAGGTACGGGTGCAGGCGGTTCTCGAGCTCGGAGTCGATCGGCTCCGGGCCGCCCACCAGCAGGCGGTCGAACGGCCGCCGGCGCAGGAGCGTCATCAGCTCGTCGACCACGTGGTCGAGGTGGTCGCGCTTCTCGTTCTCGATCGTCTCCTCGTAGCGGCGCTGCGACCAGCCGCCCTGCTGGTGCTGGCCCTTCGTGTCGTCCTGGATGCGGTCGACCTCCTCGAGGCCGTGCTCGTCGCCGAGCAGGATGCGTCCCGTCTGGCGGCTCACCAGCACGACGCACCAGCGCTCCTGCTCGCCGGCCCGCGCCAGCGGGTCGACGAAGGGCGCGCGGTCGACGACGACGCGCCCCTCGACCGGGTGCGGCAGCTTGACGACCTCGAGCAGGTTCGCCGGGCCGCAGGCGAACACGGCCAGCGCGCGGGCGCCGCCGGCGGCCAGCGTCTGCGGGTCCAGCGCCGCGCGCACGCGGTCGACGTCCTCGCGCAGCGCGACGCGCTCGTCGTGCTCGAGACCCTCCATCGCGTCGATCGTGCGGCCGGCCTCGTCGAGGGCGGAGGTGATCGCCGTCGCGCGGGCGGGCGCCGTGCCGAACTCCGACGGGTCGAGGTCCAGGTAGATCGAGAGGACGCGGCCGGTCTCGGGGCGCAGCTCGGCGAGGCGGCGCACGCGGCCGCTGGAGGTCGTTGTCGCAGCCATGCCCCGACGGCTACCCGGCCTCGGCGGCGGCCGAACCCCCCTCGGACGCTCCGTCGAAGCGCTCGGAGCCCGCATCGTGGGGCGTCAGCACGCGCACGCCGACGGGGCGGCCGGGCTCGACGGTCTCCGGCGCCTCGGCCGGCGGCTCGATGATCTCGAGCCCCTCGAGCATCACGAAGAAGGCGCGCGCGAACGGCGACTCCTCGGTGCGCCGGCGCACCTGGTCCCAGTCGATGCGCTCGCGCAGGGCGCGGGCGATCGCGATCGGCGTCTCGTAGCGCAGGTGGTGCTCCGTCAGCGCGTTGAGCTTCGTGACGAGCACGTCCTCGAGCGCCATCACGCGCATCTCCATGCCGAGCACCGAGAGGTCCTCGCCGCGCTCGATCACCTCGTCGTCGACCGGCATGCCCTTGGGCCAGTAGATGAGGTCGACCAGCACGTCGCCATCCCAGGCCTTGACCAGCCAGCTCTCGGGCGGGCGCTCGGGCCGCATGCCGGCCTGCACGAGCGCCTCGAGCGCGCGCTCGACGTCGCTCTCCTTGATCATCAGGTCGAGGTCGTGCCGCGTCTCGGGGCCGCCGCGGGCCCAGCTCGCCAGGCTGCCGCCGAGCAGGAAGGGGATCTGCGCCTCGCGCAGGGCGGCGGCCGCCTTCTTCAGCGTCGCCTCGAGGTCGGAGAAGGGTTGTTCGTCGTCGCTCGCCATCGGTGCAGGCGCGCTACCCGCGGACGGGGCGCGCTCACACCCTCAGCGCGTCAGACGCCCGGCGCCGGATCGCTCCACCTTGCGACCCTCGGCGTCCTTGCCGCGCAGGCGGACGAGGACGGCGCCGGGCTTGACGCCGCGACGCACGCGCAGCTTCACGACCGCGCGGCCGCTCACGCTGGCGATCCGTCCGGCGGCGACCGTGCGCCCGCGGCGCAGGACCGTCACCTTCAGGCCCTGGACGCGGCCGGTGCTGCGCACGCGCAGCCTGATCACCTTCGCGCGCGTGGCCTTGCGTGCCGAGCCGAGCGTGCGGGTGAAGGTGATGCGGACGGCGTCGCGGTTCGTGCCCGACGGGGGCGTCCCGTCCGTGCCCTGGCCACCGCTGCCGGTGCCGGGCGCGGTGCCGCTGCTCGCGGGCGGCGACTGCCCGCCGGAACCGCCGGGCGCCGGTGCGGCGGCCGCCGGCGGCAGCTTCGCGTTGAGCCAGTCGTTGAGCGTCTTGCCGCCGATCCGGCCGTAGACGCCGTAGTAGATCGGGAAGCCGCAGCCGAGGCCGAAGGAGACCGTGCCGACCTGCGTCCACTGCCCCGCGGCGTCCTTGACGACGAGCGGGCCGCCCGAGTCGCCCTGGCAGGAGTCCCGCAGCCCGGTGTCCTCTCCGGCGCAGACCATCGTCTCCCGGTCGTAGGCGAACGGCGAGGCCACGTTGTAGGAGAAGTCGCACTCTTCGTCGGAGACCATCGGGACGTCGACCTGCATCAGGTCGTTCGACCCCGGGCCCACGAGGAAGACCGAGGAGCCCCAGCCGATCACGCGCGCCGGCTGCCCCGGTCCCCACAGCGCCGATTCGGACTGGCTGACGATCCGCATCGTGGCCTTGCTCGACGGGCGCTCGAGCTGCAGCAGGGCGATGTCGTGGCCGCCGTTGCGGTCGTCGGCGTAGCGCTCGTGCATGATGACCTGCTTGACGGCGATCTCCTCGCCGTCGCCGCTGGACAGCTTGTGCGTGCCGAGCCTGACCTTGAGCTCGTCCGGGTTGGAGCCCTCGGGGCAGTGCGCCGCCGTCAGCACCCAGTCCGGGCGCACCAGGCTGCCGCCGCAGAAGTGGCCGTTGTTGTCCTGCAGCGAGACCATCCACGGGTACTCCTCGCTGGCCGGCACTCCGCCGACGATGGCTGCGGCGGGCGCCGGGATGGCGGCGCAGCCGGCGAGGACGGCCAGGACGGGGAGAAGTCGGCGCATGTTGCCCCCCACGGTAGAGCGCTGCGGACCTTGCGTCATCAATCCGTGTCGTGGGTAACGCCCCGGACATGGAAGTGACGACCTCCGGCGTGCCGGACCCCGAGCGGGGCCGCTGCTCGATCCGCGTCGCCACCGCCGGCGACATCCACTGTGGCCGCCAGTCCTCGTGCGACCACCTGCGGGGTGCCGTGGCCGACCTGGCCGAGCGCGTCGACCTGTTCCTGCTCGCCGGCGACCTGACCACCCACGGCGAGCCCGAGCAGGGGGCGATCCTCGCCGACGCGTTCCGCGACGTCGAGGTGCCGGTCCTGACCGTCCTGGGCAACCACGACTGGCACGCCAACCGCCGCGACGAGCTCGTCGCGGTGCTCGAGGAAGGCGGCCTGACCGTCCTCGATCGCGAGCACCGGATCCTCGAGATCAACGGCGTCGACGTCGGCGTGGTCGGCGTGAAGGGCTTCGTCGGCGGCTTCCCCGGCTCCCACATCCCGGACTTCGGCGAGCCGCTGCTGCGCCAGGTGTACGCCGAGAGCATGGCCGAGGCGGCCGCCATCGACGAAGGGCTGCGCGCGGTGGCCGCCTGCCCGCTGCGGATCGTGCTGCTGCACTACGCGCCGACCACGGAGACGCTGGTCGGCGAGCGCGAGTCGATCTGGGCCTTCCTCGGCACGGACCGCCTGGCCGTGCCCATCGTCGAGCACGAGCCCGACCTCGTCCTGCACGGCCACGCCCACACCGGGACGTTCCGCGGCAAGGTGGGCAACGTGCCGGTCTTCAACGTCAGCGTCCCGGTCCTCGGGCGCGACTTCTGGGAGCTCGAGCTGACGGTCTCCGAGCGCGCGCCCTCGGCGATCCACTAGCCACCCCCACCGCCACCGTGATCCGGTTCGGCCTCGCCTCGCGAGGTCCAACCGTGCCGGACTGCGCAGAACGCCTCCTGAGCGCGATCTCGTACCAAGCGGGTGACGGATCGCCGAAAGCGGGCGCCAGCGCGCTCAGGTCGTCGCTTGCGCAGTCCGATCCGGTTCGGCCTCGCCACGCGACGCCGGACCGGATCAGCCCCCCTCAGAGGTCGGCCCGCGCTTCGCGGGCCGCGCGCTCGCCGGAGCGCAGCGCGCCCTCCATGTAGCCGTTCCAGATCTCCGCGGTCTCGGTGCCGGCCCAGTGGACCCGGCCGTGCGGCCGGCGCAGCTCGCGTCCGTAGGAGGTGAGCACGCCCGGCGGGGTGAAGCCGCCGTAGCAGCCGCGCGTGTACTCCTCCTCGGCCCACCTCATCTCGAGGTAGTTCCTCGGGCGCGCCGCGCGGTCGCCGAAGTAGCGGGTGAAGCTCTCGATCACCGCGCGCTGCCGCTCGTCTCCGTGGCGCGTCGACCAGTGGCGGGCCTCCTCGCCCTCGATGAACCCGAGCAGCACGCCGGGCGACCCGCCGGGGGGCGTGTTGTCGAAGGTGATCCGGCACGGGCCGGTGTCGCTGGTGGCCTGTCCGGTCAGGCCCTCCTCGCGCCAGAACGGCCGGTCGTAGAAGGCCATGCACTTGATGACCGTGCCCATCGGGAACCGCTGCAGCAGTTGGGCGCGCATCGGCAGCAGGACCGGCTCGAAGCGGATCGCGCCGGTGACCGCGGGAGGAACGGCGACGATCGCCGAGCGCGCGTCCACCGTCAGGCGATCCGAGACCACCCGCACCCAGCGGCCGTCGTGGTGGACGCGCCGCACCGGCGTGCGAAGCACGACCCGCCGGCCCAGCCGCTTCGCCAGCGCGAGCGCGATCCGCTGCGAGCCGCCGACGAAGCGCTTCTCCTGCGCGCCGCCCGCCGTGTTGATGAGCCGGTCGAAGGTCCCGGGCGTCGTCTCGTTGCCGGCCGAATGGATGTAGAAGAGGACGTGCAGCAGCGAGACGTCGCGCGGCTCGGCCGCCCACACCGCCTCGATGCCGAGGTCCAGCAGGAAGCGCCCGCCGTCGGTGTGCGTGTTGGCCTGCTTCCACGTCTCGAAGGTCTGCCCGTCCCACTCGAGCGCGCGCTCGGCGGCCCAGGGCGCGTCGCGCGGCACCGTCAGAGCCATCTCGTTGAGTCGCTGTATGGCGAGGAACGCCTCGGGCGCGCCGGTCGGGTCGGGCGGGACCGGCCCCAGCGGCCCCGTCGACGCGTAGCGCGAGATCGAACCGTTGCGGAAGTAGACGTTGTCGCCCGTGTTGTAGGTGTCGTAGGTCTCGACGCCGAGCTCGCGGGCGAGCGCGAGCAGGCGGTCCTGCGTCGGCCCGGCCCACTGGCCGCCGATCTCCACGACGTCGCCGCCGCCGATCGGATGGTTGAGGACGCGGCCCCCGACGCGGTCGCGCGCCTCGAGGACGACCACCGAGCGGCCCGCGCGCACCACCTCGGCGGCGGCCGCGAGCCCGGCGAAGCCGGCGCCCACCACGACGACGTCGGCCTGCCGTGGCCGACGGCGGGCCGGCCTGCGGCGACGCTTGGCGGCGTCGGCGGGGCCGGCCGCCGCGCCGGCCGCCGCGGCCGTCGCACCGCCGATCAGTGTGCGGCGGGTCAGGCGCGGCTCGGTCATCGCCGGCGATTGTCGCTCAGCGCGCGGTGATCCGCGCCGCATCGCCGAGCACCCAGGCCTCGACCGCCGGCCACGGCCCGTACCCGGCGTCCGGGTTGAGGTGGCCCCCGCCGGGGAGCAGGTCGACCGGCAGCCCGAGCGGCCCGCCGTAGACGCCGGCGGCGCCGTCCGGGCAGTACGGGTCGTCGTCGCTGCACACGAGCCGCGTCGCCTGCGCCGCGCGCGCCAGCGCCGCACTCGTCGCGCCCGTCGGGAAGAACGCGCGCACCTGCGGGATCTCCGAGTCGGGCGCGGGCGGGGCCACGAGCAGGACGCGCTCGGCCAGCCGCCCCGGCGCCCGTGCCGCCGCGCGCAGCCACAGCGCGCACCCCAGCGAGTGGCAGACCACGACGCGCTCGCCGCCGCCGCCGAGGGCCGCCAGCTCGGCGGCGAGCGCCGCGTCCCACGCCGCCGGGTCCGGCTCGTCGGCGTCGGGCAGCTCGGGGTAGCGGACCCGCAGGCCCGCGGCGCGCAGCCGCCCGGCGAGCCAGCTCTGCCAGTGGCCGGGGCCGGACCCCTGCCATCCGTGGAGGATCAGCGCCTGCATCGGGCCGGGGACGCTACCGCCGGTAGCATCGGACGCCGTGCCGCGCCGCCGCCTCGCCGCCGTCGCGCTCGCCGCGCTCGCCGCGAGCGGCTGCGGCGGAAGCGACCCGCCGCCGCGCGCCGCCGGGACGCCGGCGCCGACCGCGTCGCCCTGTGACGCCGCCAGGCCCGACGACCCGATCCCCGCGCCGGAGCGACTCGTGACCCCGAGGGGCACGCTGGTCGACGAGGTCGCCAGCCTGCCGCCGAACACCAAGGTCAGCGGCTACGTGCCGCTCGAGCCCGACGAGTTCGTGCGCCGGATGACCCGCCGCCGCGGCCTCCGCGTCCTCTTCAAGGAGGCCGAGGGCACCGATGCCGAGGTGCTCGTCACCGACGGTCGCGAGCGGTCGTTCTGGAAGGTCGTGCTGGCCTGCCCCGGCGGCTCGCGCTTCACGGTCCTGACCGGCGAGGAGACGACGCCGGGCGCCTTCCGCGCGGGACGCGGGTAGGACCCCGACCCTGCGAAACTGGCAGGCATCCCCCGCCGGCCCGCCGGCGGCACCACACTTGAAATCCGGAGCCAACATGACCGACAACTCCTTCGACGCCCGTGACGAGCTGGACGTCGGCGGCCGGACCTACACCTACTACCGCCTCGACGCGCTGCAGTCGAAGTACGACGTGGCGCGCCTGCCGTTCTCGCTGAAGGTCCTGCTCGAGAACCTGCTGCGCAACGAGGACGGCGTCGCCGTGCGCAGCGAGGACATCGAGGCGCTGGCGACCTGGGACGCGAAGGCCGACCCCTCCAAGGAGATCGCCTTCACGCCGGCCCGGGTCGTCCTGCAGGACTTCACCGGCGTGCCGTGCGTCGTCGACCTGGCGGCGATGCGCGACGCCATGGCCGAGATGGGCGGCGACCCGTCGCGGATCGAGCCGCAGGTGCCGGCCGAGCTGGTCATCGACCACTCCGTGCAGGTCGACGTGTTCGGCACCCGCGACGCGTTCGCCCGCAACGCGCAGCTCGAGTTCGAGCGCAACGCCGAGCGCTACCAGCTGCTCAAGTGGGGCCAGCAGGCCTTCGAGGAGTTCAAGGTCGTCCCGCCCGATACCGGCATCGTCCACCAGGTCAACCTGGAGTACCTGGCGCGCGTCGTGTTCGACAACGAGGGCGTCCTGTACCCCGACACGCTGGTCGGCACGGACTCGCACACGACGATGGTCAACGGCCTGGGCGTGCTCGGCTGGGGCGTCGGCGGCATCGAGGCCGAGGCGGCCATGCTCGGGCAGCCGATGTCCATGCTGATCCCGCAGGTGATCGGCTTCAAGCTCGGCGGCGAGCTGCGCGAGGGCGCGACGGCCACCGACCTCGTGCTGACCGTCACGGAGATGCTGCGCAGGTACGGCGTCGTCGGCCGCTTCGTCGAGTTCTTCGGCCCCGGCGTGAGCGCGCTGCCGCTGGCCGACCGCGCCACGATCGGCAACATGTCGCCCGAGTTCGGCTCGACGTGCGCGATCTTCCCGATCGACGCCGAGACGCTGCGCTACCTGGAGTTCTCGGGCCGGCCGCGCGAGCTCGTCGAGCGCGTCGAGGCGTACGCGAAGGCGCAGGGCTTGTGGCACGACGAGCACGCCGAGGAGCCGACCTACACCGACGTCCTCGAGCTCGACCTCGGCGAGGTGGTCCCGTCGCTGGCCGGGCCCAAGCGCCCGCAGGACCGCGTGTCGCTGTCCGAGGCGCAGGAGCGCTTCCGCGAGGCGCTGGGCGACTACGTGACGGTGGACGCCGAGCCGCGGGGCGCGGGCGACAAGCCGGGCGTCCCCGGCCACGACCCGGGCTCGGCCTACAGCGAGACGGACGAGGCGAGCGCGGAGTCCTTCCCCGCGTCGGACCCGCCGGCCACCAACGGCGACTCCGCGCACGACCGGTTGAGCGAGCCGGCGACGGCCGGCGCGGGCGGCGCCGGGCGGGCGGTGGCCGAGCGGCCGAAGACGGCCGCCAAGGTGACGCTCGCCGACGGCACGGAGACCGAGCTCGACCACGGGCACGTCGTGATCGCGGCGATCACCTCCTGCACGAACACCTCCAACCCGAGCGTCATGCTGGCCGCCGGCCTGCTCGCGCGCAAGGCGGTGGAGCGCGGCCTGCAGCGCAAGCCGTGGGTGAAGACGTCGCTCGCACCGGGCTCGAAGGTCGTCACGGAGTACTACGAGCGCTCGGGGCTGACCGAGCCGCTGGAGGCGCTGGGCTTCCACCTCGTGGGCTACGGCTGCACGACGTGCATCGGCAACTCGGGGCCGCTCCCGGAGGAGGTCTCCAAGGTCGTCAACGACGAGGACCTCGCGGTCTGCTCGGTGCTGTCGGGCAACCGCAACTTCGAGGGCCGCATCAACCCGGACGTGAAGATGAACTACCTCGCGTCCCCGCCGCTCGTCGTCGCCTACGCGCTCGCCGGGACCATGGACTGGGACCCCTACGAGGAGCCGATCGGCCAGGACTCCGGCGGCCAGGACGTCTACCTGCGCGACATCTGGCCGACCGAGCGGGAGGTGGCGGAGCTCGTCGAGTCGGCGATCCAGTCCGACATGTTCCGCAAGTCCTACGGCGAGGTGTTCGAGGGCGACGACAACTGGCGCTCGCTCGACGTCCCCAGCGGCGACCGCTTCGCCTGGGACGGGGACTCGACGTACGTGCGGCGGCCCTCGTTCCTCGAGGACGTGCCGGAGCAGCCGACCGACCCCGGCGACATCGCCGGCGCGCGCGTGCTGGCCAGGCTCGGCGACTCGGTCACGACCGACCACATCTCGCCCGCCGGCGCCATCAAGAAGGGCTCGCCGGCCGCGCAGTACCTCGAGGGCCACGACGTCAGGCCGAAGGACTTCAACTCCTACGGCTCGCGCCGCGGCAACCACGAGGTGATGGTGCGCGGCACGTTCGCCAACATCCGGCTGCGCAACCAGCTCGCCCCGGGCACCGAGGGCGGCGTCACGCGCCACCTGCCCGACGGCGAGGAGACGACGATCTACGAGGCGGCCATGCGCTACGCCGAGGAGGGCGTCCCGCTCGTCGTGCTGGCCGGCAAGGAGTA
The DNA here is from genome assembly GCA_035540675.1 of Solirubrobacteraceae bacterium. Classification (GTDB taxonomy): domain Bacteria; phylum Actinomycetota; class Thermoleophilia; order Solirubrobacterales; family Solirubrobacteraceae; genus DATLGB01. The sequence goes on along the minus strand of DATLGB010000061.1, from coordinate 7,453 downwards.
CGGCTCGGGGTCGTCGCGCGACTGGGCGGCCAAGGGCACGAACCTGCTCGGCGTCAAGGCGGTCATCGCCGAGTCCTTCGAGCGCATCCACCGCTCGAACCTCGTGGGCATGGGGGTCCTGCCGCTGCAGTTCCCGGACGGCGAGAACGCCGAGTCGCTCGGGCTCACCGGCGAGGAGGAGTTCACGATCACCGGCGTCGGCGACGGCTCGGGCAAGGAGGCGACGGTGCGCGCGGGCGACGTGGAGTTCACCTGCCGCGTGCGCATCGACACCCCCAAGGAGGTCGAGTACTACCGGCACGGCGGGATCCTGCCGTTCGTCCTGCGCCAGCTCCTGAAGGGCTGAGCGCGTGCCGGTCGACGCCCTCCTGCGCTCCCTGCTGACCGCTGCGGCGCCCTCGGGCTACGAGGGGGCGGCGGCGGCCGTGTTCCGGAAGGCCTGCGAGCCGCTCGCGGACGTCTCCATCGACACCGTCGGCTCGACGGTCGCGCGCCGGCCGGGCCGCGCCGGCGGGCGCCCCACCCTGGCCGTGATCGGCCACATCGACGAGATCGGCCTGATCGTCTCCCACATCGACGACGACGGCTTCCTGTGGATCCTGCCCGTCGGCGGCTGGGACCCGCTGATCCTGGTCGGCCAGCGCGTCGAGGTGATCACGCGCAACGGGACGATCCCCGGCGTGATCGGCAAGAAGCCGATCCACCTGATGCGCGAGGACGACCGCAAGAAGGTCCCCGAGCTGCGCGACCTGCACATCGACGTCGGCGCGCGCGACGGCGACGAGGCGCGCGCGCTGGCGGCGGTGGGCGACGTCGCGGTGATCGCCGCCGAGCCGGTCGAGCTGCCGAACCGGCGAGTGGTGTCGCGCTCGATGGACAACCGGCTCGGCTGCTGGGTGGCCTACGAGGCGATGCGGCTCGTCGGCGAGGGCGGCGGGGCCGACGCCGACGTCTGCGCCGTCGCGGTCGCGCAGGAGGAGACGACGTTCCAGGGCGCGGTGACCACCGCGTACGCGCTGCGGCCCGACGTCGCGCTGGTCATCGACGTCACGCACGCCACCGACGCGCCCGGGATCGACGAGAAGGAGAACGGCCGCCACCCGCTCGGGTCCGGCCCGGCGATCACGCGCGGCACCAACCTGTCGCCCGCCGTCTTCGACCTGCTCGTCGAGGCGGCCGAGGCGGAGGAGATCCCCTACACCGTGGAGGCCACCGGCCGCGCCACCGGCACCGACGGCGACGCCGTGGCGCCGAGCCGCGCGGGCATCCCGACCGGCGTCGTCGGGATCCCGTTGCGCTACATGCACTCGCCGGTGGAGATGGTCCAGCTCGACGACCTCGAGGCGACGGCGCGCCTGTGCGCGGCGTTCGCCCGGCGCCTGACGAGCGACGTGTCGTTTGTCCGCTGAGCTGCTCCTGCTCTGGGACATCGACGGCACGCTGCTGCAGCGGGCGTCCGACGCGCACGCGCAGGCGCTGCGCCGGGCGCTGCGCGAGGTCCACGGCGACGAGCTGCGCGTCGACGAGGTGCGCGGGGTGCAGGCGGCGGGCCGCACCGACGGCGCGATCGCGCGCGACCTGCTGCTGGCCTGCGGCGTCCCCGCGGACCGCATCGACGCCGGCGTCGAGGCGGTGGCGCGGGCGACGTGCCGCGCCTACGAGCAGCTGTGCCCGCCGGACCTCTCGGGCTTCGTGGCGCCGGGCGTCGTGGAGCTGCTGCCCGAGCTCGCGGCCGACGACCGGTTCCGGCTGTCGCTGGTGACGGGCAACTTCGAGCCGGTGGCGCGCCTCAAGCTCGACCGCGCGGGCATCGGCCGCTACTTCCCGCCCGGCCAGGGCGGCTTCGGCACGGATGCCGAGGCGCGCGAGGAGCTGCCGCCGATCGCCCGCGAGCGCGCCGGCGGGTGGCCGCGCGAGCGGACGGTGGTGATCGGCGACACCCCGAACGACATCGCCTGCGCGCGCGCCGACGGCCTGCGCGTGATCGCCGTCGCCACCGGGCCCTTCGGCGCCGGCGACCTGCGCGAAGCCGACCACGTCGCCGAGGGCGCCGCCGACCTGCGCCCCCTCCTCACCGCCCTCACACGCTGAACGTCCCGGAGTCCGTGCCAGAGCACGGACTGCGGGACGTTCGTGCTCAGCGGGGGGCGTGCATGCGCAGCAGCGAGGCGGTCGTGCGCCCGGAGCCGTGGCGCAGGCGCGTCACGTAGGCGGTGTCGCCGTCGAGCGCGGTGGTCCACAGGGTCACCGTGAGGCCGCGCCGCGGGCGGCGGGGCTGCGGCGGGCGCCGGCCGCCCCGGTAGCCCTGGCGGTGCAGGCGCTTGCCCGCCTCGTGGCCGGCGTCGCGGCGCGCGGTCGGGGTGGTGGAGAACAGCACGCGGTCGCGGCGGCCGGGGCGCGCCAGCAGGACGCGCTGCCGGTCGGCGCCCGAGCGCACGTAGACCAGCCGGTCGCCGGACAGCGACGGGTTGAGCAGCAGCGCGCTGCGCGAGCGCCGCCGCGTCCGGCGCACCCGTGAGGCGAGGTCGACCTCGACGATGCGGCTGCTCTCCGCGCCGCTGACGTGGAAGACGAGCCGGTCGCCGTCGATCGCCGGCCGGCCGAGGCCGCTCGCGGTGGCGGCGACCCGCGGCGGCGCGAGCGGCGCCGCCAGCTCGACCGCGAGGATCTGCGGGCGGCCGTCGGCGTCGCGCGCCGCCCACGCGAGCCACCGGTCGGAGACGGCGAGCGCCTCCACTCCGGTCGCGGGCACGCGCGCGACCGGCGCGAAGTCGTCACGGCGCACGACGTCGATCCCGGCGTCGTCGTGCCAGGCCACGTAGGTCGGCCCGAGGGCGGGGTCGGCGCCGGGGATGAGGTCGGTGCGCCCGTCGCGCAGGATCGCGCCGCCCCCGCCGGCCACCTGCCAGACCACCTGCCCGCCGGCGGCCGAGGGGTCGGCGCCGTCGGAGGTGAACAGCTCCGCCGCCTGCGCCGGCGCGCCGCCGAGCGCGATCGCCGCGGCGGCGGCCGCGAGCCCGCCGGCGGCGCCGGCGCGCAGCGCGCGCAGGACGTCCGGCCGCTCCGCCATCCCGGCGGCGACCGCCGCGGCGGCGTCGCGGTCCTGCAGCGGCGCCAGCGCCACGACGGGCAGCGCGCGGCCCGCGCCGAACGCGAGCCCGATCGCCAGCCCGGCGGCCGGCTCGCCGAGCGCGAGGCAGACGGCGGCGAGGCCGTAGGTCGCGAAGGACAGCACGAAGGTGGTGAAGCCGAGACCGAGCAGCACGCCGTAGAGGCCGGCCGCGACCGGCAGCGGCAGCACGCGCCGCCACGACTCCGGGACCTGCCGGCGGACCTGCGGGACGATCCGGCGACCGGCGGCGTCACCCGCCGCCGCGACCAGCAGCGCGGCCGCGGCCAGCGCCGCGGCGACGCCGCCGCCCGCGCCCAGCGCGGCGCCCAGCAGCGCCAGCCCGCCGAAGGTGGCGAGGCCGCCGGCCAGCGCGCCGAGCGCGAACGCCCAGGCGCCGGCGAGCGCGACCCGGCGCCGCCCGCCCGCGGCCGACGGCGCCAGCGTGTCGACCATCGACAGGCCGCACGGCGACCACGCGCCGGCGAGCCCCGCGAGCAGCGCCGCGGCGGCCAGCAGCGCGGTCAGCATGGGACCTTCGTCTGGTAGTACATGACGCAGAACACGCGCCGGCCGCGGTAGCAGTAGCCGTGCAGCGCGCCGTCGCCGTTGATGCGCCGGCGCCCGGTCGTGCAGCAGTCCACGAGCTTGCGCACGCGCCCGCCGCAGCAGCGGTACCAGGCGCCGTCGACGTACGGCCGGAAGCCGTAGCGCCGGCCGGTCGCCGTGCAGACGCGCGTCCGCGGCGCGCGCGGGAGCGGCCGCCCGTCGGCGTCCAGCAGCGGCCGTCCGTCCTCGTCGACCGGGACGCCTTCGCGGTCGACCGCCCGCCCGAGGTCGTCGACGCGGTGCCCGTCGCGCGCGCGCAGCGGGTAGCCGCGGGCGTCGACGCGCGGCAGCCCGGTCGGATGCGGGCAGCTGTCGGTCGTGTAGATGTGGCCGCAGAAGTGGTAGGCCTCGGCCTCGCCCGGACGCACGAGCCGCGCGACGGTGTCGGCGGCCGCCGCCGTCGCCGCCGCGCCGGCGGCGCGCTCGAGGAAGCGCCGGCGCGACGTGCCCGGCGGTCGCGCAGCCCCCGCCGCGGCGGCCAGCCCGCGCACCTGGGCGGGCGTGTTGACGGTGCCCTTGGCGCGGACGACGCCGTCGCGGTCGATCGCCACGGCGTACGGCGCCCCCGGCACGCCGGCGGCGAGCCACGCGGCGGCGTCACGCTCCTCGTCGAGCTCGACCACCGGCAGCCCCGCCTCCGTGGCGCCGAGGCCGCGGCGCACGCGCGCGCACAGCCGGCAGCCGCCCGCGGTGAAGAGCACGAGCGCCGGACCGGTGGGCAGGGCCGCCGGCGCGTTCACGCCGACCTCCGGGCCCTCGCCGGCGACGTCGAGCGCGCCGTCCGGCGCGCGCCGCCCGAGCGCCACCGCCGCGGCGCACGCGGCGGCCGCCGCGGTGATCGCCCACTCGCGGCCGCCGCCGGGCGGAGCGGCCGCCGCCAGCGTGGCGGCGGCGCCGAGCACGAGCGCCCGCGCCGCCGAGACCAGGGACACCCGCCCGCGGCCGCCGAGGCACCCGCACGGCGCGCCGCCCCGGCCGGCGGCCAGCGCGGTGAGCTGCGCGAGCGCGAACGCGGCGAACAGCCCGGCCGCCGCGATGGCGGCGGCGCGGCTGCCGGCGAGCACCGCCGTGCCGAGCGCCAGCTCGATCGCCACCAGCGCCCACAGCGCCGGCGCGGCGGCACGGCCGCCGAGGCCGTAGGTCCCCAACGCGACGAGCGCCGCGGGCCGGTCGGCCAGCTTGAGCGTCGCCGCCACCAGCAGCGCCCCACCGGCGACGCAACTCGCGATCACGGCGACCATCGCCGCGGACGCTACCGGAGGTCGCCGCCGGTGGCGGGGGCGCGCCCCGCCACCGGTCCGTCGGTCGACCTCAGCAGCGGGTCTTCTTGCCCGCCACCGACAGGCAGCCCGACTTGAAGGTCGGGATCTTCCCGCTGCGCACCACGAAGGTCGCGTAGCGGCCGATCGTGTTGGGCTTGGTCACGCGGATCTCGATCCTGGTCCTCGGCCGCAGCCGCGCGAAGCGCCGCTTGCCGCCCTTGCGGCGGTTGAACAGCTTCGCGACGTTGTAGATGCGCGTGAACTTCTTGAACGACTTGCGCTTGACCTTGAACGGGCAGCCCCTGCCCTTGCAGCGGACGGTGACCTTCGCCCCGGCCGCGATCTTGGTGACGCTCAGCGCCGTGGCGATCGTGTAGCGGCGGTACGCCTTCCAGCCGTAGCCGAAGCCGCTCTGCAGCCGCACCGTCGCGTCGGGGCCGTTGCAGTCCTCGTCGACGCCGTTGCCCGGGATGTCGACCGCGCCCGGGCGGATTCCCGGGTTGGTGTCGTTGCAGTCCTGGCCGGCCGGCGATCCGTCGCCGTCGGCGTCGGCGGCAACGATCTGCACCGTCCGCGTCGTGGCCGACTCGTTGCCGACCGCGTCACGGGTCGTCGCGGTGACGGTGTAGGTGCCGGGTGTGGCGAACGCGTGCTGGACGGCGTTGCCGGTCGCCGTGGTGCCGTCGCCGAAGCTCCACGTCGTCGTCGCCGCCGACCACACGTCGAACGGCGAGACCGACATCGTGAGCGGCTGCCCGGCGAGGCCCGCGGTGGGGATGACCACGTCGCGCTGCTGCGGCGCCGCCCCGTCGAACCCCGCGAGCGCGTGCCCGTAGTAGGACCCGAAGGGGGCCGCGCTGTCGTAGCGGAAGGTGACGAAATCCGCCACCGCGTCGCCTCGCGCGTTGCTGGCGACGGCCACCGAGAACCCGCCGGGGCGGCTGGCGATGTCGGACACTCCCCCGTAGAGGCCGTTCGGCTGGCGCCGCGCCGACTGGATGACGTACTCGCCCGCGTCGGAGCCCGACAGCGCCTTCGCCCACACCGCGATCGGCGTGTTGCTCTGGCGATCGACGGTGACCGTGGGGCCGAAGGCCGTCCCCGTCCCCGCGTCCGAGAGCGGCTGGACGACGCCGAAGGCACCTCCCGCCGGCTTGCTCGCCGCGCGGATCTCGTACGTGGTTCCGGTGTAGCGGTACCAGACCGCGTGCGCGGTCCCCTCGTCGTCCATCGCCACGTCGGGCTCGTAGCGCTGCGTGCCGGGGTCGAGGCTCTGCGGCGTGCCGAACGCGGTGCCCGTGCGCGACGCGTACTTCAGCTGGTCGGCGCGGGTCCATATCAGGATGGCCTTGCCGTCGGCCGCCACGGCGCCGCTCAGCCGGCCGACGAAGTCGGCGGCGCCGCCGTCCACGAGCTGCTCGGTGCCCGCGTCGGGCAGCGGCGCGCCCCCGCTCGTCCGCGTCGCGTACACCCGGTTCTTGGGCGTATCGTCGAAGCTCACCCACGCGGCGGTGACGTCCCCGGCCGCGTTCGCCATCACCAGGTTCTGACGGACGGACTTGTGGACGGCGGAGAGGTCCTTGGTCGCGCTGTAGCTGCCAGAGGGCGACCGGATCGTCCCCTGCACGAACTGGGTCGCGCCGCTCGCGCGGACCCACGTGATGTAGGCGGTGCCGTCCGGCAGGACCGCGAGCGCGGGGTCGGACGCGCCGGCTCCCGGCGTGCTCGAGCCGCCCACCGAGGCCGTGCCCGAGTACCCGGCGCCGGCCGACCACGTCCTGAGCCGCACGATGCCGTCGCTCACCCAGACGATGACGGCGTTGCCGCCGGCGTCCATCTGCACGATCGGACTGAACGCGTCCTTGGTGGTGTCCGAGAGGATCGTCGCGCCGGAGAACGACCCCCCGGCCAGCCGCGTCACCCCGCGGACCACGGTGCGACCGACGCCGCCGACCTGCTCCTCGTGCGCGAAGACCGACACGACGTTGCCGGTCGCGTCCATCGCCACGTCGTTGCCATAGCTGTAGGCGTCCTGCGCCATCGGCAGCGCCTGGTGGGGCGGGAGCCAGGTCGGGGCCGCCGAGGCGGACGCCACCGGCAGCAGTGCCGCGGCGCTGGTGGCGGCGAGTGCAAGGACGCGGGCACATCTAGGCATTGCTGGAACTTCCCGTTTCGACTTCCGTGGGCGAGGCCGGCCCCCATCCCCTCGAGCGCACGCTCTCAGCATCGCCCGCCCGCGTCAAGCGGCGGTTGGTTTCGGGTCCCCGGGTCGCCCGCCCGCGCTCAGGCGCGGGTGAGCTTCTTGTAGGTGATGCGGTGCGGGCGGTCGGCGGCGTCGCCGAGCTGCTCGCGCCGCCACTCCTCGTAGGCCTCGAAGTTGCCTTCGAACCACGTGACCTGCGAGTTGCCCTCGAACGCCAGCACGTGCGTGGCGACGCGGTCGAGGAACCAGCGGTCGTGGGAGATGATCACG
>DATLGB010000060.1:0-11334 GCA_035540675.1 Solirubrobacteraceae bacterium | reverse complement strand
GCACGAACAGGTCCGGCCGCGTCGCGTCGAGCGCGCCCGACGCGACGCGGCCGGACCTGTTCGTGCACCGGCTGATCGAGCGGCTCGGGCTGCGCCGGCAGCTGCTGTTCGCGGCCACCGCCGAGGTCGCCGAGCGGCTGGTCAACCTCGCGAAGTTCGGCGAGCTCGCGGCGGCCTACGCGCGGCGCTCGCCGCAGGCGACGGCGCGCGACTTCGCGCGCTCGATCTCGGCCGTCGCCGAGGCCGGGCTGCGCGAGGTGGAGGCCACGGCCGGCGACCGGCCGCGGGGCGTGCAGGTGATGGCGATGCACGCCGCCAAGGGCCACGAGTTCGACCACGTCTACGTGCTCGGCCTGTTCGCCGCACGGATGCCGGGGCCCCGCCGGCGCGCGCTCGACCCGATCCCCGACCAGCTCATCAAGGAGGCGCTGCCGGCGGACACCAAGGCGGCACACGTGGCCGCGCAGCGCCGCCTGCTGCACGTGGCGATGACGCGCGCGCGCCGCCGGCTCGTGCTCGCCTACCCCGAGGTGACCGACCGCGGCGCGCGCCAGCAGCCGTCACCCTTCGCCGAGGAGGCGCGCGCGGCGCTGGGCGCCGAGTGGGAGCCGCGCGAGGAGGAGCTGTTCGGCCCCGCCGAGACGCTGCAGTCCACGTTCCGGGTCCTGCGCGACGAGCTGATGCACACGATCGCGCAGGTCGGCGGGCGCCTCGGCGAGCTGCGCTTCGACACCGACCTCGACGTGTCGCACGCGGTCGTGCGCTACCTCGAGGTGCTCAAGCTGAGCGCCCTGCTCGAGCGCACCCGCGCCGGCCAGTCGGCGGCCGAGGCGCTGCCGGAGGTCAACGCGCGGATCCTGCAGGCGGTGACCGCCGAGCAGCGCGAGATCTACGACACCTCCGCGCTCGACGACTACCTGCTCGACGCCGAGCGCGACGAGCGCCTGCGCGCGCGGGCGGTCGCCCAGCGCACCGAGCCGTCGCTCGAGCAGTTCCTGCCGCGCCGCGGCGACGGCCTGCTGCTGAGCGCGTCGGACATCGAGACCTACCGGACCTGCCCGCTGAAGTACAAGTTCGCCCGCGTCTTCCGGATCCCGCAGGAGCCGACCCTCAACCAGCGCTTCGGCATCCTCGTCCACCAGGTGCTCGAGCGCTTCCACGCGGGCGAGACGGCCACGCGCTCGTTGCCCGAGCTGCTCGGGCTGCTCGACGCCGGCTGGCGCCGCGGGGGCTTCGGCGACTCCGAGCAGGAGAAGCAGCTGCAGACCAAGGCCGAGCAGGCGCTGATCCGCTACCACGAGCGCTTCCAGGGCGAGGACGTGGAGCCGGTGTGGTTCGAGCGCTCCTTCTCGTTCAACCTCGGCCCCCACGTGCTGCGCGGGCGCGTGGACCGCGTCGACCGCCTGCCCGACGGCGGCTACGAGCTGATCGACTACAAGACCGGCCGGCCCAAGAAGGCGTCGGACCTGCGTGAGGACGTCCAGCTCGCGCTGTACTCCGTGGCGGCGCGCGAAGCCTGGCAGCTCGAGGCCGCCCAGCAGGCCTACTACTACGTCCTCGACGACGCGAAGGTGCCCGTCGACTGGACCGAGGACGACCGCGACTGGATCACGGACACCGTGTTCGAGGTCGCCGACGGCATCCAGTCGCAGGGCTTCGAGCCGACGCCGAGCTTCGGCGCCTGCTCGATCTGCGACTACCGGATCGCCTGCCCCGCCGCGGAGCGGTAGGCGGCCGGACGCAGCGCCGCGGCGGTCGCCACCGCGAGCGCGGCCACGAGCGCGAACGGCGCCGCGTCGGCCGTGACCTGCGCGATCGCGCCCGCGGCGGCAGCGCCCACCATCGCGCCGGTGCCCCAGCCGAGGTTGGCCAGGCCGAAGCCGTAGGCGGGGTCGACGGCACGCGTCTCGGCGCCCTCCGTGAGCAGCGCCATCGCCGGCGTCCAGAGCATGCCGAGCAGCGGCGCCGCCACGCAGACGCCGGCGGCGACCAGCAGCGCGGCCCCGCCGAGCGGCACCAGCACCAGCGCGCAGCCGCCCGCGACCAGCCCGATGCGCGCCGGCCACAGCGCACCGCGCCGGTCGGCGGCGCGGCCCGCCACCGGCGCCGCCGCGGCCTCGACCACCGCCGCCGTGAGGAACGTCGCGCCGATGGCGGTCGCGCCGGCGCCGAGCAGGTCGAGCCGCAGGGGGACGAGCGTGTTGAGCACCCCGAAGGCGAGGGCGGGCAGCGTCATCAGCCACAGGCCGCGGCGCATCGCCGGCGTCGACGCGGCGGCGCGCAGGGCAGCCAGCCCGCCCGTCGGCAGCGGCGGCGGCCCGGGGAAGCCACGGGCGATCACGATCAGCGCGACGGGCAGCGCGACGAAGGCGGCGAACACGACTTCGGTCCCCCACTCGGCCGCGGCGGCACCCAGCGCCGGGCCGCCGAGCGAGCCGAAGATCGCCGCGCCGACGGCGGTGCCGATCGCCTCCGCACGGCGCTCGCGCGGCGCCTCCGCCACGACCCAGGCCAGCGCTCCGGCCCACAGCGCCGCCGCCGCGCCGCCCTGGGCGAAGCGGCTGGCGAGCAGCAGCAGCTCGGTGCCGGCGAACCCGAAGCCGAGCGTCGCCGCCGCCAGCAGCGCGAGCGAACCCACCACCGTCCGCTTGGCGCCCACCCGCGAGGACACCCACGCCGACGGCAGCGCCAGCAGGAGCACGCCGGCGGGATAGGCGGCCGTGAGGATCCCCGTCATCGACTTCGAGAGGTCGTGCTCGGCGGCGAAGCCGGGCAGCAGCGGCGTGATGGCCGCGTAGCCGGCGGTGTCCACCACCATCGCGACCGAGATGAACGCCAGCAGGCGCCGCAGCGGCGTCACCCGGCGGCCGGGCCGGGGCCCGGGCCGCGCCCGCCGCGCTGGCGCAGGAAGCGCTGGAACTCGCGTGCCAGCACGTCGCCCGACGGCAGCGAGTCGGGGTCCGGCAGCGGATCCTCCTCCGCCGCCGCGCGCTCGAGGCGCTCGACGAAGGCCTGGACGTCGGGGTCCGACTCAACCGCGCGCGTGACCTGGCGGTCGTACTCCACCGCGGCCGACTCGAGCTCGGAGGCGTCGACGGCCACGCCGACCACGCCCTCGAGCTTGCGCACGAGCGCGAGCGCGCCCTTCGGGTTCGGCGTCACCGCCACGTAGTGCGGCACCGCCGCCCACAGCGAGACGGACGGCAGGCCGCGCCGCTGGCAGGCGTCGTGCAGCACGCCGATGATCCCGGTCGGGCCCTGGTAGCTCGTGCGGGCGAGGCCGACGCGCTCGATGATGCTGTCGTCCGTCGCCAGGCCGGTGATCGACACCGGCCGCGAGTGCGGGACGTCGGCGAGCAGCGCGCCGAGCGTGACCATCGTCTGCACCCCCAGCGCCTCCGCCAGGTCGAGCACGACCTCGCAGAACGTGCGCCAGCGGTACGACGGCTCGTGGCCCGAGACGAGGACGAGGTCGCGCGGCGCCCCCGGGGCGCCCGCGGCGTGGATCTCGACGTCGGGCCACACGATGTCGCGCGTGGTGCCTTCGAGCAGGCGCACGTGCGGACGGGTGGCCTGGAAGTCGTAGAACTCCTCGGGGTCGATCGTCGCGAAGCGGTCGGCGCCGAGCGATCCGCCGACGAACGACAGCGCCGAGGACGCGGAGTCGCCGGCGTCGTTCCAGCCCTGGAAGGCCACCACCATCGCGGGCGCCCGCAGGCCGTCCGGACGGCGTTCCCAACGCAGGGGCTGCATCCGGACCACGGTACATCATGGATTCGTGCCCGCCGACGCCCTGACGCCCACCGACGCCACCCCCGCCCTCGCCGCCCTGCGCGCCGGTCAGGAGGTGGACCTCGTGCTCGCGTGCACCCGCAAGGAGCGCCTCGTGGGGCGCTCCGGCAGCCCCTATCTCGCGCTCGAGCTGCGCGACCGCAGCGGCAGCGTCGCGGCGCGCGCGTTCCGCGACGCCGACGTCCTCGCCGGGCGCTTCGAGCGCGGCGACCTCGTGCGCGTGCGCGGGCGCGTCGAGCGCTTCCGCGACGAGCTGCAGCTCGAGGTGCGCGCGGTCGAGCGCGCGCCGGACGCGGACCCCGCCGCCTTCCTGCCGGTCGCCTACCGCGACCTCGACGAGCTCGACGGCTTCCTCGAGCACCTCGCCCGCGAGGTCCACGACCGCGAGCTGCGGTCGCTGCTCGCCGCGCTGCTCGACGACGGCGACCTGCGCGCGCAGTGGCGCCGCGCGCCGTGCACCCGTGCCGGCCACCACGCCTACCTCGGCGGCCTGCTCGAGCACACGGTGGCGGTCGGGCAGCTCGCGCTCGAGACGTGCGCGCTGCACCCGCGGCTGAACTCCGACCTGCTGATCACCGCCGCGCTCGTCCACGACCTGGGCAAGACGCGGGAGTTCACCTACGGCGCGGAGATCGGCGTCAGCGAGGAGGGGCGCCTGCTCGGCCACGTCGCGATCGGCCAGCGGATCGTCGAGGAGCGCGCGCACGGGCTCTCCGACGCGACGCGCCTGGCGCTCGTGCACTGCGTCCTCACCCACCACGGCGCCGACGGCGCGCCGGGGCGCCGCTTTGGGTCGCCCGAAGCGGTGGCGCTGTACCGGCTCAACGCGCTCGACGCCGCGGTCAAGGGGGTGCTCGAGCACGGGCTCGCCTGACCGCGCCAGGCCTGCGGAGTGGCGGTAGGCTCCCGCCCGTGTCGGTGCAGCCGCCCGCCGCTCCGCTGCGGCCGCTCGGGATCGGGGAGGTCCTCGACGTCTCGCTGAAGGTGGTCACGCGCCACTTCAAGACGCTCGCCATGTGCGTCCTGGTCGTGACGGTGCCGCTGGCGATCCTCGACACCTTCGTGCGCGCCTCGACCGACGAGAACGCGTTCGAGTTCTCGCTCACGCCCGCGGAAGGCGACTCGGCGGCCTTCGACACTGCAATGCTCGGCGGCCTCGCCGCCAGCATGGTGATCAACGTGCTGCTCGCCGCGCTGACCAGCGCGGCCTGCTTCCGCGCGGTCGGCGCCGCCTACCTCGGGTCGCCGACGACGTGGCAGGAGTCGCTGAGCTTCGCCCTGCGGCGGCTGCCCTCCATCCTGCTCGTGCTCCTGCTCAGCGGCCTCGCGATCGCCGGCGGGCTCGTGCTCTGCCTCGTCGGCAGCATCTGGCTGCTGGTCGCGCTGTACTTCGCCGAGCCGGCGCTGCTGTTCGAGGACACGCGCGGCGTCTCCGCGCTCAAGCGCTCCTACCGGCTCGTGCGCGGGCGCTGGTGGCCGACGGCGGGGGCGCTGTTCGTGGCCTTCCTGCTCGTCGGCGTCGTGCAGGCGGCGGTCGGGCTGCTGCTCGGCGTCGGGCTCGCGTTCAGCAACCCGAGCACGCTCGTCGCCGCGGCCGCGACGACGCTGGTGACGATCGCCGCCTACACGGTGGCGGCGCCCGTCCAGGCCGCCATCGCCGCCATCCTGTACTTCGACCTGCGGGTGCGCAAGGAGGGCTTCGACCTGCAGCTGCTGGCCGAGCGGATCGGGGCGGGCCCCGCGACCACCGAGGTGATCGCCCCGATCGGCTACCCCGCGCCGCCGCAGCCGAGCGGCTGGCCGCCGCCCCCGCCGCCTCCGCCGTCGCCCGGCTTCCTGCCGCCGCGGCCGCCCGAGCCGTGACGCGCGGCGGGCGCGCCGTCGCGGCGGCGGTCGCGGCGCTGCTCTGGCTCGCCGCCCCCGCCGCCGCGAGCGAGGTGACGGCGGGCGAGCTGCGCGCCCTCGCCGAGCGCGCCCGCAGCGACCCGGCGGCCCTGGCCGAGCTGCGTGCGGTGGACCGCGTGGACGGTGCACCGGTCGACCTGCGGGCGGCGCTGGCCGGCGCCTCGCCCGCGCAGGCCGGCGCCCGCGCGCAGGCGCTGGCGGCCGGGCTGGGACCGGCTCCGGCGCCGGACGCGGCGCGGGCGCGCGAGCGGGCGCGCGGGGTGCTGGCCGAGAAGCGCTTTCGCGAGACGTCGCTGCCGCGTCCGTTCCGCCGCCCGCTGCGCTGGATCGGGGAGCGCCTGCGCCCGGTCGCGCGCGCCGTCGACGACGCCGTCAGCGCCCTGGGCTCGGTCGTCCCCGGCGGCAAGCTCGTCGCCTGGCTGCTGGTGGCCGCCGCGCTGGCGGCCGCGGTCACCCTGCTGCTGCGCCGCCGCGCCGCCGCGCCGCCGCGCGAGCGCGCCGCGGCGGCCGCGCTCGGCCACGACCCGCGCGCGCTCGAGGCGGCCGCCGCCGACGCCGAGCGCGCGGGCGACTGGGAGGCGGCGGTGCGGCTGCGCTTCCGCGCCGGGCTGCTGCGCCTGGCGGAGCGCGAGCTCGTCGACGATCCCGCCGCCCGCACGACCGGCGAGCTGGTGGCGCTGCTGCGGTCCCCGCGCTTCGAGGCGCTGGGGACGCGCTTCGACGCGATCGCCTACGGCGGCGAGCCGGCCGCGGCGGCCGACGCCGCGCAGGCGCGCGAGGAGTGGCCGCGCGTGCTGACGGAGGCGCGGCGGTGAGCCGGCCGAGCTGGTGGCCGCGCCACCCGGCGGCGCAGCTCGCGGCCGCCGTGGCGGGCGTGCTCGTCGTCCTCAACGTGGTCGCCCTGGCGGCGGACGCGGTGACGCCGTCGCCGAGCGGGCCGCGCTCGTCGTCGTTCGCGACGAGCCCCCAGGGCCTCGCCGCCTGGGCGGACCTCGCTCGCGCCGGCGGCGTCCCGGTGCGAGCCATCCGCGCGACCCCGACGGAGCGCTCGCTGCCGGCGTCCGGCACGGTGGTGCTGCTCGACCCGGGGATCGTGCTGCCGGCGGAGGCGCGCGCGCTGCGGCGCTTCGCCCAGCGCGGCGGCACCGTGATCGCCGGCGGGCGCCGCCCGGGGGCGTGGATCGGGCACCTGCTCGGCCGGCCCGACGACCCGCCGCGCTGGGCGCGCGGCGGCGACCGCGACGTCCGGCCGCTCGCGCCGGTCGGCCCGACGCGCGGCGTGCGGACCGTGCGGACCGCGGGCGAGGGCCACTGGGAGGCGCTCGGCCCCGCGCTGCCGCTGCTCGCCGCCGGAGGGCGCGCACCGCTGGCGTACGAGCCGGCCGGCGCCGGCCGCGTGATCCTCGTCGCGGACCCGTCGCCGCTGCAGAACCGGCTGCTCGACCAGGCCGACAACGCCGCGCTGGCGCTCGCGCTGGCCGGCGAGGGGCCGCTGGCGTTCGTCGAAGGCGTGCACGGCTACGGCCGCGGTCGCGGCCTCGGCGCCCTGCCCGCCAACGCCCGCTGGGCGCTGTGGCTGCTGCTGGCGGCGGCGCTCGCGCTGATGCTGTCCCGCGGCCGCCGCCTCGGCCCACCCGAAACCGCGCGCCGCGACCTGCCGCCGCCGCGCGCGGCGTACGTCGACGCGATGGCGGCGACGCTGGCCCGCGGGCGCCGGCCGCCGCCCCCCACCCCGAACCCGAGCGAGGACCCGTGAGAGACCTGCACGACGCCGTGGCCGCCGAGGTCGGCAAGGTGGTGGTGGGCCAGCACGAGACGGTGGCGGCGCTGCTCGCCGCGGCCGCGCTCGGCGGCCACGTCCTGCTCGAGGGACCGCCCGGCGTGGCGAAGACCCTGCTGGCGAACGCGGTGGCGCGGGCGCTCGGCGTGGAGTTCCGGCGGGTCCAGTTCACGCCCGACATGCTGCCGTCGGACCTCACCGGCACGGTCACGCTGCGCGACGGCGAGCTGACCTTCCGCCGCGGGCCCGTCTTCACCAACGTCCTGCTCGCCGACGAGATCAACCGCACGCCGCCGAAGACGCAGGCGGCGCTGCTCGAGGCGATGCAGGAGGGACAGGTCTCCGTAGAGGGTCGCCCAGAGCCGCTGCCCGACCCGTTCCTGGTCGTCGCCACGCAGAACCCGCTCGAGTACGAGGGCACCTACCCGCTGCCCGAGGCGCAGCTGGACCGCTTCCTGGTGAAGCTGCTGGTGCCGTACCCGTCGGCGGAGGAGGAGCTGCGGATGCTGGCGCTGCCGCGCCGCGGCGCCGGCGCCGGCGAGCTGGACGTGGTGCTGCCGGTCGCCGGCGCCGACGCGCTGCGGGCCGCGCGGGCCCAAGTCGACGCGACGCGGGTATCCGACGAGGTGGCGAGCTACGTCGTCGCCGTCGTGCGGCGCACGCGCGAGCTGCCGTCGGTCGAGCTCGGCGCCAGCCCGCGCGCCGCGGTCCACCTGCTCGCGGCGTCGAAGGCGGCCGCGGCGCTGGCGGGCCGCGAGTACGCCACGCCGGACGACGTCGCCCGGATCGCTCCTGCCGTCCTGCGGCACCGGCTCGTGCTGACCGCCGAGGCCGAGCTCGAGCGCTTCGGCGCCGACGACGCCGTACGCACCGCCCTGCGGGACGTGCCGGTGCCGCGATGAGCCCCGCGCCGCGAGCGGCCGCGCTGCTCGCCGCCTGCGCGGCGCTGGCCGCGCTCGCCGGGCCGCTGCCGGGCGCGGCGGCCGCCGTCGCCGTGCTCACGGCGACGGTGCTCGACGCCGTCGCCGCGCGCCGGCCCCCTGCGGTCGAGCGGCGCGTGGCGCCGGTGCTGGCGCGCGGGGTCGCGGCGCCGCTGGTGCTGGCCGCCGACGCGCCGTCCGTGCTGCTGCGCCAGCCGCTGCCGCCCGACGTCGACGCCGGCCGGCGCGTCGCGCGGCAGCGCCTCGAGACCGAGCTCGTCCCGCGGCGGCGCGGCCGGCACCGCCTCCCGGCGCCCGTGGCGCGCCGGGACGGCCCCCTCGGCCTCGGCCGCTGGGACCACCGGCCCGGCGCCGGCCAGGAGCTGCTCGTCTACCCCGACTTCCCGGCCGCGCGGCGGCTGGCGCAGGCGGTGCGGCAGGGCCGGCTGCGGGAGGCGGGCCGTGTCACCCGCGGCCCGCTGGGCCTGGGCACGGACTTCGAGTCCATCCGCGACTACCTGCCCGACGACGACATCCGGCAGGTCAACTGGCCGGCGACGCAGCGCATGGGCCGGCCGATGAGCAACCAGTACCGGGTCGAGCAGGACCGCGAGGTCGTGCTGCTCGTCGACGCGGGGCGGCTGATGGCGGCACCGCTGGGCGAAGCGACGCGGCTGGACGTCGCGATCGACGCGGCGACCGCCGTCGCGCTCGTGGCCGACGAGGTCGGCGACCGCTGCGGCGTGGTCGGCTTCGACGCCGCGATCCGCCGCCGGCTGCCACCGCGGCGCGCGGGCGGCGGCGCCATCGTGCGCGCGCTGTTCGACCTCGAGCCGTCGTCCGTCGAAGCCGACTACGAGCTCGCGTTCCGCACGGTCGAAGCCGGCAAGCGCTCGCTGGTCGTGCTGTTCTCCGACCTGCTCGAGGAGGCGGCGGCGCGCTCGCTGCTCGACGCGGTGCCCGTGCTGGCCCGGCGCCACCTCGTGGTCGCCGCGTCGGCCGCCGACCCCGACCTCGAGGCGCGGGCGGCCGGCGAGGACCCGTGGGCCGCGGCGGTCGCGCGCGAGGTGCTGGCGGCGCGCGAGCGCGTGGCGGCGCGCCTGCGGCGGGCGGGGGCGCTCGTCGTCGAGGCGCCCGCGCCGGCGCTCGGGCGCGCGTGCGTGCGCGCCTACCTGCGCGCGAAGGCGCGCGGGCGGCTCTGACGCCCGCGCCAGAGCACGAGCAGCCAGTAGACGACGCCCAGCGCGAAGCCCACGGTGAGCGCCGCGCCCAGACCCGGCAGCGAGCCGGTGACGTAGCCCTCGACCAGCCCGGCCAGCACGAGCCACGGGATCGTCCCGAGCACGAGCTCGACCGCCGGCCGCGCCTGCGCGCGCAGCGCCTCGCCGCGGGTGCGCAGCCCTGGGTCGAGCAGCGCGGCGCCGATCCGCAGGCCGGCGGCGCCCGACACGACGATGCACGACAGCTCGAGCACGCCGTGCGGGACGATCAGCTCGAACAGCCGCGCCGCCTCGCCGTAGCCGATCGCCAGCCCGGCGATGGCGCCGATGAACAGGCCGTTGAACATGAGCAGCGCCGCCGTGCCGAGGCCGAGGGTCACGCCGGCGGCGACCGCGAGGAACGTCACGCGGATGTTGTTGGTGAAGATCTCGCTCGACAGCGCCGCCTGCTCCTCGGCCGACAGCGTGCCGGGGCCGCTGCCGGGCTCGGCGGCGCCGGCGAACTGCGCGGGGACGACGCCGATCGCCGCGCCCGGGTCGTCGAGGGCCCACAGCGCCGCCAGCACCTGCGGGGCGAACAGCAGCAGCGCCGACAGCGCCAGCAGGCGCGGCCGCTCGGCCACCCGGCGCCAGTAGCCGGTCGCCAGGAAGTGGCCGAGGCGCGCACGCCGCGGCTCCCCCGCGTAGACGACCTGCCGCGCACGCAGGACGAGCCGCTCAAGCCGGCCGGTGAGCGGGTCGCCGGGGAAGGCGCGCCGGGCCAGCGCCAGGTCGGCCGCCGCCGCGCGGTACAGCGCACCGGCGCGCAGCAGGTCGGGCGCAGCCAGGCGGTCGGGAAGCGATCCGACCCGCGCGAGCAGCGCGTCCAGCTCGGCCCAGTCACGCTCGCGCTCGGCGACGAAGCGCTGACGCCTCACGGCCCGCGACCGTTCATGCGACCTGGCGCGCGCGGGGTAGGGTCACGACGAGCATGGAGTATGAGGACCGGGTGACGATCGCGACGCCGGAAGGCGTCGAGCTGCAGCTCACGCTGGCCGGCATCGGGTCGCGCATGATCGCGGCGCTCATCGACCTGACCATCCAGGGCGGGCTGTATCTCGTGCTGGCGCTGGCGCTCGCGGCGGGCTCGCCCGACGCCGGCTTCGGCGTCGCGCTGTTCGCGGTCGCCGGTTTTCTGATCGTGTTCGCCTACGACGTGGCGTTCGAGGTGCTGGCCGCCGGCCGTACCCCGGGCAAGCGCCTCGCGGGGCTGCGCGTCGTACGCAGCGGCGGGCGGCCGGTCGACTTCGTCACGAGCGCGATCCGCAACGTGCTGCGCATCATCGACGTCCTGCCCGGGCTCTACGCCGTCGGGATGATCAGCGTCCTCGCCACGCGGCGCAACCAGCGCCTCGGCGACCTCGCCGCGGGGACGCTCGTCGTCCGCGAGCGCCTCGGCGGCCGGGCGCGACCGTCCGGGCCGGCGCCGTTCCTGCCGCCCGCGGCCGGCGCAGTCGCGTGGGACGTCAGCGGGGTCGGCTCCGGCGACATCGCCACCGTGCGCAGCTTCCTCGCCCGGCGCGCCGAGCTCGATCCGGCGGCGGCCGAGCGGCTCGCCGCCGACCTGGCGGCGCGCCTGCGGCCGATGGTCGCGGGCGCCCCGCAGAACCTCCCGCCCGAGCAGTTCCTCGAGCAGCTGGCCGCGGCCAAGGCGGCGCGCGGGTAGATCGCGCGGAGG
>DATLGB010000059.1:0-12083 GCA_035540675.1 Solirubrobacteraceae bacterium | reverse complement strand
GAGACAGCCCCTCGACTCCGACCGCTCGCGCTGGACGGCGCTCGTCGTCCTCTGCGTCGGCGTGCTGATGATCGTGCTCGACGCGACCGTCGTGAACGTCGCCCTGCCCGCCATCCAGTCCGAGCTCGGCTTCACCCAGGCGAGCCTGGCCTGGGTCGTCAACGCCTACCTGATCGCCTTCGGCGGGCTGCTGCTGCTGGCCGGCCGGCTCGGCGACCTGCTCGGCCGCCGCGACGTGTTCCTCGCCGGCCTGGCGGTGTTCACGGCGGCGTCGCTCGCGTGCGGGCTCGCGCAGAGTCAGGCGGTGCTGGTCGTCGCCCGGTTCGTGCAGGGCCTGGGCGGCGCGCTCACCGCGGCGGTCGTGCTCGGCATGATCGTGACGATGTTCCCGCACCCGCGCGAGCGGGCGAAGGCGATCGGCGTCTACGGCTTCGTCGCCACGGCCGGCGGCTCGGTGGGGCTCGTCGCCGGCGGCGTCCTGACCGAGGCGATCGACTGGCACTGGATCTTCTTCGTCAACCTCCCGATCGGCGTCGCGACTGCGGCGCTCGCCTGGCGGCTGCTGCGGCGCGACGCCGGCCTCGGCCTCGGCCGCGGCGCCGACGTCCCCGGCGCGCTGCTGATCACGGCGTCGCTGATGCTGCTCGTCTACACGATCGTCGAGCCGGCGGCGCGCCAGGGCTGGGGCGCGACGCCGACGCTGGCGCTCGGGGCGCTCTCGCTCGCGCTGCTCGCGGCGTTCCTGTGGCGCCAGGCGGTGGCCGCCAGCCCGCTCATGCCGCTGCGCCTGTTCCGCTCGCCGAACGTCTCCGGCGCCAACGCCATCCAGGCGCTGTCGGTCGTCGGCATGTTCGGCACCTTCTTCCTCGGTGCGCTGTACCTGCAGCGCGTGCTGGGCTACGACGCGCTGCAGACCGGGCTCGCGTTCCTGCCCAGCACGGTCGTGATGGGCACGCTGTCCCTGCGCTACTCCGACCGGGTCGTCGCGCGCTTCGGGCCGAAGCGCCCCGTCCTGGCGGGGCTGGTCCTCGTCGCCGCCGCGCTGGCCGTGTTCACCCGCGCCCCGGTCGCCGGCAGCTACGTCGAGCACGTGCTGCCGGTGATGGTGTTGCTCGGAGCAGGCGCCGGCCTCTGCTTCCCGGCCCTGATGGCGCTGGCGATGTCCGGCGCGACGCCGAGCGACGCCGGCCTGGCGTCCGGGCTGGTCAACACGACCGCGCAGGTGGGCGGGGCGGTCGGGCTGGCGCTGCTGGCGACGCTGGCGAGCGAGCGGACGCTCGACGCGGCGGCCGCCGGCGCGGCGGGGGACGCCGCGCTCGTCTCCGGCTACCACCTCGCGTTCGCCGTCGCGGCCGTGTTCGTGCTCGCCGCGCTGGTCGTCGGCGCCACGGTTCTGCGCACGGAGCGGGCGCCGGCCGCGGCCCGCGAGCCGGCTTGCCCCGAGGCGGCCTGAGGGCATGCGATGATGGCCGTGATGACCGATCTCGCCACCGAGCCCCGCGTCGAGGATCGCCTCGAGGAGCACCGTCGCGAGCTCACGGGCTACTGCTACCGGATGCTCGGCTCGGCGTTCGAGGCCGAGGACGCCGTGCAGGAGACCTTCGTGCGG
Organism: Solirubrobacteraceae bacterium; assembly: GCA_035540675.1. Classification (GTDB taxonomy): domain Bacteria; phylum Actinomycetota; class Thermoleophilia; order Solirubrobacterales; family Solirubrobacteraceae; genus DATLGB01. The sequence goes on along the minus strand of DATLGB010000059.1, from coordinate 10,474 downwards.
GCGTGGCGCAACTTCGACCGCTTCGAGGGCCGCTCCGCCTTGAAGTCGTGGCTGTACCGGATCGCGACCAACGTCTGCCTCGACATGCTCGACGGGCGCGAGCGCCGCGCGCGGCCGATGGACTTCGGCCCCGAAGGCTCCGCCGCCGGGCCGCTGGGGCGACAGCTGCCCGAGGTGACGTGGCTCTCCCCGATCCCCGACGGCCGCGTCCTGCCCGAGACCGGCGATCCAGCCGAGCTCGCGGCGTCGCGCGAGACGCTCAAGCTCGCGTTCATGGCCGCCCTGCAGCACCTGCCGCCGCGCCAGCGGGCGGTGCTGATCCTGCGCGAGGTCCTGCGCTGGCAGGCCAGCGAGGTTGCCGAGCTGCTCGACACCAGCGTCGCCTCCGTCAACAGCGCCCTGCAGCGGGCCCGCGCGGCGATCGACGCCGCACCGCCGTCGCGCGACGACGTCGGCGCCGAGCTCGACGACGAGAAACGCTCCCTGCTCGCGCGCTACATGGACGCCTTCGAGCGCTACGACATGGAGTCGCTGACCGCGCTGCTCGCGGAGGACGCGACGCTCTCCATGCCGCCGTACGCGCTGTGGATGCGCGGGCACGACAACGTCAGCCGCTGGATGCTCGGCCCCGGTGCCGAGTGCCGCGGCTCCCGGCTCATCGCGACCTGGGCCAACGGGCTGCCGGCGTTCGGCCAGTACCGGCCGAGCGGCCCCGACGGCGAGCACGAGCCGTGGGCGCTGCAGGTGCTCGAGGTCGCCGACGGCCGCATAACCGGCATCAACGCGTTCCTGGACACGGCGACGCTGTTCCCGCTGTTCGGGCTGCCCGAGCGCCCGTAGGGGTCAGGCGCGGGCGAAGCCACGGTAGACGGTCCACTGCGGATCGTCGCCGCGGCCGACACCGAACTCGCGGCCGGGGTGACTCTGCTCGAAGCGCCGCGACACGGCGTCCGCGCTGGCGGACGTCGCTGCCGCGTCGCGCGTGTAGACCACGAAGCGCCGGTGCCGGTCGCGCGTGATCACGAGCACGAGGACGGCGGCGCCGCCGGCCGTCAGCTCCGCGACGAGCGCGTCCTCCACGGCCTCGAGGTACGGGAACTCCGACGCCTCCGGCATGCCCCGGTCGTCGCAGGCGTGCAGCGGCACCTGCACGAGCACGTACGCGGGGTACGCGCCGCTGTCCGCGAGGTGCTCCGCGCCGACGTTGCGGCGGACGAAGATCGGGTCGTCGGGCGTCCCACCCTCCGTCAGCGCCCACGCCGACTCGAGCGGGTCGAGGTCACCGCCGCGCCCGCGGCCACGCGAGAGCTTGAACATGCCGCAGGCATCGGCCCGCGCACGAGCCGTCTTGAGCGGCCGCTATGACTGATGGACATGCGGCGCGAGCGACTCTCGGCGGCCGAGGCGCGGCGGCTCGCCGTCGCGGCCCAGGGCTTCGCCGATGCGCGGCCGGAGCGACCGCCGGGCGGTCGGGATCTGGGCCGCGTCCTCGCCCGCGTCGGGCTCGTCCAGATCGATTCGGTCAACGTCCTCGCCCGCGCGCACTACCTGCCGGCCTTCGCTCGCCTCGGGCCGTACGACCCCGAGCTGATCGACCGGGCCGCCCACTACGCGCCGCGGCGGCTGTTCGAGTACTGGGGCCACGAGGCGTCGCTGCTCCCGGTCGCGCTGCACCCGCTGCTGCGCTGGCGGATGGCGCGCGCCTCCGACGAGGCGTGGGGGCGCATGCGCCGGATCGCGCGCGAGCGCCCCGACCTGCTCGACCGCGTGGAGGCGGCGGTGCGCGAGCACGGCCCCGTCGCCGCGAGCGAGCTGGCGGAGGCGCGCCCGCGCCGCTCGGGACCGTGGTGGGACTGGTCCGAGACGAAGGTCGCCCTCGAGTTCCTGTTCTGGAGCGGGCGCGTCACGTCGGCGCGCCGGCGCGGCTTCGAGCGGCTCTACGACGTGCCCGAGCGCGTGCTGCCGCGTGACGTGCTCGCCGCGCCGACGCCCGCCGAGCCGGACGCCATCCGGTCGCTCGTGCGCATCGCCGCCCGCGCCTGCGGCGTGGCCGCCGAGCGCGACCTGCGCGACTACTTCCGCCTGCCCGCGCGCGAGGCGCGGCGGGCGGTCGCGGAGCTGGCCGAGGCCGGCGAGCTCCTTCCGGTGGCGGTGGAGGGCTGGCGCGGGCCGGCGTACCTCGACGCGCGCGCCCGCATTCCGCGCAGCGTCGACGCGCAGGCGCTGATCGGGCCGTTCGACTCGCTGATCTGGGAGCGCTCGCGCGTCGAGCGCCTGTTCGGCATGCGCTACCGGATCGAGATCTACGTCCCGGCGCCGAAGCGCGTGCACGGCTACTACGTGCTGCCGTTCCTGCTCGGCGACCGGCTCGTCGCGCGGGTCGACCTCAAGGCGGACCGCCAGGCCCGGGCGCTGCGCGTGCAGGCCGCGCACGCCGAGCCCGGGCCGCCCGGCGAGGTGGCGGAGCGGCTCGCGGCGACGCTGCACGAGATGGCGGCTTGGCTCGGCCTCGAGCGGGTCGAGGTCGCCCCCCGCGGCGACCTCGCCCCCGCTCTGGCGGCGTGCGTCTAGCGGACCCGGAGGCCGATCGCGCCTTCGGCCGCGGCACCGTCCGCGTTGCGGCCGCTCATGTAAAGCACGTAGCGGCCCTTCTTGAGCTTGCCGCGCAGCTTGAGCGTGAGCTTGCCCTTCTTGTTCAGGCGCGCGAGCTTGCCGCTGCCGAGCACCTTCGCGTCCGGCTGGGTGCTCGTGCGCACCTGGGCGACGAGCTGCGACGCGGTGCCCTTGAGGCCGATGGTGAAGCGGCGCCCCTTGGCGAGCTTGCGCGCGGTGAGCTTGGGCACGGTGACCTTCACCGCCAGCTTGGCGGGCTGCTGGGCCGGCGGCGTGCCCGGCTCGGCCGGATCGCCGGGAGCGGGATCCGCGGGGGCGGCGGCCCCGCACGGCTCGAGAGTCATCGCCTTCCCGGTCGCGCTGTCGTAGACCGGCGCCGGCGAGAACAGCGGCAGACCGGTGCTCGGCACGGCGGCAGGGAGGCTGATCCACTGCCGCACCTCGATGCCGAGCGCCTTGAGCTGCGTGCCCGGCTTGGCGCCCATGTCGGCCAGCGGGATGTCGATCGAGATCACGCCGTCCTTGCCCGGGAACAGCGCGCCCGTGGTCGGGCCGCCGGCGCGCGGCGCCGTCTGGTCGTCGGTGATCGCGCGGGGCTCGCCCCAGGTGTACTTCACCATGCCGGTGAAGTCCTGGTAGGCGCGCACGAACCGCGGCCCGGCGGCCGTCGTCATCGCGAACTCCCAGGAGATCGCGACGAACGGCGGGTCGACCTCGCCCTCGGTCAGCTCCACGACGCGGACGTTGGCCGTGGCCTTCTGCGCGGCCGGGTCGTAGTTGATCCAGCCGGCGGTGATGTCGGAGCTCGGGCTGCCGGCCTGCGAGGTGTTGAGGCTGTTGGCGCTGTCGCCGGCCTTGTCCGTGACCTGGATGCCGTGGCATCCCGGCTCGGGCGCGGCGGCGGCGGCCGGAGCGGGCAGTGCGAGGAGGACGACGGCGATGGCTGCGGCGGGAAGTCTGGTCATCGACGGCCTACAACGCGCCGTCAATCCGGAACTTGCCGCAGTCAGGCGTCGGCGGCCGTGGTCGGGGTCATCGCGCCGCCGCCGCTCGTCGTGCGCCGCACGAGCCGGGGAGCCAGGACGCGCAGCCCGGCGGTGACCGCCCAGGCACGGGGGACGTAGCGCTCCGCGCGGCCGCCCGGGCCGGCGTCGACGATCGCCTCCGCCACCGCCTCGGGCGTCGACACGAGCCGGCGCGTCAGGCGCTTGTCGAGCAGCTCGCGCTGCGGGAACCCCTCCGTCGCCACGAAGCCCGGCAGCACGAGGCCGACGTGCACGCCGCGCTCGCGCTCCTCGAGGTGCAGCGCGTCGCTCCAGGCGGCCAGGGCGAACTTGCTCGCCGAGTAGGCGCCCGAGTTCGCGCGCGAGATGCGGGCCGCGACGCTGGCCACGTTGACGATCGCGCTCGGGGCGGAGCGCCGCAGCAGCGGCAGCAGCGCCTCGGTCAGCCGGACCGGTGCGTCGAAGTTGAGCGCCATGTGCCGGCGCACGTCCTCCCAGCCCGCGTCGCCGAAGCGCCCGCGCCAGGCGGCGCCGGCGTTGTTGACCAGCAGGTCGAGCCGGCCGTGCTCGGCCTCGACTGCGGCGGCGATCCGCGCCGGCGCGTCCTCGTCGAGCAGGTCGACGGCCAGCACGGTCGCGGCGCCGACCTCGCGCGCGAGCGCGTCGAGGCGCTCGCGGCGGCGGGCGACGAGCACGAGGCGCGCGCCCGGCTCGCGCGCCAGCCGGCGCGCGGTGGCGGCCCCGATGCCGCTCGAGGCGCCGGTGACGAGGGCGATCATCGGCCGGATCGTATGCACCCAGATCGCGCCGCGGCTGGCTACCTTCCCTGCCGCATGCCGCGCCGCCTGCTCGCCCTCGCGCTCGCCGCCACCGCCTGCCTGGCGGCGGCGCCCGCGCGCGCCGCCGAGGTGCCGCCGGGGGCGACGTGGAGCGAGGCGACGATCCAGGTCCCGGACGGGACGCGCCTGCACGCGGACATCCTGCGCCCGAAGGGGCTGCCCGACGACGCGCGCACGCCGGTGATCCTGTCGATCGGGCCCTACTTCAACCATTCGGGCGAGACCGGCGCGATCGGCGGCGGCTACGACCCGATCGGCCCCAGCGCCGGGCCGTCCGGGCGCTTCCACGACCTCGTCGTCGGCGGCAAGCTGATGGAGCGCGGCTACACGTTCGTGATGGTCGACCTGCGCGGCTTCGGCGGCTCTTCCGGCTGCCCAGACTGGGGCGGCCCCGGCGAGCAGGCCGACGTCGAGGCGGCGGTCGAATGGGCGGCGGCGCAGAAGTGGTCGACGGGCCGCGTCGGCATGTACGGCAAGTCCTACGACGGCGTCACGGGCCTGATGGGCGCGGTGTCGCGGCCCGACGGGCTCGCCGCCGTGGTCGCGCAGGAGCCGGTCTACGACCTCTACCGCTACCTGTACTCCAACGGCGTCCGCTACGTGAACTCGGTCGCGACGCCCGCGCTGTACGACCTGATCGCCGCGACGCCCGGGCCGCTGCTCGATTCGCCGTTCTACAACGCGGGCGGCGCGACCGACCCCGCCTGCCTCGCCGTCAACTACGCCAGCCAGCAGGACGCCAACCACGCGTCGGAGTACTGGGCCCAGCGCGACCTCATCCGCCGTGCCAAGGACGCGACCGTGCCGCTGTTCCTCACCCAGGGCTTCCTCGAGGACAACACGAAGCCCGACGGCACGTGGGCCTTCTACGACGCGGTCGCCGGGCCCAAGCGCGCCTGGTTCGGCATGTGGGACCACGTCCGAGGCAACGACGCCGACGGCGGCGGCCGGCTGCTGATGGGCCGGCCGGGGTTCCTCGACGAGGTCATGCGCTTCTTCGACCACCACGTGCGCAACGTGCCGCTCGCCGACGCGCCGACCGATCGCGACCCGCCGGTGGCGGTGCAGACCTCCGACGGCTCCTGGCGCGCCGAGCGCGACTGGCCGCCGGCCGACACGCTGAGCATTCCGACCGGCCTCCGCGCCGGCGACTACGCCGACGACGGCGAGAACAGCGGCACGGGCTCCGGGGCGGGGCGCGGCATCTGGACGATCTCGCCGCCGCTGCCCTACGACGCGCACTTCGCCGGGGTGCCGACCGCCGAGCTCGAGCTCGGCGCCGGCGTCCCGAACGCCAACGTGGTGGTCAACGTCTACGCGATCGCGCCGGACCGCGAGGCGATCCTGCTGTCGCGCGAGGCGTCGCTGGTGCCGCCGGACGGCAGAGTGTCGCTCGAGCTCTACGGCAACGACTGGAAGCTGCCGGCCGGGTACCGCCTGGGCGTGCTGGTGAGCGGCGCGAACGCCGAGTGGTGGATGCACGTGCCGACGTACTCGTCGGTGCACCTCGAGCGCGGCGTGGTGCGGCTGCCGTTCGCGCAGATCGAGCGCACGCAGACGATCGAGGGCGCCCCCGCGGTGCGGCTGGAGGAATGGCTCTCCAGCGCGCCGTTCGCGATCCCCGAGGAGACCATCGACGAGGCGGCGACGCCGGCGTTCGGCCTGCCGGCCCGGCTGCGCCCGGCGTCCACCGACCCGCCGCCGGTCGCCATGGCGCCGCCGGCCGAGCGCCGCCGCGGCAAGCGGCTGCGCGTGCGCATCGCCATCCGCGGGCGCCGGATCGTCGTCTACGGCAACGCCCCGGCCAGGGCGCGGCTGCGCGTCGCGCTGCGGCGCGGCAAGCGGACCGTCGCGGTGCGGCGGCTGCGGACGAAGGTCAACGCCTTCCGCGTGACGCTGCGCGCGCGCCGCGCCGGGCGCTACCGCGTGCACGTCAGCGGCCGCAAGGGCAAGGCGCGCCTGCGCGCCGCCCGCGCCGTCCGCGTCCGCTGACGCCGGGCGCCATCTCCGGCCCTCCGCAGCCCGTGTCGTCTCGGCGCCACCCCCTGGCGCCCGATCGCCACGCACTGCGGAATATCGAGCGTGTGAGCGCTGCGGTGCCGGCGCGTGCGCGCGGCACCCCGCCGCACACAGGTCGCGGATTGCGCGGCCCATGTTGTTTCGGCGCCACCCCCTGGCGCCGGATCGCCACGCACTGCGGAGAATCGGACGCGTGACCGCTGCCGTGCCGGCGCGTGCGCTAAGCCAGCTCGCGCACGACGCGGTCGGCGAGCCGGCGGCCGGCGAGGGTCAGCCGGGCGCGGCCGCCGGTCAGGTCGAGCAGCCCGTCCGCGGCCAGCGCCGCCGCCCGCGACGGGTCGAGCTCGCGCGCGTCGAGCCCGTCGCGCAGCCGCAGGCCGAGCATCAGGCGCTCGAGCCGGCGCTGCTCGCCGTCGAGCACCTCGTGTCCCGCGATGGGTGCCACGCCCGCCGCCACCGCGCGCGCGTGCTCGGCCGGGTGGCGGTGCGTCCAGAAGCGGATGCCGCCGACGTGCCCGTGCGCACCGGGGCCGACCGGCCACCAGTGCCCGCCCGTCCAGTAGCCCAGGTTGTGCCGGCAGCGGGCGCCGTCGCCGCGCGCCCAGTTGGAGATCTCGTACCAGCGCAGTCCGGCCGCCGCGAGCGTGGCATCGGCGATCTCGTAGCGGCGCGCGAGCGCCTCCTCGTCGGGCGCCGGAAGCCGCCCCGCCCGCACCCGGGCGGTCATCCGCGTGCCCGGCTCGAGCGTCAGGGCGTAGGCGCTGACGTGGTCGGGCTCAGCGGCGAGCGCGGCGTCCAACGACGCGCGCCAGTCGTCGTCGCGCTCGCCGGGCGTCCCGTAGATGAGGTCGAGCGAGACGTGCTCGAAGCCCGCCGCGCGCGCCTCGCGCGCCGCCGCCGCCGCGCGCCCCGGCGTGTGCGTGCGCTCGAGCGTCGCCAGCACGTGACGGGCGGCGCTCTGCATGCCGAGCGACACGCGCGTGAAGCCGGCCTCGCGCAGGGCCTCGAGCCGCGTCCGGTCGACCGTCTCCGGGTTCGCCTCCACGGTCACCTCGGCTCCGGGCGCGAGGCCGAAGGCACCGGCCACCGCGCGCAGCACGCGGGCCAGCTCGGCGGGGTCGAGCAGCGTCGGCGTGCCGCCGCCGAAGAAGACGCTCTGCGCCGCCGGCGCCGCGCCCGCCAGCGCTCGCGCGGCGAGCTCCAGCTCGGCGGCGGCCGTGGCCGCGAACGCCGCCGGCGCAGCGCCGCGCACCCGGCCGGGCACGTACGTGTTGAAGTCGCAGTAGCCGCAGCGGCTCGCGCACCAGGGCACGTGCACGTAGACGCCGAACGGCCCCTGAGCGAGCTCGTCGAGCGCCGCCGCGCCCAGCGGCAGCGCGTCGGTAGCGGCGAGCAGGGCCATGACGGTGTTGCGAAGGCTACGCGCGCGCGGCGCGGGGTAGCGGACCCCGCATGCTCCAGCGCGACGTCGCCCCCGGCATCCACCGCATCGAGGACGCCTTCACGAACTGGTACCTGATCGAGGACGGCACCGAGCTGACGGTGGTCGACGCGGGGCTGCCGGCGTCCTGGACGTCGCTGCAGCGCGCGCTGAGCGAGCTCGGCCGCAGCCCGGGCGACATCGCCGCGATCGTCCTCACGCACGCGCACTTCGACCACGTCGGGTTCGCCGAGCGGGCGCGCACGGAGCTGCACGTGCCCGTGTGGGTGCACGACCGCGACGCCACGCTCAGCCGCCACCCGTGGCACTACGAGAAGGAGCGCACGATCCTGCGCTACGCGCGCTACCCGAAGGCGGTCGCCGTCCTCGGCGCCATGATCGTCGCGGGCGGGCCGATGACGAAGGGCGTGGGCGAGGTGCGCGGCTTCGCCGAGGAGGAGCAGCTCGACGTCCCGGGCCGCCCGCGGCCGGTCTTCACGCCCGGCCACACGCACGGCCACGTCGCGCTGCACCTCGCCGACCGCGGGACCCTGATCGCCGGCGACGCGCTCGTGACCTTCAACCCGTACACGGGCGGCCAGGGCCCGCAGATCGTCGCGGGCGCCGCCAACGTCTCGAGCAGCCAGGCGATCGGGTCGCTGGCGGCGCTGGCCGAGACCGGCGCGGAGGTCGTGCTGCCCGGGCATGGAGAGCCGTGGCGGGAGGGGATCGCCGCCGCCGTCGAGCGGGCGCGCGAAGCCGGTCCCTCGTAGGATCGGCCCGGTGAACGACATCCCGCAGCGCCTGGCCGAGCTGGCGGTCCGCGTCGGCGCCAACGTCCAGCCGGGGCAGATCGTCTCGGTCATGTGCGAGCCGGGAAAGGAGTCCCTCACCCGCGCCGTCGCCGAGCAGGCCTACCGCGCCGGGGCCAGGTTCGTCGACGTGCAGTGGTTCGACCCCTGGGTCAAGCGCGCGCGCATCGCGCACGCGCCGGAGGACACGCTCGAGTTCGTCCCGTCCTGGATCGGCGAGCGGATGCTCCAGCTCGGCGAGCAGCGCTGCGCGCGCGTCGGGCTGTCGGGGCCGACGGCGCCCGGCATCCTCGACGGCCTCGATCCCGTCCGCGCCGGCCGGGACCGCCTGCCGGCGATCCGCGAGAGCGTCCAGGTGCTGGACGCGCGCACCACCAACTGGACAGTCGTCCCCGCGCCGAACCCGGCCTGGGCCGCGCTCGTCCATCCCGACCTCGAGCCCGAGGCGGCGCTCGCCCGGCTGTGGGAGCAGATCGCCCACGTCTGCCGGCTCGACGAGGACGACCCCGTCGCGGCCTGGAGCGAGCGGCGCGACGTGCTCGTGGGCGTCGCCGGCCGGCTCAGCGATCGCGCGTTCGACGCGATCCACTACGAGGGGCCGGGCACCGACCTGACCGTCGGGCTGATCCCCGGCGTCCGCTGGATCGCCGCGCGGATGCACACGGTCGACGGCATCGAGCACATGGCCAACATCCCGTCCGAGGAGGTGTTCACGAGCCCCGACCCCGAGCGTGTCGACGGCGTCGTGCGGGCGTCGAAGCCGCTCGTGCTCCAGGACGGCACCGTCGTGCGCGACCTCACGATGCGCTTCGAGGGCGGCCGGGCGGTGCACGTCGACGCCGCCACCGCCGGCGAAACCCTGCGCACGATCATGGACCGCGACGGCGGCGCGAGGCGGCTCGGCGAGGTCGCGCTCGTCGACGGCCAGGGGCGCATCGGCGCGCTCGACACCGTCTTCTACGACACGCTGCTCGACGAGAACGCCGCGAGCCACATCGCCATCGGCACCGGCTTCCCGTTCCTCGGCGCCGGCGAGGCCGGCGGGCGCATCAACGAGTCGGAGATCCACATCGACTTCATGATCGGCTCTCCCGAGATGCGCGTCACCGGCATCACCGCGAGCGGCGACCGCGTCCCGATCCTCGTCGCCGGCGAATGGCAGGTCTGAGCCGCCGCCGTCCGGCTACCCTTCCGCCTTCCAGGAGAGGTGCCGGAGTGGTTGAACGGGCACGACTGGAAATCGTGTAACGGGGGTTAACCTCGTTCGAGGGTTCGAATCCCTCCCTCTCCGCTGAGCGGCCCGCCGTCCTCGGCTACGGCGGGGTTCCGGGCCGGCCCGAACCCCCGCCCCGGCGCCCTCAGCCGCCGAGCCCGAGCGTCCGCACCAGCCACGCCACCGCCGGCGCGACGTGCGCCGGATCGATGTGGTGCGCGGCGTCCGACTCGTGGTACTCCACGTCGAGCCCGCCCGCCTCGAGCAGCTCGCGTGCGCGGCGGGCGAAGTCCACCCCCATGACGGGGTCGTTGCGGCCGTGCGCGATGAAGGCGCGCAGGGCCGGCCGCCCCGCGAGGTCGGGCTGCCAGCCGTCGACGACCGGGACGAAGCCGGAGAAGGCGAGGATGCCTGCGGGCGCGGGCCGCTCGGCGGGCAGGCCGAGCGAGTAGCTCATCACCGTGCCCATCGAGAAGCCGCCGAACACCGTCTGCTCGGGCGCGAGGCCCGTGCGCTCCCACAGCTCGTCGTGGAAGGCGGCGAGGCGGTCGTAC
>DATLGB010000058.1:0-3094 GCA_035540675.1 Solirubrobacteraceae bacterium | reverse complement strand
GGCGGCGTCGGCGGGCGTCGCGACCATCGAGCTCGACGGCTACCGGCCGAAGCTGCGCGCAGGGGTGCACGTCGGGCGCCCGCGCCGGCTCGGCGGCGACTACTTCGGCGTCGACGTCAACACGGCCGCGCGCATCGCCGCGGCCGCCGGCCCGCACGAGGTGCTGATCTCCGACGCGGTGCGGGAGCGGATCGGCGGCGCGATCGGCGTACGCCGCCGCTGGCGGTTCTCGGCCAAGGGCGCCCCGTCGAGCACGAAGGTCTTCGTCGTCGAGGCCTAGCCGAGGCCGGCCGCGGCGGGCGCGGGCGCCAGCGCCGGGTCGCGCGGTGCCGCACCGAGGCGCAGCGTGAACGAGAACGTCGCCCCCTCGCCCGGGCTGCTCTCGGCCCAGATGCGGCCGCCGTGCTGGTCGACGATCTTGTGGCAGACGGCGAGGCCGATGCCGGTGCCCTCGTAGCTCTCGGAGCTGTGCAGGCGCTGGAACGGCCGGAAGATCACCTCGGACTGCTCGGGCGGCAGGCCGATCCCGTTGTCGCTGATCGAGATGGTCGCCACGTCGCCGTCGATCCGCCCCGTCACCTCGACGTGCGGCGGCGCGTCGCCGGAGAACTTGATCGCGTTGGCCAGCAGGTTCTGCAGCAGCTGCGCGAGGCGCGCCTCGTCGCCGAGCACGACCGGCAGCGGCTCGGCGTCGACGTGCGCGCCGGCGTCGCGGATCGGGCCGGCCAGGCGGTCGAGCGCCTCCTGCAGCACCGCGTCGAGCGCGACGGGCTGCGGACGCACCGGCTTGCGCTCGAGCCGCGCGTACGCGAGCAGCTCCCGCACCAGCCGCCGCATCCCGGCCGCGCCGTCGCGGATGTGCTCGGCGAGCTGGCGGGTCTCGGGCTCGTCGGCCAGCCGCTGCGCCAGGATCTCGGCGTACATGCCCACAGTCACCAGCGGCCCCTGCAGGTCGTGCGAGGTGACGGAGGCGTAGTCCTCGAGCTCGCGGTTGGAGCGCTCGAGCGCGTCGGCGCGGCGCGCGAGCTCGACCCGGCTGCGCTCGAGCGACGCCGTCATGGTGTTGAACGCCCGCGCCAGGTCGCCCAGCTCGTCGGCGCGCGCCACCGGCACGCGCACGCTCAGGTCGCCGCCCGCCACGCTCCCGCTGGCCTGGGCGACCTGCTGTACCGGGCGCAGGATGCCGCGGCGCAGCAGCCGCGCGAGGATCGCCGACAGCGCGAGCACGAGCACGATCCCGGCGCCGCCGAGGGCGACCGCGACGTCCGACCGGCGCTCCGCGCGGCGCTCCTTGCGCCGCGCCTCCGCGTGCGCGCGCTCGAACATGCGCTGGAAGGCGGCGCGCACCCGCGCCACGCGGCGGCGGCCGTTGGTGTTGACGATCACGCTGCGGGCGACGCTGATGTCGTCGCGGGCGATGCCGAGCAGCGGCAGCGCCCACAGGTTCACGTAGTCGTCGATCTGCTCGGAGATGGCCTCCACGTCGGCGCGCAGGCGCGGGTCGTCGCGCGCGAGCGCCCGCAGTCGCCGGACCTCGCGGGGATAGTCGCGGCGCGCCGCGTGGAACGGCTCCAGGAGGCTCTCGCGCCCCGACGCGACATAGCCGCGCAGGCCGTTCTCGAGGTTGACCACGGATCGCTGGAGCTCGGTGCCGGCGGTCACCGCCTGCTGCGCGCGCACCGCGGCGCGGCCGGCCTCGCGGAGGCCGCCGACGGCGATGAGCAGCGCCGCGAAGCCCGCCGCGATCAGCACGGCGAAGACTCCGGTGATCGCCAGGGTCCGAGCCGTGAGGCTCTGGCGGAACCACGTCATGTCAGTCAGAGAACGTACGGCAGCGACCGGTCTGAGCGCCAGGTCTGATGCCGGACCGCCGGCCAGGCGCTACGCCGCGACGGCGACGCCGGGCACGACGCCGGCGACGCTGACGCGGTTGCGCCCGGCCGCCTTGGCCTCGTAGAGGGCGGCGTCGGCGGCGGCGAGGACCGCGTCGTAGTCGAAGCCGCCGCCGCCGGAGCTCGCGACGCCGAAGCTCATCGTGATCGGCAGCCCGCCGGAGGGCCGGGAGCCGATCGCCTCGCGCAGCCGCTCCGCGACGCCCGCGGCCTCGGCCAGCGTCGCCCCGGGCAGCAGGATCAGGAACTCCTCGCCGCCCAGGCGGTAGGCGAGGTCGAAGGCGCGCAGCTCCTTGCGCAGGTTGTAGGCGACGTCGACGAGGACGGCGTCGCCCGCCGCGTGCCCGTGCTCGTCGTTGATCGACTTGAAGCGGTCGAGGTCCCCGATCACGACGCCGATCGGCTCGCCGGTCACCTGCGCCTGCGCCGCGAGCTCCGCGACGCGGGTGGTGAGCGCGCGCCGGTTGAGCATGCCGGTCAGGCCGTCGATCACGGACTCCTCGCGGTGCGCGATGTCCGACCGCATCAGCGCGGTCGACAGGCAGGCCACGGCCACGAGCAGCGTGATGGGGGCGATGACCCTGTGCGGCGCCTCGGCCATGATCGCGGGATCCACCGCCACGATGGCGCCGATCATCAGCAGCGCGGTGAACAGGACGCCGGCCACCACGCCGCGCACGTCGAAGCGCGCCGACAGCGTGACCACCGGGATCGCCAGCCACGCGACGGCCGGGCTCGCGGCCCCGCCGGTCAGCGCGACGGCGACGGCGATCAGGACCTGGGCGAGGACCCACGCGGAGGCGATCGCCAGCTCGGGCCGCTGGTAGCGCGGAAGCTGCCGGTCGGCGAGGGCGAACCCGACGGCGGCGATCGCCATCATCCCCAGCGGCCACCAGCCCAGCCACGGGCCGCTGAGCAGCAGCGCGAGCGCCATCAGGCCCATCGCCGTGGCACGCACCGGCTTGAGCCGGTGCTCCATGTCCATCAGCCTGTCCCGCCGCGCATCGTCGGGGCAGAGCCAGGTGCCGGTGCTCTTCCCCGCCCTCGCCATGGTCGTGTTGTCGGACGGACGCGGCTGCCGCGCGACCGGGTGGTGCGGGATTGGACGTTCGGCCGATGGCGCCGGCGACTGCCGATCAGGCGGCCGGCCTGGGGCGGTCCACCAGCGCCGTGAAGACGACGAGGCGGCGGAAGGGCGGGGG
>DATLGB010000057.1:0-5924 GCA_035540675.1 Solirubrobacteraceae bacterium | reverse complement strand
GGCGCCCCCGCGCTCGTCAAGGAGGGCCTGTCCTGGCGCGAGGTGCGGCTGCGGGCGATGCACTCCTCGCCGGTCGAGCTCGCGCCGGTCGCGTCGTTCGGGCGCAGCGAGGCCAGCGAGCCGGCCTGAGCGCCGCGCGCGTTCGTACATCCGGCTCAGGCCGGATGCTTGCCGGCCACGCGCTGCTTGACCGCCACGACGATCGCGCCGATGACGAGCCCCAGGGCCGCCGACGCGGCGGTGTTGGTCAGCCAGGCGCCGACGCCGCCCACCGCGCCGAGCGCATGATCGACGTCCTCCTCGAGGTGGTGGACGGCGTCGTAGAGAAACGAGACGCCCAGGTCGTCGAGGCCGACGAGCAGGATGTGCCCGCCGACCCAGAGCATCGCGACGATGCCGACCGTGGCGAGCACCGACAGGACCACCGGCATGGCCTTGACCAGCCCGCGCCCGAACGATGCGGCGGCGCCCTCGCGCTCCTGCGCGAGCCGCAGACCGACGTCGTCCATCTTCACGATCAGGGCGACCGCGCCATAGACGACGGCGGTGATCGCGACGGCCACCACGACGAGGATCAGGGCGCGCCCGAGGAGCGCCTCGGCGGCGACCTCGTTGAGCGAGATCACCATGATCTCGGCCGACAGGATGAAGTCCGTGCGGATCGCGCCGCCGACCAGCTCGTCCTCCTGATCCGGCCCCTGCACGACGGCCGGCACCCGCGCCGGGTGGTGGTGCGGGCTGATCTTCTCCCAGATCTTCTCGGTGCCCTCGTAGCACAGGTACGCGCCGCCCAGCATGAGGATCGGCGTGAGCAGCCAGGGCAGCAGCTCGCTGAGCAGCAGCGCGGCCGGCAGTATGAACAGCAGCTTGTTTCGCAGCGAGCCGACCGCGATCCGCTTGATCATCGGCAGCTCGCGCTCGGGCCGCAACCCCTGGACGTAGCGCGGCGTGACCGCGGCGTCGTCGACGATCACGCCGGCCGCCTTCACGCTCGCCCGGCTCGCGCCGGCGGCGACGTCGTCGACCGAGGCCGCGGCGGCGCGTGCGAGCACCGCGACGTCGTCGAGCAGCGCTGCGAGCCCGGCGCTCATCGCCGGCGTCCCGGCTTCAGCATGGGTTCTCCGGCAGTCGCCGCGGGCTGCCCGCGAACGCGTGCCACGCGCGGTAGGAGCCGTACGTGTCAAACAGCGACGGGCTGACGAGCCCGACCGGGTAGTCGCGCGACTCGCGGAACGTGAACTGGAAGGCCGCCGAGATGCGGTCGTTGACCGCCCACGAGCGCAGGGCCGCGGACATCGCCGCGCAGCGGTGGTCGAACGTGCCGGTCTCGGCGATCCACAGCGACTTGCGGTGCCCGCAGGCCTTCGCGTCGAGCGCCGCGATGACCGAGTCCAGCAGCTCGCGGCGCGGCGCCAGACGCGGGTTGGCGGCGCGCGGCGGGCCGTTGCGCGCGCGCGCGCCGATGTACGCGTGCTGGGCGAACGGGACGTCGAGGCAGGCGACGTCGTGCGGCAGCCCCCGGACGAACTCGGCCACGCCTGCGCCGAAGGTGCGCGGGCGCTGCAGGCCGGCCAGGCTGCCGAGGACGAGCGTCTGGTGCGGCCGCAGCTCCAGGCGGGCGGCGCGCACGAGCCGGGCGTAGGCGCGCGGCGAGACGGCCTTCGCCGTGGCGCTGCAGCGCGCCCGCTGCGGCTGCAGGAACGCCGGATGGTTGGGCTCGTTCCACGGCGAGATGAAGTCGACCTGCACGCCGACCTTGTCGGCGAGCGCGTTGAACGCGCGCAGCAGCCGGCGGTAGTGGGCGATCCGCGGCATCTGCGCGCGGGCGTGGCGGTTGCGCGCCTTCTGGCAGCCGCTCGGCGGCGCCGCCATCGCCCACAGCGGCGTGAAGTACGGCACCGCCAGGATCCTCCAGCCGCCGTCCTCCGCCTGGCGCTGGCGAATCGCGTTGAGCAGCCCGCGCATCCCGCGCTCGCTGCGACAGCCGGGGTTGATCCGCGGGCAGCCGCCCAGCGGCGCGTCCCAGTTGGGCTTGCGGCCGGCGCGCGGCTGCAGCCGCTCCCACGGGATGAGCACGCGGACGTACGCGGGCTTCAGCGCGACGACCTTCGCGGCGGTGCGCCACGTGGAGCCGGTCGGGATCAGCAGGCGCGGGTCGGCCTCCGTGAGGCCGATCGACAGCGGCGGCTCGGAGCCCTGTGCGCCGGCGGCGGCGGGCAGGACGAGCGCGACGAGCAGCGCGAGCACCGCGAGGCCGGCCGGGACGAGAGCTCGCGGATGACGCATCCGGCCGCGATCTTAGTTTTCGCGCGGGTCGGGGCGCGCCGGGATGATCCGCGGCAGCCATGTCGAACCCCCATTCTGCGATGAGCGGCGCCTGGGTCTACCTCCTGCGATGTCGCGACGACTCGCTGTACTGCGGCTGGACGTCGGATCTCGACCGTCGCCTCGCCGCCCATCGCAGCGGGCGGGGCAGCCGCTACACCGCCAGCCGGCTGCCGGTGTCGCTCGCGCTGGCGCAGCCGATGGCCGATCGCAGCGCCGCGCGCCGCGAGGAGGCGCGCATCAAGCGGCTGTCGCGCGACGAGAAGCTCGCGCTCGTCGCAGCCGGGCCAACGGGCGTGTAAGGTCGCGCGCTTCGTGAGGGCGGACTGTCGTCGCCCGCCGTCGAACTTGGGGAAGTGCAACGGTTCGGATGAGGGGTTGGTTGTCGACCGGCGCGTCGCGCGCCTGGCTCGGGGTCGCGCTGGCCGGGCTGCTCGTCGTGGCGATGGTGTTCGCCCTGATGCTGCTGCCGCGCCTCGGCGCCGGCCAGCGGGTGATCGACGCGGCCGAGCCGGCCTTCACCGATGCGCGCGTGGACGGGACGCGGGCCGGCGTCTCCGCGCTGTCGGGGTACGTCGACGTCGCCGACCCGCTGCTGACGCGGCGCGGCGGCGGCAGCGAGGAGGTCTCGCGGCTGATCGGCTACGTGGAGCGCAAGCTCGGCCTGTCGACCGAGCAGGTTCGCAGGATCCTGCGCCGCGAGGCACCGCACGTCGAGTCGCTGCTGCGCGCCCTGCCGCTCGACGGGGTCGCCGCCGAGATCCCGCGGCTGACCGCCTACCTGGCGACGATCATGGGGATGTCCGAGGAGGAGGTGGCGGCCATCCTGGAGCGCGACTTCCCGCGCATCTCGCAGGCGCTGACGGCGCTGGCGACGACCTCCGAGGCGTGGCACGACGTGCCGGGCATCGCCGGGCTGACCCGGCTGAGCGGGGACAAGCCGGTCCGCACCGCGCCCGGGCTGCGCAAGTACCTGCGCGACGACCTCGTCGCGCTGATGGTGGCCCACAAGCACGACGTGCAGGACGTCGCGGGCTCCGGCGGCATCGGCTACATCCCGTTCATGCTCCTCGCACTGGGCGCGGGCCTGCTCGCGCTCGGCGTATGGCAGGCGCGGCGCGCGGCCGATGGGCTGACCGGCATGCTCTCGTGGGGTCTCGTCTGTGCCGCCGGGGTGGTGCTGACCCTGGTCGTCGTCGCGGGGCAGTACTTCCCGCGCCTCGGCGCAGCCCAGGAGGCCGTCGTCGCGCTGGAGCCCGTCTTCGCCGAGGATCGCGTCCGCGGCCTCGCCAACGGCGCGGACACGATCCGCGACGCGATCGCGTTCGGCACCCCGGTCATGACGCCCGCCGGGGGCGCGGCACGGGAGGCCGACCGCCTGTATCGCTTCATCGCCCAGCGCACGGGCCGGACCAGCGCCGACGTCCGCAGTGCGCTGCGCCGCCGCGCGCCGCGGACGACGGCGCTGCTCGGCGCGATCCCCCTCACCGAGGTCGCCAGGGAGGTCCCCCGGTTGCTGGCCTACCTCGACAGGGCGCTGCGCATGTCGCGCACGCAGGTGCTCGCGGCGCTGCGCCGGCGCGCGCCGGGGCTGACGCAGGCGCTGCTGGCCACGCCCGGCGCGGCGCGCGCGTGGAACGACATCCCCGGCACCGCGGCGATGACGCGCTTCGACGGGGTGACGCCCGTGCGGACGATGCCCGAGTTCGACGCGTACCTGCGCGAGGACCTGGTCCCCGTGCTCGTCGAGCAGCGCGAGGACTTCCAGACGTTCGCGGACGGCCGGGTCTCGATCGACACGCTCGCGCCCGCGCTGCTCGTCACGGCCCTGTTCCTGATGACCTACGGCGGCCTGATGATGCAGCTCGTCGTGCGCCGCCTGTGACGCGTCCGCTGCCCCGCCTGAGCCCGCCGCGCCGGCGATCTTGCCAGGCGGAGGTCACAAACCTGGTAAATCGCTGGCGCTCCATCGCCGTCAACCAGTACGCTTGCGCCGGGAATCTCCCGAGCGGTCAAGTTCGGGAGGGGGTCAACTTCTGAACCAGCGTGTCGTTCCGCCCCTCAGGCGGCGCGAAATGACGGTTCGGCTGCGCGCCGCTGCAGAACAGGTCCTGCCGGGGGATCAACGAATACCGGTGCAACGCCTCGTCGACGGACATCGAAACAGGAGCAGGTAACGGACATGGGCAAGAAGCGAAACCTCGCAACCGGCGCCTTGATCTTCGCGGCTGCTTGGGGCCCCGCAGCGGCCCAGGCCGCCGCACCGGATACCGCCGCCGTCGACGCCAACGCGATCACCGCCGCGGGCGACGCCGACGTCGCGAGCGGCGCCGCGACGGGCGGTGCGGGCGGGCCCGCCGTCGTGACCGGCGGAGGCGCCACGGCGACCAACACGGCCTCCCAGACGGGCGTCAACGCCGCCGAGATCGAGGGCGGCGGCGACACCGGTGCGATCCAGAGCAACCAGGCTTCGGCCGCTCAGGCCGGCAACAGCGCGACGGGCGGCGAGTCGACGGCGGCCGGCGGCGCCGGCGGCGCAGCGAACTCCGGCAACACGCAGACGAACGTCGGCAACGCCAACGCGACCGCCTCCGGCAACGGCAACGCGATGGCGTTCGGCGGCGACACCTCGGCGACGAGCGGGGCCGCGACCGGCGGCGCCGGCGGCGCGGCGACCGCCGTGGGCGGATCGGCGGACGCCGGCAACGTCGCCGAGCAGACGCTGCTGAACATCTTCGACGCGGACGTCGACGGCGGCGACAGCGGGCTGATCCAGAGCAACGACGCGTCGCTGGACCAGGGCGCCAACACCGCCACGGGCGGCGAGGCGACGGCGATCGGCGGCGCCGGCGGCGCCGCGAACACCGGCAACACGCAGACGAACACCGGCAACGCCACCGCGACGGCCTCCGACGACGGCAACGCGATGGCGTTCGGTGGCGACACGCAGGCCACCAGCGGCGACGCGATCGGCGGCCTCGGCGGCCCGGCCACGGCGCTCGGCGGCGCGGCGGCCGCGTTCAACTCGACGGGCTTCAGCGGCCAGACGCTGCGCAACGACGACGATCAGGACACCGAGGGCGACGGCGACACCGGGACGACCCAGGACAACGACGCCGAGATCGTGCAGGAGGGGAACACGGCCACGGGCGGCGCGGCGACCGCGACGGGCGGCGCCGGCGGCGCGGCGACGACCGGCAACCGGCAGACGAACACCGGCAACGCCACCGCGACGGCGGACGACGACCTCAGCGCGATGGCGTTCGGCGGCGACACCGCGGCGACGAGCGGTCGCGCGGTCGGCGGGGCGGGCGGCGACGCGACGGCCGACGGCGGCGACGCCGTCGCCGCGAACGTCGCGGTGCAGACGCTCGTCAACGAGGCCGACATCGACTTCCTCGGCTCCGAGGGCGACATCGGGCTCATCCAGGACAACGACGCCACGCTGCATCAGGGCGGCAACACCGCCACGGGCGGCGACGCCCGGGCGACCGGCGCGGCCGGCGGAGCGGCGACCACCGCCAACACCCAGACCGGCAACGGAGCGGCGACCGCGCCCAACGCCGACGGTGACCCGATCGTCTTCGGCGGCGACACGA
>DATLGB010000056.1:0-4460 GCA_035540675.1 Solirubrobacteraceae bacterium | reverse complement strand
CCCCGGGCGGCGGATGCCGCACGGGCGAGGGTCGGCTGGGGTGCGGAGGCCCCGGCGTTCCTCGCCGTCGGCTCGCTGATCGAGCGCAAGGCGGTCGTCGAGCTCGCCGACGCCTTCGAGCGCTTCGGGCGCGGCAGCCTGGCGTTCGTCGGCGACGGGCCGCTGCGTTCGCGCCTGGAGGGGCGATCGGACGTGCATCTGGCCGGCCGCGTGCCGCACGGCGAGGTGGCCGACTGGATCGCTGCCTGCGACGTGCTCTGCCAGCCCTCGCTCGCCGAGCCGTTCGGCCAGGCGGCGCTCGAGGGGCTGGCGATGGAGCGCAGCGTGGTGGCGACGACGGAGGGCGGCCCGCCGGAGTTCGTCACGCCGGCGGCCGGCGTGCTGGTGGCGCCGGGCGACGCGGGCGCGTTGACGGACGCGCTGGCGCGGGCCGCGGCGCTGCCGTCACCCAACCCGGCCGCGCGGGCGGCGGCGGCGGAGCACGACGTGCGGCTTCAGGCCGGGCGGATGGCGGCGGTGCTGCAGCGGGCGGTGGAGGAGGCGCAGACGTAGCGGGCCGGGTCGGCGGTGGCCGAACTGCATCCCACCACGTGCTCGCCGGGCTCAGCCGCCTTCGATCGCCGCGACGCGACGCGAGTGGCGACCGCCCTCGAACTCGCCGTCGATGAACGCCTGCACGATCGCGTCGGCGGCGGGCGGGTCGAGGCGGCGGCCGGAGAGGGTCACGACGTTGACGTCGTTGTGCGCGCGCGAGAGCTGTGCCTCCTCAGGATCGTGGGCGTTCACCGCGCGCACGCCCGGCACCTTGTTGGCGACAATCGAGACGCCGACGCCCGAGCCGCAGACGAGAACGCCGCGCTCGACCTCGCCGTCGGCGACGAGCTGCGCCGCGGGCCGCGCGTAAGTCGGGTAGTCGGTGGACTCGTCGGTCTCGGGGCCGACGTCGACGACGTCGTGGCCGGCGCTCTGAAGCTGCGCCTTGACGTGCTCCTTGAGCTCGAACCCGGCATGGTCTGAAGCGATTGCGATGCGCATGGCTGCCATGGTATTGGCGCACATGGTCCGGGTCACGACCGCGCACACCGCCTTCGTCGAGCCGCCGGTCCTGCGCGCCGCGCGGGCGCTGCTCGACGACGTCTTCGCCGGCGAGATGACCGACGCCGACTGGGAGCACGCCCTCGGCGGCATCCACGCGCTGGCGTGGGACGAGGACGTGCTGATCGGCCATGCGTCGGTGATCCAGCGGCGGCTGTGGCTGGGCGGACGGGCGCTGCGCACGGGCTACGTCGAGGGCGTCGGCGTGCGCGCCGACCGCCGCCGCCGCGGCGTCGGGGCCGCGCTGATGGACGCGCTGGAACCGGTCATCCGCGGCGCCTACGACCTCGGCGCGCTCGGCAGCACCGACATGGCGATGGGCTTCTACGCGGCGCGCGGCTGGCAGCTGTGGCAGGGGCCGTCGTCGGCGCTGACGCCGCGCGGGATCGAGCGCACCCCGGACGACGACGGCGGGATCTACGTGCTGCCGGTGACCGTCGAGCTCGACCTGACCGCGGAGATCACCGCCGACTGGCGCGATGCGGACGTCTGGTAGCGGCCGCCGGCCTGGCCGGGTGTGTCGGATGCGTATCGCTCCGCGTGCACGATTCGACACACCGACGCACTGCTACCCGGATGCGAGCGCGGCGGCGACCTCCTCGTGCGCGAGCGCGCCCTCGCGCAGCACCTCCCACGTCCCGTGGCTGGCGTACGCCCGCAGATCGACGACCGTCGACGGCGTGCCCGGCAGCGGTCCGCCGTCGACCACGAGGTCGGCGCCGCCGAGCACCGCGTCGTCGACCTCGTCGAGCGAGCGCGGGTCGGCGCCGCCCGACAGGTTCGCGCTGGACTGCATCACCGGCACGCTCACATCCGCCAGCACGCCCGGCGCCGGGACGCGCAAACCGAGCGTCCACGGGTCGTGGCCGCAGGCCAGCGGGTAGCGCGCCAGCGGGTTGGGCAGCAGCAGCGTGACGGCGCCCGGCAGCAGTGCCACGAGCGCGCCGCGCGTGCGCTGGCCCAGCTCGGGCAGCGCGGCCAGCGCGCGCTCCAGCGAGAAGAACATGACCGCGGCCGGCTTGTCGGCGGGCCTGCCCTTCAGCGCGTACAGCCGCGCGACGGCGTCGCCCGACGTCGGGTCGCAGGCCAGGCCGTAGACGGTGTCGGCCGGGAACACGGCAACGCCGCCGGCCACGATGCAGGCCTCGAACTCGCGGGTCATCGCGTGCCGACCACGACCCGCTCGATTCCGGCGAGGTCGCGCCGGCCGTGCACGGCCACGAAGCCGGCCAGGTGCATGAGCTGTGCGACCGCGTCGGACTGCCCCTCCCCCACCTCGATCGCCAGCAGCCGCGCTGCCGCCTGCGCGGCGGCGGGCACGAGGCGGCGGATGACATCCAGGCCGTCCTCACCGGCGAACAGCGCGCCGGGCGGCTCGTGGCGGGTGATCTCGGGCGCCAGCACAGCCCGGTCGCGCTCGGCGATGTACGGGGGGTTGGACAGCACGGCGTCGACCGTCCCGGCGCCGGCCAGCAGGTCGCCCTCAGCGAACCTGACCGCCCCGTCGAGGCCCAGCCGCGCCGCGTTGGCGCGGGCGACGTCGAGCGCGCCGGCGCTCGAGTCGGTGGCCAGCACCTCGAGGTCCGGTCGCTCCTGCGCGAGCGCCAGCGCGATTGCGCCACTGCCGGTTCCGACGTCGACGACCCGTGCTCCCGGAGCCAGCAGCTCGACGCCGATCTCCACGAGCAGCTCGGTCTCCGGCCGCGGCACCAGCACGCGCGCGTCGACCGCGAGGTCGAGGTGGCGAAAGCCGCGCCGCCCCGTGATGTAGGCGACCGGCTCGCGACCGGCCGAGCGGCGGCGCACCGCATCCTGAAAGGCCCGCACCGCAGGCCCCTCGACCTCGCGCGCGGGATCCATGAACAGCGCGGTCCGATCGACGCCGAGCGCGTCGGCCAGCAGCACCTCGGCGTCCAGCCGCGGGGTGTCGGAGCCCGCCGCCGCGATCGCGATGACCGCCGAGTCGAGCGCCTCGCGCACCGAGGCCCCGCCGAACGCGCTCACCGCCAGACGCTCCTACGCGGTCGCCTGGAGCTCCAGGACGCGCCGCTTCTCGTCGTTCTGCAGCGCCTCGGTGAACTCGTCGAGCGCCCCCTCGAGCACCTCGTCGAGGTTGTGCACGAGCAGGTTGATGCGGTGGTCCTTCACGCGCCGCTCGCCGTAGTTGTACGTGCGGATCTTCTCGGCCCGCTCGCCGGTGCCGACCTGCGAGCGGCGGTCGGCGGCGAGCTCGGCCTGCTGCTCGGCGAGCGCCGCGTCGTACAGGCGCGCACGCAGCACGCGCATCGCGCGCTCGCGGTTTTGCAGCTGGGACTTCTCGTCCTGCATGGAGACGACGATGCCGGTCGGCCTGTGGGTGATCCGCACCGCGGAGTCGGTCGTGTTGACCGACTGGCCGCCGGGGCCCGACGAGCGGTAGACGTCGATCTGCAGGTCGTTGGGGTCGATCGCCACGTCGACGTCCTCGACCTCGGGCAGTACGGCGACCGTCGCCGTCGAGGTGTGCACGCGGCCCTGCGACTCGGTCGCCGGCACACGCTGCACGCGGTGCGTGCCGCCCTCGTACTTGAACACCGAGTACGCGCTGTCGCCCTTGATCGCAAACGTGTACGCGCCCTCGGAGGCCTCGAGCACCTCGACGCTGAAGCCGCGCCGCTCGGCGTACTTCGTGAGCATCCGAAACAGGTCGCCCGCCCAGATGCTCGCCTCGTCGCCGCCCGCGCCGGCGCGGATCTCGACGATGACGTTCTTGTCGTCGTTGGGGTCGCGCTCGACCATCGCCAGGCGGATCTCCTGCTCGAGGCGCTCGATCTCCCCGCGCGCCGTCTGCAGCATCTCGCGCACCTCGGGATCCTCGCCCTCCTCGAGCATCTCGCGCGCGCCGGCCTCGTCGTCCTTCGCGCGGCGCCATTGCTCGGCCAGCTTCGCCGCCGGCTCGAGCTGGCGGTAGGCCCGCCCGGCCGCGGCCGCGCGGTTGCGATCCCCGAAGATGTCGGGGTCGGACATCGTGCGCGAGGCGTCTGCGAAGCGCACCTCGATCTGCTCGACGAGCCGCTCGATCATGGCTTCGAGGGTAGTGCAGGGGCGGCGATCAGCCGCCGAACTCGGGCGCGGCTGCGGCGCCGCCGAACTCGGGCGCCCGCGGCTGCGGCGGGGGCGGCGGCGGACGCGAGGGGGCGGCGGCCCCGCTCGCGCCGGCGGCGGCGGCGCGGGTGAACTGGGTCGCCTGCGCGGCAGCCGTCGCGAACTCCGGCGACGCGGTCTTCGCCCGGCGCACCGCAGCGCCGAACTCCGCGACGCGGCGCGGCCGCGCGGCCGGCCTGGCCGGCGTGGCCTTGCGCACGGCCGGCGGCGGCGACGCCGTC
>DATLGB010000055.1:0-5471 GCA_035540675.1 Solirubrobacteraceae bacterium | reverse complement strand
GCTTGCGGTAGCGCGGCTCGCGCGCGAGCAGCGCCCGCGCGTTTCGGTTGCCGATCGCGCGCTGGAGCGCGAGCGCGGGGTGGGCGGCGTCGCCGGCGCGCGCGCAGCCGGCCGCGGCGCGGGTCCGCTCTGCGCGCGCCGCAAGCGGCGGCCGCGAGGGAGCCATCGGCTGACCGTAGTCGCTGCGACCCCGTCAGGCAACCCCGCCGGTCCCGTCCGCCAACGCGTGCGGGAGCTCGGAGCGACCGGTGATCGAGAGCTTGCGGTACGCGTGCCCCAGATGGACCTCGACCGTCTTCGGCGTCACGAACAGCGCCTCCGCGATCGCGCGGTTCGTCAGACCGTCGGCCGCCAGCCGGGCGACGCGCAGCTCGGTCGGCGTCAGGCCCTCGACGCCGGTCAGCAGGAGTCGGCTGACCCGCCGCACACCGGTCGCCGCCAGCTCCTCGCGCGCCCGCTCGGCCAGCGCGGTGGCGCCACAGCGCTGCGCGAGCTCGCCACCCTGGCGCAGCGGGTCGCGGGCGTCGGCGGCGCGGCCGGCGAGGCGGGTGACGGTGCCGAGGTCGACGAGGGCGCGCGCCAGCTCGAGGCGCGCCGGCGTCCGCTCCAGCTCCGCCACCGCCTCGCGCAGGCGCTCCACGCTGCGCTCGACGACGCCGAGCGCGCGCAGCGCGACGCCGGCCGCGCGGCCGGAGCCGGCGGCGCGTGCGGCCTCGAGCTCCGCGACCGCCAGCGCGCACGCCTCCGCCGGCTCGCGCGGCGCCAGCGCCAGGGCGAGCGTCGAGCGCCACGGCACGACGTCGGGGTTGCGGACGTAGGTTTCCCGCTCCGACAGCGCCCGCAGGTCGGCGATCGCCGCCTCGGCCTGGCCCGCGGCGAGCCGCACGCGGGCGCGCGCGAACAGCAGCAGCGTGGCCAGGAAGTCGCCCGGCAGCTCGCCGTCGAGCCGGTGGCGGGCAAGCAGCGCAGCCGCCTCGGCCGCGTGCCCGCGCTCCACCAGCGCGTCGCACAGGAACGCGACCGCGCCGGCGGCGCGCACGTGCCGGCCGAGCTGCGCCGTCTCGAGCGCCGCGCGGGCGTCGGCCTCGGCGTCGGCCACGACGCCGCAGCGCAGCGCGAGGTGCGAGCGGTGGCACAGGGACACGCCGATCCCCGCCAGCGCGCCGCGGCGGCGGGCGTCGTCCAGCGTCGCGTCGCAGGCACGGCGTGCCGCGGCGGAGTCGTCGCAGACGACGCGCGCGAACAGCGCGTCGAAGACCGGGTGGAAGTCCGCCGTCTGCTCGGCGAGGAGGTCGCCCGCACCCGCGAGCAGCCCTAGGACCTCCTCCGGCGGCGCGGCGTCGAGCAGGCGCTGGAAGGCCAGCTCGGCCAGCAGCACCCGTTCCGCCGGCGTGGCCCCGTCGACGCGCTCCCACCGCTCGACGCGGGCGCGGGCGCGCCCGAAGGTCGACGGGTGCAGCCGGCCGGCGCTCGCGATGATCCCCTCGAGGCGCAGGGCGAGCTCGCGGTCGGCGTCGCCCAGCTGCGCGACCGCCGCCTCCAGCACGTCGACCGCCTCGTCGAAGCGGCCTGCCGGCACGCACGCCTGCGCCAGCTCAACCGCGAGCTCGGCGTGCAGGCGGCCGGCGGGCGCCGCCGCCAGCGCCGTCCGCAGGTGCTCGAGCCCGCCCCCCGGCGCGCCCGCCAGCGCCTCGGCGCGCCCGAGTTCGAGCTCGACGGCGGCGCGGCGGTCGCCGGGCGGCTCGGTCAGCGCGCGCAGGAGATAGCGCGCCGCGACCTCGGGCGCACCACGCGCCCGGGCGACCGCCGCCGCCGCCAGCAGCCGCTCGACCGCCCACGCGTCCCCCTCGGGCTCGGCTTCGAGCAGGTGGGAGGCGACGCGCTCGGCGGCCGCGCCGTCCGCGTCCAGCAGGCGCGCCGCGCGGCCGTGCTGGAACCCGCGCTCGGCCGTCGTCATGTCGGCGTAGACGGAGTCGCGCACGATCGGGTGCACGAACGCGAGCGGCCGCGCGTCCGCCAGCACGTCGGCGCGGATGAGCGCGTCGGCCGCCTGCGCCGCATCCGCGGCGCCCAAGCCCGCAAGGTGGGCGGCGTGATGCAGCGCAGCGCCGTCACCGAGGACCGCCAGCGCGCGGGCCAGCGATGCGGCGGCGGGCGATTCGCGCGCCAACCGCACGAGCACCGTCCGCGCGACCGCATCCGGCCGCACGGCCCCGACCCGCTCGGCGGAGGCCGCGTCCGGTATCACGCCCTCGCGCCGCAGCTCCCCGGCGAGCTCGCGCGTCAGGAACGGGTTGCCGCCGGCGGCGCGCTCGCAGGCCGCGGCGAACGCGTCGTCCGGAGCCGCGCCGAGCTCGGCGGCGATCAGCGCCGCGACGCCGGCCGGCGACAGCGGAGGCAGGCGCAGCAGCGTCGCGTCCGCCCCCACCGCGGTCGCCGCCGCGCCGGGGCGCGACGCGGCGACGGCGAGCACCGGGACCTCCGGCAGCCGCGGTGCCAGGTACCGCAGGAGCTCGAGCGACGGCTCGTCGCACCACTGGGCGTCGTCGACGCACAGCAGCAGCGGCGCCGCCTCGCCGAGCCCGGCCAGCAGCCACCACAGCGCGTGCAGCAGCGCCGCGCGATCGGCGCGCACGGGCGTCCCGGCGCCACCGAACACCCCCTGCGCGAGCCGCGCCGACCCCTCGAGCGGCGCCTCGGCGACCGCCGGCTCGAGCAGCTCCCGCACCACGCCGAACGGGAACTCGCGCCCGAGCTCGGAGCCGAGGGCGGCGAGCACGCGCACGCCCCGCCGCGCCGCCTCGTCGCGCAGCCGCGCCAGCAGCGCCGACTTGCCCATCCCGCCGGGCGCCTCGATCACGACCAGCCGGCCGGTGCCGGCGAGCGCCGCCGTCAGCGCTTCGGAGAGCGCCTCGAGCTGCGCCTCGCGCTCGATCAGCGGGGCCGTCACGCGCCGATGCTAACCCGGCGCCAGAAGTTTGGGGGGACCCCCGGGCGCTAGGGCGCCGCGGCTGCCGGATGCTCGTCCCATGGCAGACGACAGCCGCGTGCGGATCACCATCGAGGTGCGCCCGGGGCGGGAGCCGATCGACGGCTGCGTGCGCGACGCGCGCGGCCACGAGCAGGCGTTCTCGGGCTGGCTGGGGCTGATCGCGGCGCTCGACGCCGCGCGCCCCGCGGCCCGGGCGCGCGGCGAGACCACGTCCGGGGAGGTAGAGGCATCGTGAGGAAGAGGACCATCGCACTGGCGGCAGCGGCGCTGGCCGCCGCGGCCCCCGCGCCCGCGCGCGCGGAGGCGACGGTGCAGCGGGTCGACGTGCCGAGCTTCGACGGCACGCGGCTCGGCGGCTGGGTCATCAAGCCGGCCGGCGCGCGCGGGAAGCTCCCCGCCATCCTGATCAGCACGCCCTACTTCGGGCAGTGCGTGAAGGTCTCCTCGCTCGGGCGCGGCCCGTGCTGGCCGACGCCCGAGACCCCGGCCGACTGGGCGGAGCACCCCGAGCCGGTGGAGTTCCTCGTGGAGTCGGGCTACGCCGTCGGCTGGTTCAGCGTCCGCGGGACCGGCGTCTCCGGCGGCTGCTGGGACGACATGGGCCGCCGCGAGCAGCGCGACCAGCGTGTGCTCGTCGAGTGGCTCGCGTCGCGCCCGTGGAGCAGCGGGCGCGTCGGCGCGATGGGGCTGTCCGCGATGTCGGCGACCGCGCTGGGCGCCGCCGTCGAGCGGCCGCGCGCGCTCAAGACGATCGTGGTGTCCGGCGTCAACGCCGACCTGTACACGTTCAACTTCTCGCCGCAGGGGCTGGCGGCCGGCTGGACCCTCCTCGGCTCGGAAGCGACGTACGGGACCGACATCTCGCACGTACCGCCGGGGTTGCTGCGGCCCGACCCCGCACTGACGGTCGCGCAGGCGCCGCACC
The DNA here is from genome assembly GCA_035540675.1 of Solirubrobacteraceae bacterium. GTDB lineage: Bacteria > Actinomycetota > Thermoleophilia > Solirubrobacterales > Solirubrobacteraceae > DATLGB01. The sequence continues at coordinate 1,554 of DATLGB010000055.1, read as the reverse complement.
AGCACGAGCGCGCGTGCCCCGAGGTGGCCCGCACGATGACGGCGCCGCTCGGCGGCGCCGTGACGGGTCACCGCGACGCCGGGTTCTACGAGGAACGCGACATGACCCGCCGCTACGGCCGGATCCGCGCGTCCGTGCTGATCGCGCAGGGCCTGCAGGACCTGTGGCAGTCCGGCCACATGATGCAGGAGGACGCGATGTGGTCGCTGCTGCGCGCGCCGAAGGCCATGTACGTCGGGCAGTGGGCGCACACGTACCCGTGGCAGAGCGGCCATTCGTGGAGCCCGTCGCGGGAGGACCTCAAGGCCGAGTGGCTCGAGCTGCTGCGCTCGTGGCTGGACCACCACCTGCGCAAGGGCCCGAAGCCGTCGATCCTGGGCCGCGCCCGCTTCGAGGACGACAGCCGCCGCTGGCACGAGAGCCGCGCGTGGCCGCCGCACGAGGCGCGCGACGAGGCCCTGTACCTGGCGCCGTCCGGCGGCCTCACGCCCGAGCCGCCGGCGGCGCCGGGCGCGCAGACGTTCCGCGCCTACCCGCAGGCCGAGCGGGTGACCCTGCCGCGGGCATTCCTCTGCCCCGCCTGGCTCGACCCGGTGGAAGGCCCCGGATCGCTCGTCTACATGACCCGCCCGGTCACGAAGCGCACCGTCATCGCGGGCAACCCGATGGCCTACCTCGACCTGACCGCCGACCAAGCCGGCGGCGGGTTGCAGGTGACGCTGCACGACGTCGCCCCCGACTTCACCTGCGGGAACGACCCCGCACGCCGCTCCCCCGCGGGAGCGCGCAAGCTGACCGTCGGGGGCGCCGACCTGCGCTTCCACCACGGCGGCTACGACGCGCGGCCCTTCGGCGGCGGCCACGTCCGTGTCGACATCGCGAACCTCGCGACGGTGCTCGAGCCCGGGGACCGGCTCGCGATCACCGTCAGCTACGGCGATCCGATCGAGTTCGCCGAGGTCGGCCACGCGCCCCGCATCACCGTGCACAGCGGCCCGCGCGCCGACTCGAGCCAGCTCGTCGTCCCCGTGCTCGAAGGCGGCTTCGGCGGCCGTGAGCCGAAGACGCGCTTCCCCCCGCGTCCGTGAAGGACAGCTGGCTCACGGCGGGCGCAGGTGCGCCCGCGGGCGCGGCCGCCTCAGCAGCGGCCGCGCCCGCCGCCGCTCAGACGAGGAACTCCATCCCGTAGCGCGGCGCCGCCTCGGCGTAGCGGGCGGCCACCGCCTCGACGGGCTCCGGGGGGTCCTGGGTCGGGTCGAGCGCCACCTGCAGCGTCTCCTCGAAGAACTTCTCGATCCCCGAGGGCGTGAAGGTGAGGATCAGCCGGGCGGTCGTCGCGCCGCGGTTCTGGAAGCAGTGGACGTTGCCGCGCGGGACGTGCACGAAGTCTCCGGGGCCGGCGACGACCGTCCGGTCGCCGAGGACGAAGGTGACGTCGCCCTCGAGCACGTAGAAGGTCTCGTCCTCGTTGGAGTGGATGTGCGGGGGCGGGCCGCCGCCGGGCGGCACGAGCGCCTCCATGGCGAAGTAGGCGCCGCCGGACTCCTCGCCGGT
>DATLGB010000054.1:0-9879 GCA_035540675.1 Solirubrobacteraceae bacterium | reverse complement strand
GCGGCGGCGTCGGCCGCGGCGGGATCGGCTTCCCGAGCAGCTTCGGGCCCGAGCTCTGCTTGACGAAGATCGGGTTGCCGACCGGCTTCGGGCCGCCGAGCGGGTTCGGCAGCGTCGTGTCGGCACTCGCGATGAAGACGTTGCCCTCGAGGTCGAAGTTGATCGAGTAGAAGTCGCCGAGGCGCCGGTCGCCGCCCTCGAACGTCCGCTCCGCGTTGCACGCGGTCCCCTCGAGGCAGATCGCGCCGACGTGGATCGGCTTGCCCGAGACGTTCTCGACGTCGAACTGCGGCGGGACGTGCTTGGTGGTGCCGTCGGAGCACTTCACCTCGGTGCCGAGGCCGTTGTGGGTGATGCCGGCGTACGCGTAGAACATGTTGGGCGCGCCCGCGTGGTTCTGATACCAGGCCACCGCCACGCGGCCGTCGTCGCCGGCGACGATCCACGGCCACAGCGCGTCGCCGGGCGGGATCGGCAGCTCGATGAGCTGGCTGTTCGTCCGGCCGGTCGCGCGCTCGTAGTAGGTGAACGTGACCTCGCCGCTGGGCGACGTGTCGTCGGGGCCTTCGTAGCCGCCCGCCGCGGCCTGGTAGACGTTGCCCGCCCGGTCGACCGCGACGACGCCGAAGAACTGCGTGGACTTGCCGAGCGGGCCGAAGCTGTGGGTCTTCCACGTGCGCGCGTCGTCGCCGGAGATGGCGAACTTGCCGAGGCCGACCGGGCCGATCAGGCCGTCGTTCGGGTTCAGCGGGTCGGGCATCGCCTTCGAGCTGATCGGCGGCGTCGGCAGCGTCTGCCACTGGACGAGCAGCGGGTCGGTCGAGTACCGCAGCATCTTCGGGAGGTTGATGTAGAGGAAGACCTCGTCGGGCTCGAGCGCGGTCAGCCACGGCCGGTCCCCCGCTCCCGCGACCGGGTTGGCGATCGGGTAGCTCTGGCCGTCGTCGGTGCTCTTGAAGACCGAGTCGTTCGCCAGGTCGATCTCGACGTTGTAGATGTTGCCGGCCTGGTCGATCGCGAAGTCCGGATCGGAGAAGCCGGTCGACGTGGCGCTGTGCGGCCCGACCGGCTGGCCGGCGAAGCCGACGTACTTCCAGGTGGCGCCGCCGTCGGTCGAGCGCCAGTTGAGGGTCTGGTTGAAGTAGCCGACCGCGAAGTCGCCGGCGCCGGGCAGGGCGAGCGGGTCCTTGTAGATGTGCGTGGTGCCGGCGTGCGCCGACACGTTGATCGAGCCGTCCTTGGCGATGACGCTGACGGGCTCGCCGCCCGCGCGCGCCTCGTCGATCACGACGGGCGCGCCGAAGCTGACGTCGGGCGCCGCGACGGTCTCGCACGGGACGTCGCCGGAGCCACCCTGGGCCATCGCCGGCGTGCGGGCGGTCGCGGCCACCACCGCGGCCGATATCAGCGCGACGGCGAGCGCGATCCCCAGCGCTCGTGCGCGGCCCCGCCCGGTTGCCTCGATCCGCATCCCAACCTCCCGTGTTCCCGCCGGTTGTCGCCGGCTCCCGGCATCGTAGCCCGCGCTGGTACGGTCGCCCGGTGGACGACGGCGACGAGGACTGAGAGGGCGCCGCGTGCTGCTCGAGCGCCGGACCAAGATCGTCGCCACGATCGGCCCCGCCACCGATCCGCCGGAGGTGCTCGACCGGCTGCTCGCCGCCGGCACCGACTGCGTCCGCGTCAACTGCTCGCACGGCACCGAGGACGACCTCCGGCGCCGGGCGCGGGCAGCGCGCGAGGCGGCGGCGCGGGCGGGGCGGCCGCTCGCCCTGCTGTTCGACCTCCAGGGCCCGAAGCTGCGGCTGGCGGCCGCGACGCCGGCCGCCGACCTGCGGGCGGACGACGAGGTGGTGCTGGTCGGCGCCCGCCCCGGCGAGGTCGGCGAGGACGACCGGCTCGTGGTCGAGTTCCCGGACTTCGCCGAGCTCGTGACCGAGCGGTCGGAGATCGTCATCGGCGACGGCGTCCCCCGGCTGGTGGTGGACGAGGTCCGCGGCGGCGAGGTGCGCGCGCGGGCGGTGACGCCGGGCGGCGTCGGGCCGCGCAAGGGCGTCAACGTCACCTACGCGCGCCCGCAGCTGCCGGCGATGACCGGCAAGGACGTCCGCGACCTCGAGCTGGCGACCGAGCTCGGAGCGGACTTCGTGGCGCTGTCCTTCGTCCGGACCGCGGCCGACGTGGAGCTGCTGCGCGAGCACATGGCGCGGCTCGGCTCGCGCGCCCGCACCATCGCCAAGATCGAGAAGATCGAGGCCTACGAGCACCTCGACGAGATCCTGGCCGCCTCCGACGGCGTGATGGTCGCCCGCGGCGACTACGGCATCGAGGCGGGCGTCGCGCGCGTCCCGCTCATGCAGAAGGACACGATCGACCGCGCGACGCAGCGCGGGAAGCTCGTGATCACGGCGACGCAGATGCTCGAGTCGATGATCCACTCGCCCGAGCCGACGCGTGCCGAGGTGGCCGACGTCGCCAACGCCGTCATCGACGGGACCTCGGCCGTGATGCTCTCGGCGGAGACGGGCATCGGCGACTACCCGGTCGAGGCCGTGCGCGTGATGGCGGAGATCGCCGTCGCCGCGGAGGAGGCGCCGCTCATCCACGGCCGCGCCCGCGGCGGGCAGCCGCCGGAGTCGGCGGCCGCCGCCGTGCTGCACGCCGCGGTCACGCTCGCCGACGACGTGGGTGCCGCCGCGCTGCTGGTGCCCACCTCGACCGGCGGCGGCGCGCGCGCCTGCGCGAAGTACCGCAGCCACCGCCCGATCATCGCGCTCACGCACGAGGACGCCGTCGCCAACCAGCTACAGCTCGAGTGGGGCGTGCATCCCACCGGGGTCGCCGTCGCCGACACGGTGGAGGAGCTGGTGGAGGGCGCGCTGGTCGCGGCGCGCGACTTCGCGCGGCTGGAGCCGGGGTCGCTGGTCGTGCTGACGGCGGGGCGGCGGACGGGCACCCCCGGCGCGACGTCGCTCGTGATGCTGCGCGAGATCCCCTGACGCGCCTCGCTACGCCGCCGCGCGCCGGTACAGGTGGCTCGGGCGGCCGCGGCCGTCGGAGTACGTGCGCCCGGTGTCGCGCAGGCAGCCCGTCGCGCGCACGTCGCGGCGGAAGTTCGCGGCGTCGACCTCCTCGCCCCGCAGCGCCTCGTAGAGCCGCTGCGCCTGCCCGAGCGTGAACTCGTCGGGCAGCAGGCCGCCGGCGACGCGCACGAACCACGCCTTGTCGGCGACGCGCGCGTTCAGCCGCCACAGCCCGTCGTCGACGATGCGGGCGTGGTCGAGCGCCAGCTCGGGCAGCGCGTCGACGGGATGCCAGCCCGCCTCGCGCCCGGCCGGCGCCTCCGCCGGCAGCGACTCGGGGCGCACCAGCGCCAGGTACGCGATCGACGGCAGCCAGCCGCGCGGGTCGCGGTCCGGCTCCGCATAGGTGCGCAGCTGCTCGAGGTGCACCGACCCGACGCCGGTCTTCTCCCGCAGCTTGCGCTCCGCCGTCTGCTCGGGCGACTCCTGCGCGCCCACGAACCCGCCCGGCAGTGCGAACAGCCCGCGCTGCGGCGGCTCGAGCCGGCGCGCGAGCAGGACGCACAGCCGCGCGTCGGCCAGCGTGAACACGACTGGGTCCGCGGTCAGCCCGATCGGGGCGTCGTAGCCGGCGGAGTTGCGCGCGGTGATGCGCTCCATGCGTGCGCGCATCGTCGCGCACGCGCGCCGCAGCGGCACTCTCGCGCGCCTGTGCCTATGCAATGCTTAGGCAGATGCCCGACGACCTCAGCCTGGGCGAGGCGGCGCGAGCGCTCGGCGTCTCAGCCGACACGCTGCGCCGCTGGGACCGCGCCGGCCGCCTGCGGACCACGCGCGACGACCGCAACCGCCGGCGCGTGCCCCGCGCCGAGGTCGAGCGGCTGAGCGCGCGGCCGCGCCGCAGCGGCACCGGCGCGCCGCTGAGCGCCCGCAACCGCTTCCCGGGCGTGGTGCGCTCGGTCGAGGTGGACGGCGTGATGGCGCTGGTCGAGCTCGAGGCGGGCCCGTTCCGCGTCGTGGCGGCGGTGACGCGCGACGCCGTCGAGGAGCTGGGGCTGGCGCCGGGCGTCGCGGCGACGGCGACGGTGAAGGCGACGTCGGTGATGGTCGACCGGCGGTGAGAACGGCCGCGCTCGCGCTGGTGGGTGCGCTGGCGCTCGGCGGCTGCGGGAGCGGCGGCGCGGCGTCAGAGCGCCTGACCGTCGCGGCGGCGGCGTCGCTGAAGGGCCCGCTGACCGCCCACGCGGCCGCGCACGGAGCGGGCGAGGTGCGGTTCTCGTTCGGCGGCTCCGACCTGCTGGCCGCGCAGATCCGGCAGGGCGTGCGCCCGGACGTCTTCGCGGCCGCCGACGCCCGGCTGGCGCAGGCGCTGCACCGCGAGGGGCTGGTGGAGGCGCCCGTGGTGTTCGCCACGAACCGGCTCGCCGTGGCGGTGCGGCCGTCGGAGTTCGGCGAGCTCTCCGACCTCACGACGCCCGGCGTGCGGATCGCCGTCGGCGCGCGCGGGGTTCCCGTCGGCGAGTACACGCGGCGGCTGCTCGCGCGCCTGCCGGCCGTCGAGCGGCGCGCCCTCGAGGCCAACGTGCGCACCCGCGAGCCCGACGTGGCCGGAGCCATGGGCAAGCTCCTGCAGGGCGCCGTCGACGCGGCGTTCGTCTACGAGACCGACGTCGCGGCGCAGCGGGGGCGAGTCCAGGCGATCGCTCTGCCCGACCAGCTCCAGCCCGACATCCGCTACGCGGCCGCCGTGGTGCGGGGCACGCCGCGGCGCGAGGCGGCGCGGGCGTTCGTGGCCGGCCTGCGCGACGCGCGCGCGCTGCGCGCCGCCGGCTTCGGGGCGGCGCCGTGATGTTCCGGGTTCTCGCGGCCGCGGCCGTCGCCGCGGCGCTGGCCTTCCTCGCGCTGCCCGTGCTGGCGATCTTCGTCGAGGCGAGCCCGGGAGAGCTGGTCGCCGCGCTCGGCGCGCCCGGGTCGCTCGACGCGCTGTGGCTGAGCCTGAAGGCGAGCGGGCTCGCGCTGGTCGTGATCGTCGCCGTCGGCACCCCCGCGGCCTGGCTGCTGGCGACCCGCCGCTTCCGCGGGCGCGCCGCCATCACGACGCTGATCGAGCTGCCGCTCGTGCTGCCGCCGGCGGTCGCCGGCATCGGCCTGCTGGCGGCGTTCGGCCCGCAGGGCGTGCTCGGCGGCGTGCTCGACGCCGGCGGGCTGCGGCTGGTGCTGGAGTTCGCCGGCGTCGTGGTCGCACTCGTCTTCGTCTCGTCGCCGTTCTACCTGCGAGGCGCGCAGGCGGCGTTCGGAGCAATCGACCGCAGCTGGCTCGACGCGTCGCGCACGCTCGGCGCCGGCGAGGCGCGCACCTTCCTGCGCGTCGGGGTGCCGGCGGCGGCGCCCGGGCTGGCGGCGGCGCTCGCGCTCGCGTGGGGCCGCGCGCTCGGGGAGTTCGGCGCGACGCTGATGTTCGCCGGTTCGCTGCAGGGCGTCACCCAGACCGCGCCGCTGGCCATCTACGAGCGCTTCGCCACCGACTTCACGAGCGCGCTGGCGCTGTCGGCGGTCCTCGTCTGCGTCTCGGCGGCGATCCTGCTCACGATCAAGGGCGCCCGTGCTGCGGCTTGAGGCGGCGACGCGGGTCGGCGCGGTCGACCTCGACGTGGCGCTGACGGTGCCGGCCGGCGAGTGCCTGGCGCTGGCCGGGCCGTCGGGGGCGGGCAAGACGTCGATCCTGCGCGTCGCCGCCGGGCTGCTCGCGCCGCGGTGCGGCCGCGTCGCCTGCGGCGAGGACGTGTGGCTCGACACGAGCGCCGGCGTCGACGTGCCGCCCGAGCGCCGGCGGGTCGGCTACGTCTTCCAGGAGTACGCCCTGTTCGGGCACCTGTCGGCGCTGCAGAACGTCGCGTACCCGCTGCGCGGGCGCGACCGCCGCCGGCGCGCGGCCGAGCTGCTCGAGCGCCTCGGGCTCGGCGCGCGGGCGCACGCGCGCCCGCACGAGCTGTCGGGAGGCGAGCGCCAGCGCGTGGCGCTGGCGCGGGCGCTCGCGCGCGAGCCGGACGTCCTGCTGCTCGACGAGCCGCTGGCGGCGCTCGACGCCACCACCCGCGCGCACGCGGCGCGCGAGCTCGGTGCGGCGGTGCGCTCCACCGGCGTGCCGACGCTGCTGGTGACCCACGACTTCGCCGAGGCGGCGCTCCTCGGCGACCGGGTGGCGGTCGTCGACGGCGGCCGCCTCGTGCAGGAGGGCGCCGCGAGCGAGCTGGCCGCCGCGCCCGCGTCGGCGTTCGTGGCCGACTTCGCGGGCGCGAACGTGCTGTCCGGCGTCGCGCGCCGCGGCGCCGGCGGCGTCACGGTCGTCGCGCTCGACGGCGGCGGCGTCGTCTCGAGCCTCGACGTGCGCGACGGCCCCGTCGCGGTCAGCGTCTATCCGTGGGAGGTGGCGCTCGAGCCGCCGGGCGCGGCCGCGCACGGGTCGGCGCGCAACCGGCTCGACGCGCAGGTCGTCTCGGTGACGCCGGTGGCCAACCGCGTGCGCGTCGGGCTGCTCGTCCCCCAGCCGCTGGCCGTGGAGGTGACGGCGCCCGCCGCCGAGGCGCTCGAGCTGCGGCCGGGCGCGCGCGTGGCGGCCACCTTCAAGGCGGCGGCAACGCGGCTGCTACCGCGCTGAGCGGCGCAGGCGGCGCGCGGCGAGCGCCAGCCGGCGCGCGAGGATCGATCGCTCCTCGCGCGTCACCGACACCGTCAGCCGCTTCGGCTCGCCCGGCGCCTTGCGGGCCCAGCCCCAGGTGCCGTCCTCGTCGCGCAGCTCGGTGAAGGCCGGGTGCGGGCGCACGATCAGGTCCCACACGACGCGCATGTGCGGCGTGGTGCGCTCGTCTTCGGACAGCTTCTCCGCCCCGGGCACCGTGCCCGCCTCGTAGGTCCAGTCGAGGTCGTCCAGGAGCAGCCAGGCGCCCGGCCGCAGGAGCTTCTCGACCAGCACGACGGCGACGCCGTCGACGTGCAGGTCGTGCATCCCGTCCAGGTAGCAGAAGTCGTAGGCCGGCTCGCAGTTGCCGGCGGCGTCGGAGCGCTCGCGCACCCGCTCGGCCAGCCACCAGTCGTAGGAGGAGTCCGGCACGCGCACGAGATCGACGGCGTCCCGCAGCCCCGCGCGCTCGAGCGTCTCCTCCGGCGACGGGCCCTGGAAGTGGAAGCGGTCGATCGTCGTGACGCGACCGCCGCCGTTGGCCGCCACCGCCGCCGCCATGTACGCCGCCGACGCGCCGTGCGCGGTGCCGAGCTCGAGGACGTCGCGCGCGCCCGTGTCGCGCAGGTGGTCGTAGACGCGCCGCCCCTGCCAGGACGTCATGAACGGCACACCGGCGATCGCCCGCTCCACGTCTTGGAAGCGCATGGGCCGGGCAGTATGGCGGCGGCGCGCCCACTGACGGCCGCGCCGTCACATGTGACATGGAGCGGTGTAACGGTTCTTCGATGATGCTGCCAGACGACTTCGAGCCGCGCGAGATCGAGCTGCACGGCCACCCCGTGAGCTACCGGATGGCCGGGGAGGGGCCGCCGCTGGTGCTCGTGCACGGCATCACCTCCTCCTCCCGGACGTGGCGCCTGGTGGCGCCGCTGCTGGCCGAGCACCACACGGTCATCGCGCCGGACCTCATGGGCCACGGCGCGTCCGCGAAGCCGCGCGGCGACTACTCGCTCGGCGCGTTCGCCTCCGGCATCCGCGACCTGCTCGTGGCGCTGGGCCACCCGCGCGCGACCGTCGTCGGCCACTCCCTCGGCGGCGGCATCGCGATGCAGCTCGCCTACCAGTTCCCCGAGCGCGTCGACCGCCTCGTGCTCGTCTCCAGCGGCGGGCTCGGGCGCGAGGTCAACCTCGTGCTGCGCGCGGCCACGCTGCCGGGGGCCGAGCTCGTACTGCCGGTGCTCGCGCACCGCCACCTGCGCGCGGCGGCCGAGACGGTGACCCGCGGCCTGGGCGCGATCGGCCTGCGCCCCGGCCCCGACCTGCAGGGCGTCGCCGAGGGCCTCACCTCCTTCCACGACGACGGCGCGCGCCGCGCGTTCCTGCACACCGTGCGCGGGATCCTCGACCTCGGCGGCCAGCGGGTGAGCGCGCGCGACCGGCTGTACCTCGCCCAGAGCGTCCCGACGCTGATCGTGTGGGGCGAGCGCGACCGCATGATCCCCGTCACCCACGGCCGCGAGGCGCACGCCGCGATCCCCGGCAGCCGGCTCGAGGTGTTCGCCGGCGCGGGGCACTTCCCGTTCAACGACGACCCGGTGCGCTTCGCGCGCGTCCTGCGCGACTTCGTCGCCTCTACCGAGCCGGCCGAGTTCGACGACGAGCACGTGCGCCGGCTGCTGCTGACCGGCGGATGAGCGACGAGCAGCTCGTCCCGCGGCTGCGCGGCGTCTCGCACGCCGCCGCCTTCTGGGTCGCGCTGGTCGCGGCGATCGTCCTGCTCGGGATCGCACCGGACGCCTCGGCGCGCGCCGCGGCCGCGATCTACGGCGCCGGCCTGTGCGCGCTGTTCGGCGGCAGCGCGCTCTACCACCGCTGGCGCTGGGACCCCAAGTGGCGGCCGCTGCTGCGGCGAGTGGACCACTCGACGATCTTCATCTTCATCGCCGCCAGCTACACGCCGGTGGCGCTGCTGGTCCTCGACGGCGGGCTGCGGCTCGGGCTGCTGATCGCCGCCTGGGCGGGCGCCGCCGCCGGCGTCGCCTTCAGCCTCGTCTGGATCGACGCGCCGCGCTGGCTGGTGGCGGGCACCTACCTGGGGCTCGGGTGGATCTCCGTGATCGCCCTGCCGGAGCTGCTCGACCGGCTCGGCGCCGCGCCGCTGGCGCTGCTCGCGGCCGGCGGCCTGCTCTACACCACCGGCGCGGTCGTCTACGCGCTGCGCCGGCCGAACCCGTGGCCGCGCACCTTCGGCTTCCACGAGGTCTTCCACGCGTTCGTGATCGCCGCCGCCGTCGTCCACTTCGTGGCGATGGCGGGTTGGGTCGTCACCGGCTGAGCGCGCCGTTCCGCGTGATCGGGGCGGCCGGATTCGAACCGGCGACCTCTGGCACCCAAAGCCAGCGCGCTGCCAGGCTGCGCCACGCCCCGATCGAGGACGGGCGCGCCCGCCCTGCCCGCTGAGTATGGCAGGGGCCGCAGCCGCCCTAGCGTGGTGCCCGTGTCCGTCGCCTCGCCGTCCGCACCGCCCGTCGCGGACGGCGCACCGCGGCCGCTCCACGAGCGCTCGCCGCGCCTCGGCTACGCACTGGCGGCCGTCGCGGCGACGATGTGGGCGGTCAACGGGTCGCTGGCGCGGCTGCTGATCGACGACGGCGTCTCGCCGTTTCACCTGTCCGAGATGCGCTCGGCGCTGAGCTTCGCGCTGCTCGCCGTGTGGCTGCTCGTCATGGACCGCGGCCTGCTGCGCGTGCGCCGCGACCAGATCGGCGGCCTGGCGTTCTTCGGCATCGCCGGGCTCGCGCTCGTGCACGGGACGTACTTCCTCGCCATCGAGCGCCTCGACGTCGGCGTGGCGCTGACGATCCAGTACCTCGGTCCGCTGCTCATCCTGCTGTGGCTGCGCGTCGCGCACGGGCGCCGGATGGCGCCGACGCTGTGGGGCGCCGGCGCGCTGTCGGTGGTGGGGGCGTTCCTGGTCGTGCGCGCCTACGACCCGAGCGGCCTGGACGGGCTGGGGCTGCTGTTCGCCGCCGGCGCGGCGGTCACGTTCGCCGTCTACATGGTGGCGGCGGAGCGCGCCGGCGCGCGCGGGCACCACCCGGCCACCTCGCTGGTCTGGGGCTTCGGCTTCGCGACGCTGTTCTGGCTCGTCGTCCGTCCGCCGTGGACGTTCCC
>DATLGB010000053.1:0-2719 GCA_035540675.1 Solirubrobacteraceae bacterium | reverse complement strand
CAGGTGGAGATCTCGATGACGCACTCCAAGGCCACCGCCGGGGCCGTGGCCGTGGTGCGCGCCGGGTGACCTGAGGTGGACGAGGCGCCGCTTCCCGACTGGCTCGAGCCGCTCTTCGGTGCCGAGCAGATGCGGGCGATCGACCGCTGGGCGATCGAGCAGCTGGGGATCCCGTCGCTGGACCTCATGGAGCGCGCCGGCGCCGGCCTGACGGTGCACACCGACCGGCTCTTCCCCCGCGGGCCGATCGCGATCGTCTGCGGCAAGGGCAACAACGGCGGCGACGGCCTTGTGGCCGGACGCCTGCTGCGCGGCTTCGGGCGCAAGGTGCGCGTCCTGCTGCTCGCCGCGCCCGACGAGTACGCCGGCGACGCCGCGGCGAACCTGCGCCGGCTCGAGGGCACGCACGAGCCGTTCGAGCCGGCCGCGCTCGCGGGCGCGGCGGTGGTGGTCGACGCGATCCTCGGCACCGGCGCTCACGGCGAGCCGCGGGGCGCCGCGGCGGACGCGATCGAGGCGCTCGCGAGCTTCGGCGGGCCGATCGTCGCCGCCGACATCGCCAGCGGCGTCGACGCCTCGACGGGCGAGGCCGCCGACGTGTCGGTGGCCGCGACGGCGACCGTGACGTTCGCGGCGGCCAAGCCGGGCCACTGGATCGCGCCGGGCAAGCAGGCCTGCGGCGAGCGCATCGTCGTGGACATCGGGATCCCGCCGGGCGCCCCGGTCGCGCCCGACGCCGGGCGGCTGACCGGCCGCGTCCACGACCTCGTGCCCGGACGCGACGCACCCGGCACGAAGTTCAGCTCCGGCCACGTCGTCGTCGCGGGCGGCTCGCGCGGGCTGACCGGCGCGCCGTGCCTCGCCGCCGATGCCGCCATGCGCGCCGGCGCGGGCTACGTCACCGCGCTCGTGCCGGCCTCGCTCGAGCCGATCTTCGAGATGCGCCTGCTCGAGGTGATGACGCGCGGGCTGGCCGACGAGGATGGCGCGCTGGCGCCCGCCGGCGTGGAGGACGCGCTCGCGGCGTGCGAGCGGGCGGGGGCGCTGGTCCTCGGCCCCGGCGCGGGCCGCGGCGAGGGCGCGCTGCGCTTCCTGCGCGACGTGGCCGCGCGCGCCGCCATCCCGCTGCTGCTCGACGCCGACGGCCTCAACGCGCACGCCGGCGCGCTCGAGTCGCTCGCCGGGCGCGGCGCGCCGACCGTCCTCACGCCGCACGCCGGCGAGCTCGCGCGGCTGCTGGGGACCTCGAGCGAGGCGGTCGGCCGCAGCCGCCTGCGCAGCGCGCGCGAGGCGGCGCGGCGGGCGCGGGCGATCGTCGTGCTCAAGGGCGACGACACGATCGTCGCCCGGCCCGACGGCCTGGCCGCCGTCAACGACCTGAGCGCCCCCGGCCTGGCCACCGCCGGCACCGGCGACGTCCTGAGCGGCATCATCGGCGCGCACCTGGCCAAGGGCATGGACGCGTTCGCCGCCGCGTGCGCGGGCGTGCGCCGCCACGCCGCGGCGGGTCGCGTCGCCGCCGAGGAGCACGGCGCCGACGGGGTCATCGCGCGCGACGTCATCGCGGCGCTGCCGCGCGCGCGGCGCGGCGAGCCCGCGCCGCCCGGCGAGTAGCCTTCGCGCGCGATGGCGGTCCAGCAGGACGTGGCGGTTCGCGCGGTCGCGCGCGTCAACCTCGCGGCGATCGAGCGCAACGCCGCACGCATGCGGCGCGAGCTCGCCGCGGGCGCGAACGCCGCGGCGCTGTGCGCCGTCGTGAAGGCCGAGGGCTACGGCCACGGCGCCGTCCCCAGCGCGCGCGCCGCGCTGGCCGGCGGCGCGAGCTGGCTCGCCGTCGCCGCGGCGGGCGAGGCGGCGCAGCTGCGCGCGGCCGGGCTCGAGGCCCCGATCCTCGTCATGGGCGCGCTGTCGGCGGCCGAGCTCGACGTGGCGCTCGCGGCCCGCGCCGACGTCGTCGCCTGGGACGAGGCGTTCGTGGCGGCGGTGGCGGCGCGCGGCGGCGGCGCGGTGCACGTCAAGCTCGACACCGGGATGGGCCGGCTCGGGACCCGCGACCCGGCGATCGCGACCCGCGTGGCGCAGGCCGCCGCCGCGACCGAGGGCGTCCGCCTCGCCGGGGCGATGACGCACTTCGCGACCGCCGACGAGCGCGGCGACGCGTTCTTCGCCGAGCAGCTCGAGCGCTTTGGAGACTGGGCGCCGGCGCTGAAGGCCGCCCATCCGTCGATCGTGCTGCACGCGGCCAACAGCGCCGGCGCGCTGCGCGACCCCGCGGCGCACCTCGACATGGTGCGCGCCGGCGTCGCGCTGTACGGCCTCGATCCGTTCGGCGAGGACGCCGCCGCGCGCGACCTCGAGCCGGCGCTCGAGCTGTGCTCCTACGTCTGCGCCGTCAAGCCGGTCGCGCCCGGCGAGAGCGCGGGCTATGGGCGGCGCTTCGTGGCGACGACGCCGACGCACACCGCGACGGTGCCGATCGGGTACGGCGACGGCGTGCGGCGCGCGCTGACGAACAACCTCGACGTGCTCGTGCGCGGCGCGCGACGTCCGCTCGTCGGCACGGTCAGCATGGACAACATCACGCTCGACGTCGGCAGCCCGCCCGCGGCGGCCGTCGGCGATCGCGCCGTGCTGATCGGCGCCCAGGGCGAGGAGCGCATCTGCGCCGAGGAGATCGCGCGGCGCCTGCAGACGATCAACTACGAGGTGACCTGCGGGC
>DATLGB010000052.1:0-10869 GCA_035540675.1 Solirubrobacteraceae bacterium | reverse complement strand
CATCTCGATCGGGCCCGGCGTGACGATCGCGAAGCCCAGCCAGGGCGGCGTGATCGCCTCGAGGTTGCCGGCGTCGGCGAAGAACGGGAAGACGTCGCCGGGCGCGCCGGGCAGGCGCTGCTCGCGGACCAGCGTGCGGTGGCCGAACACGGAGGGGATACGGGGCCCGCGCGGCGCCGGCTCTCCGGCCGGCGCCGCGCGGCGCCTCAGCGCCGCGGCCGGACGCGGACCCGCATCGAGTCGATCGTACGCCGGCCGTCGGCGGCCACCGCCGTGAGCCGCAGCGTGTAGCGCCCCGCGTCGGCGCGCCGCTTGCCGACGCGCCCGTTCCAGCGGATCGCGTTGCTCCCGAGGCGCGCCGTGCGCGCGACCCGGGCCACGCGGCGCTCGCCGCGGATGACCTCGAGCTGGATCGCGGCGCTCATCGTCGAGACGTAGCGGATCCGCAGCCCGCGGCGGGAGGCGATGCGGTTTCGGGCGTCGAGGATCGCGATCAGGAACGGCGACGCTCTGTCGCGGCCGTCGGCGCCGGTGCGGCCCGCGACACCATCGGCGCCGGAGGCGCCCTGCGACCCCTGGGGCCCGGCGTCACCCGCGGGGCCCTGCGGTCCGGGGTCGCCGGCCGGTCCCTGCTCGCCCGTCTCGCCGGTCTCGCCCGTCTCGCCGGGAGGTCCCTGCGGACCGGTGGCGCCCGTCTCACCGCCGGGTCCCTGCGGGCCGGACGGGCCGCTCGGGCCCTGGGAGCCGGTCTCGCCGGTGGGGCCCTGCGGCCCGCTCTCGCCGGTGGGGCCCTGCGGCCCGCTCTCGCCGGTCGGGCCCTGCGGCCCGCTCTCGCCGGTCGGGCCCTGCGGCCCGCTCTCGCCGGTGGGGCCCTGCGGCCCGCTCTCGCCGGTCGGCCCTTGGGAGCCGGTCTCGCCGGTCGGGCCCTGCGGCCCCGTGGGGCCGGTCGGCCCCGCCGGTCCCGGCTCGCCGGCCGGGGCGTCGGTCGTGAACGTGGTCGCCGGCCCGAACGAGTCGGGCTCGCCGAGATCGGCGAAGGCCTGCAGGAAGTACTGCGTCTGCGGCTCGAGCCCGTTGGCGGCCGCGACGATGGTGTCCTCCGGGCCGCTCGTGCGCGTCGTCGGCGTGAAGAACTCGCGGGGGCTGCGCCCCCACGCGAAGCCGGCCGGATAGGGAAGCTCGAAGGTCCGCAGGCGGGCCAGGAACATCGCGCCGTCGTCGGTCGCCACGGCCTCCGGGTCGCCGAGGTAGTCGGGCTCGAGCCGCGCGGAGTAGACGCCGCGCCTGATGCTGCCGCTGGCCGACGAGGCCTCGATCCACGAGACGGCCGGGATGTCGTCGAGCACCGCCAGCGCGGGGAACTGCGCGCCCGCGTTGGAGTCGTGGTTGATCGGGCTGCCGTCCGCAGCGGGCGCGAGCTCCTCCCAGTCGGAGTGGGAGGCATTCAGCCGAGCGACGAGGATCTCCGCGGTCCTGCCCTGGTCTTCGAGCTCGTGCCACGCCACGACGGGGCGGCCGGCGGCGGAGCCGAGGCTCGGGGCGCTCGCGTTCTCCTTCGCATTGCGCTGGATCGGGCTCGGCCCGCCGACCGGCTGCACGAATCGCGTCTGGTCGCCGTTGATGCGCGCCACCCGCACGCGCGACTGCGTGTCGAACTCGCTCCACGCCAGCCAGGGCGTCCGGCCGATGGCGTGCAGGTCGGGGTAGTCGGCGCTGGAAGCGCCCGGGCTGCTCACGGGCTCGGCGAGGTGGTTCCAGGTGGTGTTGTCGGTGTAGGCCGCACGCACCGACGCCTCCTCGCGCCAGGCGAGCCACAGCCGCGCGCCGGCACCCGCGATGCTCGGCTCGATGCTGTTGTCCACGTCGCTCGGGTCGTCGTCCTGCGCCGTGAAGCTGACCGGTCCGCCGACGTCCTGCCAGGTGCTCCCCGACAGCTTCGCGACCCGGATCGAGGACCGGTCGACCTGCTGCGGCGCGAGCAGGGTGGGGTTGAAGTCCAGCTCCGTGCGGTTCTCGTACCAGGCGATGTGGAGCGCGCCGCCGAACACGGTCAGGTCCGGCGAGCCCGCGTCCTTGTCCAGGCTGCGGTCGACCGGCCCGCCGACGGCCTGCCAGCTCGTGCCGTCGAAGCGGGCGACGTGGACGTCGCTCTGGCTCGACCGATCGGCGAGCATGCGGCTCGTCTGGTACGCCACGTAGATCGATCCGCCGTGCTCGGCGAGGACCGGATCGGTGGAGCCCGCAGTGCCGACCGGCGCGCCGACCCGCTGCCAGCCGTTCGCCGTCAGCTTGGCCACCTGCACCTGTCGCGACGAGAAGGAGCCCTCCTCCCACGCGGTCCAGAGCGTGCCGCCCGCCGCGAGCAGGAACGGGTCGCCCGCCTCCTTGGCGGGGTCGGCGTTGAGCGCGCCGCGGAACGGCTGCGTCCAGGCGGCGGGCGCCGCGGGCGCCGCGAGCATCATCAGGGTGAGGGCTGCCGCGAGGGCAGCGCCGATACGACCGAGCATGGGGAGGCTTTCTTCCGACCGACGGGTTCTCAATAGGAACGCCGGCGGGCGCAGGAACTGTCGCCTGCGCCCGCCGGCGGTTCACGCGGCGTCGCGCGCCGCCAGGTACTGCGTGAAGCGGTCGGCCGTCGTGCAGTAGACGGTGGTGCCGATCCGCTTGCACAGGTTGGCCAGGATGTCGCGCAGCAGCACGTGGTAGTTGCGCGTCGACTCGGGGCCGCCGAGCGAGTACAGCGACCACGAGCCGGTGTCGGACTGCGGGACGAGCAGCTTTGCGTGGGCGTGGCCGTTGCGGAACAGCGTCGTGCCGCGCGCGTCACCCGAGATGTCGCGGTAGTCGTCGAGCCCGACGAGCGACTGCAGGAAGCCGTTGAAGATGAACAGCCTGGGCGCGTAGGAGTACATGAGGTAGTGGCTGCCGCCCTCGGCCGGCTGCAGCACGCCGACCGGCGGCGCCGTCTCGAAGGCGCCCAGCGCGGCCCGCGCCGCCGTGACGTAGCGGGTGTCGCCCGTGAGCTGCGTGGCGCGCGACAGGGCCTGGATGCCGGTGCCCTGCGCCATGCTCGAGATCCACGGCGGGGCGCCGCCCTCGAAGTCGAAGTAGTACTCGAAGGCGGTGAAGCCGCCGCGCTGCGCCGCCAGCGAGAGCATCGCGTCGAGGTGGTTGCGCAGGCGCGTGCAGGTGCGGTCGCCGGCGCTGCGGCACTCGCTCCAGGCCGCGTTCGCCTTGCCGAAGTTACCCAGCGGCTGGATCTGCAGGCCGCTGCCGGCGTAGTACTCGAAGATCACCGGCGACGTCCCGAACGTCACGTGGGTGCCGGGCGGTGGCGCGGCGTTCGAGCCCCAGAGCTCCGTGTTGCGCCGCAGCGTCGACTCGATCGCGTTGAGCCGGCTCGAGGTCAGCTCGCCGCGGGACTCGATGCGCTCGACGATGGCGATGACCGCCGACAGCTCGGCGCGGCGGGTCCCGCTGAGCGCGTCACGCTGGCGCTTGGCCGCGGAGAGCGCGTCCGAGTAGCGCTTGCGCTCCTGGCCGGTGAGCGAGGCCGCGCGGGCGCGCGGCTTCGTCGCCACCCGCGGTCCCGACCTCCCGCGCACGGGCGGCAGCGCCGTCTTCGACGCGGGAGGCAGCAGCGGGTCGCGGACCCAGCGTGCCTTGCCGTCCTGCACCTTCAGGACGCGCGCCGCGTCGGCCGCACCCGGCACCAGGCCCGCGCCCAGCGCAGCGGCGACCACGACGAGCGCGCCGCGGCGCGCGATCCCTGCCTTCAAGAGAGCCCCCTCCAGAGCGCCGCCCCTCCCGACGGGGCGGACATGCGGCGGCAATGTAGGGAGCGGCCGGGCCGCCCGGTGGCGCCGTTGTCCGCTGCATGACTTCAGCTTCCGGTGCGGGCGATCCCCGCCTCGGCGCAGCCCTGCTCGAGTGCCGCCGTGCCGAAGGCGCCGACCGGCCCGAGCGCGCCGGTTCCATCGACCCCGGTCGCCTGCGCGCGCCGGGCCGCCCACGCCAGGAAGCCGGCCGTGAAGTCGTAGGCGTCGGCGCCCTCGAGGTGGACCTCCGCGAGCCGCCCTCCGGCCGCGTCGTAGGCCTCGGCGGCGATCCAGGAGCGCGCCTCGCTGCGCGAGCCGTGATCGCGCGTCGGCACCAGCCGCGCGACGCGCTCCGTCGTCGCCTGCAGGACGCGTCGCGCGCCGGGCAGCCGCTGGGCGCCGGTCGTCGCCAGCGACATCGCCTGGACGCCGCGGGTCAGCGGTCCGAACCAGCCGAGGTAGGCGTTGACCTCGCGCAGGCGCGGGTACGCAGGCGGCAGCCCGAAGTGCTCGGCGCTGCCGATCGACGCCGCCGGCCGCGGCCGCCCGGCCACGCGGAAGCTGCGCACGCGCGCCGCGCCGCGCTCGGTGACGATCCGCCCGTCGCGGAAGGCGAAGGCGGGGTCGAGCATCGCGCCGGCCAGCGACTCCAGCGTGCCGGGGCTCGGCCGGCCCGAGCCGACGACGTAGTAGCCGACGTCCACGCGCACCGCGTCCTCGCCCGCCGCGTCGAGGGCGAGCGCCCCCGCCAGCGCGCCGGGAACGTAGTCGTAGCCCATCGCCGTGAGCAGGGCGGCTCCGGACGCGCGTCCCGGATGGTGGAACTCCTCGAACACGCGCCGGATGAAGGCAGGCTCGCCCGTCGAGTCGATGTACGTCGCGCCGGCGGCGATCGCAGCGCGCAGCGCGGGCTCGCCGTGCTTGGCGAACGGGCCGACCGTCGTGACCAGGACATCGCCGGGCTCGACCAGGCCGAAGACGGAGTTCGCGCGCAGCACGTCGGCCTTCACCGTCTCGAGCCCGGGGGAGACCTCGTCGGCGAGCGCGCGCAGGCGCCCGGGGTCGCGGCCGGCCAGCACCGGACGCTCGCCCGCCGCCACCAGCCGCTCCGCCGTCAGGCGCCCCGTGTAGCCGGTTGCGCCGAAGAGCACGATCCGTCCCGCCATGCCGGGACCCTATCGCCGGGTCGGGCGCGTCGATCCGGCGCCACCTGTTGGCGCCGGACCGGCACAGGCCGCCGCGGGTGAGGGGGTGGGGCGATCCGGCGCCACCTGTTGGCGCCGGACCGACACAGGCCGCCGCCGGGGCGACCCGCTCCGGACCCCGCGCGCGCCCCGATGGCTACCATGGCTCGAAGCAACTACCGAAGCGTTGGAAGCGCAGAGGGCCCGCCGTCCGGGCGGGCAGCAGAAAGGACCATATGTCTGACGTGACCAAGGTCGCCGTCGAGATCGGCGGCACCGAGATCTCGTTCGAGACCGGCAAGCTGGCCAAGCAGGCCAGCGGCGCCGTCACCGTCCGCGCCGGCGACACCGTCGTGCTCGGCACCGCCACCGCGGGCAACCTCCGCGACGTCGACTTCCTCCCCCTGACGGTGGACGTCGAGGAGCGCATGTACGCCGCGGGCAAGATCCCCGGCTCGTTCTTCAAGCGCGAGGGCCGCGCAGGCGAGAAGGGCACGCTCGTCGCCCGCATGATCGACCGCCCGCTGCGCCCGCTGTTCCCGAAGGGCTGGCGCTACGAGACGCAGCTCGTCGCGATGCCGCTGTCGGTCGACCACGTCAACCCGTACGACATCCTCGCCATGAACGGCGCGTCGGCGGCGCTGATGGTGTCCAACATCCCGTTCCCGCAGCCTGTCGGGGCAGTGCGGATCGGGCAGATCGAGGGCAACTTCGTCGTCAACCCGAGCGAGGAGGACATCGCCGAGGGCCGCTCGGACCTCGATCTCGTCGTCTCGGGCACCGAGGACGCGATCCTGATGGTCGAGGCGGGCGCCAACGAGGTCTCCGAGGCGGAGATCCTCGACGCGCTCGACATCGCCCATGGCGAGATCCGCAAGATCTGCGGCGCGATGCGCGAGCTGGCCGAGAAGGCCGGCAAGGACAAGCTCGAGGTCGTCGCTCCGCAGGTCGACCAGGGGCTGTTCGATCAGATCCGCGCCTCGCACGGCGCGCAGCTCGACGAGGCCACGCAGGTGGTCGACAAGCTCGAGCGCCAGGACGCGACCAAGGCCGTCGAGGCCGCCGTGCTCGCCCAGTACTCGGGCGATGAGAGCGACCCGGCCCACGCCGAGCGCCGCGCCGCCGCGCAGATGGCCTTCGACAAGCTCGAGAAGTCGATCATCCGCGACCGCATCGCCGTCCAGAAGAAGCGCCCGGACGGCCGCAACACGACCGAGATCCGGCCGATCTCGATCGAGGTGGGCCTGCTGCCGCGCACGCACGGCTCGGCGCTGTTCACCCGCGGCCAGACGCAGGCGCTGTCCGTCGTCGCCCTCGGCACCACCCGCGAGGAGATGCGGCTGGACACCCTCGGCCTCGAGACGACCAAGGGCTACTTCCACCACTACAACTTCCCGCCGTTCTCGGTGGGAGAGGCCGGCTTCATGCGCGGCCCGAAGCGCCGCGACATCGGCCACGGCGCACTCGCCGAGCGCGCGCTCGTGCCGGTGATCCCGAACCAGGAGGACTTCCCGTACACGATCCGCGTCGTGTCGGACATCCTCGAGTCCAACGGCTCCTCGTCAATGGCGTCGGTCTGCGGCTCGGCCCTGTCGCTGATGGACGCGGGCGTGCCGATCAAGGCGCCGGTCGCCGGCATCGCCATGGGGCTGATCAAGGAGGGCGACGACTACGTCGTGCTCACCGACATCGCCGGCGTCGAGGACCACCTCGGCGACATGGACTTCAAGGTCGCCGGCACCGAGGGCGGGATCACCGCCCTGCAGATGGACATCAAGATCACCGGCGTCACCTTCGAGATCCTGCGCGACGCGCTCACGCAGGCCCGCGACGCCCGGCTGTTCATCCTCGGCGAGATGACGAAGGTCATCGACACGCCGCGCGAGGAGATGTCGGCCTACGCGCCGCGCATCTCGTCGATCAAGATCGATCCGGACAAGATCGGCCTGCTGATCGGCAAGGGCGGCGAGACGATCCGCTCGCTCCAGGAGGAGTACGAGGCGCAGATCGACGTCGACGACACCGGCCAGGTCCGCGTGTACGCCGCGACGGGCGAGAAGGGCGACGCCCTCGTCGATCGCATCCGGTCGATGACCAAGGAGGTCGAGATCGGCGACACGTTCACCGGCAAGGTCGTCAAGACCATGCCGTTCGGGGCGTTCGTCGAGCTGGCCAAGGGCACCGACGGCCTGCTGCACATCTCCAACATCGCCCCGGGCCAGCGCCCGGCGACGGTCGAGGAGGTCCTCGAGAAGGGCCAGGAGCTCCAGGTCCGCGTGGTCGAAGTGGACCGCGAGCGCGGCCGCATCGGCCTGCGCCTCGCCGACGACCCCGAGGTCGCCGGCAAGTCGGTCGAGGAGCTGGCCACGGTCAGCAGCGGCGACCGCGGCCCGCGCGGCGGCGGTGACCGCGGCGACCGCGGCCCCCGCGGCGGCCGCGACCGCAACGGCGGCGGCGGCGACCGCGGCGGGCGCGGACGCGACCGCGACCGCGGGCCGCGCCGCGACCGCGACCCCGAGCGCGACTAGCCACAGGCTGCAGCGCCGGCGCCCGGGCATCCGGGCGCCGGCGCTTCACTTCTCCGTGACCGAAACCCGCCTCACCGAGCTCGACAGCGGCCTGCGCGTCGTCACCGAGCGCATGGACGGCATCCGCTCGGCGGCGCTCGGCTTCTACGTGCAAGCCGGCTCGCGCGGCGAGGCCGAGGCCGAGGCCGGGCTCTCGCACTTCCTCGAGCACCTGCTGTTCAAGGGCACCGACCGCTACGAGTCGGCGGAGATCGACCGGCTGTTCGACGGCTGGGGCGCCGAGCTCAACGCGGGCACCGACAAGGAGTCGACCACGGTCTACGCGCGGCTGCTCGACGAGCACCTGCCGCGCGCCTTCGACGTGATCGCCGACATGATCTGGCGCCCGTCCTTCCGCGACGTCGACCCCGAGCGCGAGGTCGTGCTCGAGGAGATCGCGATGTACGAGGACGACCCCCAGGACACCGTGTTCGACGTCCTCGGCGAGGCCGTCTTCGGCTCGCACCCGCTGGGGCGCGCGATCATCGGCCGCGCGCCGGTGATCGCCGAGACGCCGGTCGACCGGATCCGGGCGTTCCACGCGCGCCGCTACGTGCCGGAGCGCGTGGTGGTCGCGGCGGCCGGCAGCGTCGACCACGACGCCATCGTGGAGCTCGCGGAGCGCACCTTCGGCACCCTCGAACGCGCCGAGCGGGCGCCCGAGCCCGAGCCGGCGCCCGCCGTGCCGCCCGCGACGGTGCGCTTCCAGCGCAAGGACACCGAGCAGGTGCACGTGTGCCTGGGCGGCGTCGGCCTTCCGCGCCACGACGAGCGGCGCTTCGCCGCCCGCGTGCTCGACGCCATCTTCGGCGGGCTGTCGTCGTCGCGGCTGTTCCAGTCGGTGCGCGAGGAGCGCGGGCTGGCCTACGCCGTCTACTCCTTCGCCGGGCAGTTCCAGGACACGGGCCAGATCGGCCTGTACGTCGGCACGCGCCCCGACAACGTCGGCAAGGCGCTGGCGGTGGTGGGGGAGGAGCTCGAGCGCCTGCGCACCGACCCGGCCACCCCGGCCGAGCTCGAGCGGGCCAAGGAGAACGTCAAGGCGCGCATCATCCTCGCGCTCGAGTCCTCGACCGCGCGCATGAACCGGATCGGAACGTCGATCATGTACGGCCTGCCGCTGCTCGAGCCCGACGAGCTGAGCGAGCGGATCGAGGCGGTGACCCTCGACGACCTGCGCGCCCTCGCCGCCGAGCTGTGGGCGCCCGAGCGGCTGTCCGCCGCGGGCATCGGCCCGGACGAGGACGCCTTCCGCGCCGCGGTCGACGCCGCGCGCGGCGTCGCCGGGAGCCCGGCGTGATCGCCGTCGCCGTCGCCGGCGCGGCCGGCCGCATGGGTCAGGCGGTCTGCGCCGCCGTCGAGGGCGCCGGCGACATGCACGTCTCGGGCCGCGCCGACCCGTCGCTCGACACGACCGTGCAGGACGTCCTCGACGGCGCCGACGTGCTCGTCGACTTCACGCAGCCCGATCAGGCGATCCCGAACGCGCGCGCGGCCACCGCGGCCGGCGTCCACGCCGTGATCGGCACCACCGGCTTCTCCGTCGACGAGCTGCGCAGCGCGGTCGCCGGCGCGCCCGGCAAGTGCTTCGTCGCGCCGAACTTCGCGATCGGCGCGGTGCTGATGATGCGCTTCGCCGCCGAGGCGTCGCGGCACATGCAGGCGGCCGAGATCGTCGAGTACCACCATCCGGCCAAGCTCGACGCGCCGTCGGGCACCGCCAAGCGCACGGCCGAGCTGATGCAGGGCGACGTGGCGATCCACTCGGTCCGCCTGCCCGGGGTGGTGGCCGACCAGGAGGTCATCCTCGGCGACGTCGCCCAGACGCTGCGCATCACCCATGTCACCACCGACCGCACGAGCTTCATGCCGGGCGTCCTGCTCGCGATCCGCAAGGTCGCGGGCATCGGCGAGTCCCCGCTCGTGGGGCTCGAACACCTGCTGTGATCCGCCGCGCGGCGCCGCCCGACGCGGAGGCGATCGTCGCGCTGCGCGAGCGGGCGTGGCACCGCGCCTACGGCGACTTCGTCGACGTCGAGACGGTGCTCGCGCTGCCCGAGGGCGATCCGGTGGAGCGCTGGCGCGGGCGGCTCGCGTCGGAGGTGCTGCGGACGTTCGTGTTCGAGGCCGCCGGCCGCGTGGCCGGCTTCGCGTCGGCCGGGCCGTCGGACGAGGCCGGCGCGCCGCTGGGCTCCGGCGCCCTGCGGGCGCTGTACGTCGATCCGCCCGCGCAGGGCGCCGGGGTCGGCCGGGCGCTGCTGGCCGCGGCCGAGGGGTACCTGCGCGAGCGCGGCTTCCGGCGGGCGGAGCTGTGGGTGTTCGAGCGCAACGAGCACGCGCGCGCCTTCTACGAGCGCCACGGCTGGCGCCTGGATCCGGGCTCGCGCCGGCTGGACCCGCCGGCCGACGCCTACGAGCTCCGCTACGAGCGCGACCTGTGAGCGCGCCGCCGGTCACCGTCGCCGTCACCGACCACGCGGTCGAGCGCTTCCGCCAGCGCGTGAGCGGCGGCGCCGGCGCGCTCGACGTGCGCCCGCAGATCGTGGCGCGCGTGCAGCGGGCGTGGGCGCGGGGGCGGGTGAGCGAGCAGCCGCCGGACGGCGCCGCCGGTCAGCGCGGATCGGCCTACGTCGCCGACCTCGAGCGCCGCGACCTCGTCTACGTCTGCCGCTGGGACCGCCCGCGCGGGGAGCTGCTGGTGGTGACGCTGTGGGAGTCGGGCGAGGCGCCGGCCGTGCCGCGCCGGTTCACCGACGAGCTGCGCCGGATGGAGCGCCGCGGCGGGTTGCGGGGCGGCCGGGCAGCCGATTGACTTCGGCGCGACCGTACCCGAGACGAGGAGCGAGATGGGGTTCCTGGACAAGGCGAAGAAGCTCGCCGAAGAGGCGCAGGCCAAGATCGACGAGAAGCAGAAGCAGTTCAACGCCGGCCAGGGCAGCGGACAGGCCGCTCCGGGGGGGCCGCCGGTCGAGTACGACCAGTACGGCCGCCCGGTGCCGGGCGCCTCGGCGCCGCCGCCCGCGGCCTCGGTGCCTCCTCCGGGTGCGGCCCCGCCGCCGGCCGCTCCCGTCGGCGCGGCCGACGTCCCGGGCACGCCGGCGGCACCCCTGAGCGGCACCGAGCCGTTCGTCCCGCCGCCGCCGGTCGGGGCCGCCGACCTGCCCCCGGCGCCCGCGGCCGGCCCGCCGCCGCAGCCGGCCTTCGATCCGGCGCCGCCGCCGGTCAGCCCGCCGCCCCCGCCGGCCGCCGCCGCGCCGGGCGGCTTCGCTCCCGAGATGGCGCCCCCGGCCGCGCCGGGAA
>DATLGB010000051.1:0-26815 GCA_035540675.1 Solirubrobacteraceae bacterium | reverse complement strand
ACGCCCGCGCCGATGTTCCTCTCGCGCTGGCAGCCCTACGGGCTCTACGTCCCGCGCGGCTACGACCGCAGCCGGCCGGCCCAGCTGCTGCTCAACGGCCACTCGCTCGACGTCAACCACAACGAGTACCGCACCGCGTCGCCCAACCAGCTCGTCGAGCTCGGCGACGAGCGCCGCTCGATCGTGTTCACGCCGCTGGCCCGCGGCATCGACACCTGGTACCTCGAAGCCGGCTTCGCCGACGTGATGGAGGCGTGGCGCGACGTGCTGGACCACTACGCCGTCGACCGCGCGCGCACCTCGATCACCGGCTACTCGATGGGCGGCTACATGGCCTACCGGCTCGGGCTGCTGATGCCCGACCGCTTCGCGCGCGCGAGCGTCTACGTCGGCCCGCCGGCCTACGGCCTGTGGGCCTACCCGCTGCCGCCCAGCGGCGACGACCCGCAGTGGACCGTCCGCGGCAACACGAACCCGCTGGTGGGCAACGCGCTCAACCTGCCCTACGAGATCGTCTCGGGCCAGCTCGACGAGCTCGTCCCCTACACCTCCGTCCAGCACCAGGCCGACACCTTCAAGGCGGCGGGCAACGCCTACGCGCTGCACCAGCACGTCGCCGACGACCACTTCTCGTTCCTGCTGGCCGACCGCTGGGGCCACACGCGGGAGTTCCTCGGCGACGCGCGCGTCGAGCGCAACCCGGTGCGCGTGCGCTACACGCGGATGCCGTCGCAGGACCTGCCGAAGTACGGCCTGCGCTTCGACCGCGCCTACTGGGTCAGCTCCATCGAGGTGCGCGACGCCGCCACCGAGGACGCCACGGGCACGGTCGACGCCACGACGTTCGGGCTCGGCGGGACGGAGCGCGTGCCGGTCGCGAGCACGGGGCCGGATCCCGAGCCGGTCGGGATCTCGCCGGCGGTCGTGCAGCGCCAGGTGCTCGAGCCAGGCGCGCCGATCGAGCGCCGCAACGGCTTCCGGGCGGCGCTGGGCAACGTGTCGGGCGTCGGGTTCGACCTGCGCCGGATGGGGCTGTCGCCGCGGCGCGGCCTGACGGCGGCGCTCACCGGCGACGGGACGGCGAAGCTGCGGCTGCGGGGGCGCTTCCCGCGCGGCGTGCGCGTGACCGTCGACGGCGCGCCCGCCACGTTCCGCCGCGCGCGCCGGGAGCTGCGGGTGATCGTCGCGCTCGCGCCGGGGAGCGAGCACACGCTGCGCGTCGCGCCGCGTCAGAGGTAGCGCAGCAGCGGCCCGCCGGCGTCGGCGAGCGCCTGCGGGTCGGCCGAGGCGAGCTGGGGGAGGGTCTGGACGTCGACGGCCCCGAGCCGGCCGATCGTGAGCCGGTTGGACTCCTGCATCGGCGACGGCCGCTCCGGCCACGGCGTCAGCACGACGGCGGCGACCTCGAGCCCGGCGGAGCGGGCGGCCTCGAGCGTGAGCAGCGTGTGGTTGATCGTCCCGAGCCCGGGGCGGGCAGCGACGAGCAGCGGCAGCCGCAGCTCGGCGGCGAGGTCGCGCACGCTCGCCTCCGCCGTGAGCGGGACGAGCAGCCCGCCGACGCCCTCGACGATCAGCACGTGCCCCTCGCCGGCGGCCCGGGCGCCGGCGGCGAGGGCGGAGAGCTCGAGCCGCTCGCCCGCCAGCTCGGCGGCGAGGTGGGGTGACACGGGCGGGCCGAAGCGATGGGGCGCGACCGCGTCCGGTGAGACGCCGGCGGCCGAGGCGAGCAGCTCGTGGTCCGGCGGCCAGGCGGGGTCGGGCGCGTCGTCGAGCCCCGTCACCACCGGCTTGAACGGCGCGACCGGCTCGCCGCGGGCCGCCAGCGCGGACACCACGGCGGCCGCGACGACCGTCTTGCCGACCCCGGTGTCGGTCCCGGTGACGAACAGGCCGCGCACGCCGCGCTCAGGCGGCGCGCGCCACCGGCACGCCGTCCTGCGCCGCGCCGTCGAACACCGCCCGCGCCGTCGGCGCCGGCGGCCGGCTGTCCACCTGCGCCTGGGCGAGCGGGAGCGTCGCGCCCGGGCGCAGCCCGGCCTTGAGCATCGCGCGCCCGAGCACCTGCGCGGCCTCGTGCAGCTCGCCGCGGGTGTGCGAGGACATCACCGCGAGGCGCAGCCGCGACGTGCCGGCGGGCACCGTCGGCGGCCGGATCGCCTGCGCGAACACGCCCTGCTCGAGCGCGTGCTCGGCCACCCGCACGGCGGCGGCGGCGTCGCCGACGATGATCGGGATGATCTGCGTGGTCGAGCCGGCGACGTCGAAGCCCTCGCGCGCCAGCTCGTCGCGCATCGCGTCCGCGTTGGCCTGCAGCTTCTCGACGCGGCGCGGCTGCTCGACGAGCAGCTCGAGGGCGGCCATCGCCGCCGCGGCGGCGACCGGCGGCAGCGCGGTCGAGAAGATCAGCGGGCGGGCGGTGTTGACCAGGTAGCGCGCCGTGACCTGCTCGCAGCACACGTACGCGCCGTAGGAGCCGAGCGCCTTGCCGAGCGTGCCGACGACGACGTCGACCTCGTGCTCGAGCCCCGCCTCGGCGACGGCACCGCGGCCGCCGGGGCCGATCGCACCCGTGCCGTGCGCCTCGTCGACCATGACGCGGACGCGGTGGGCGCCGGCGAGCTCGACGATCTCCTCGAGCGGCGCGACGTCGCCGTCCATCGAGAAGACGCCGTCGGTGACGATCAGGGCGCCGCGCCCCTCCGCCTGCCGCAGGCCCCAGGCGAGGTGGTCGACGTCGGTGTGGTCGTAGACGAACGTCTCGGCGCCGGCGAGGCGGCAGCCGTCGACGATCGACGCGTGGTTGAGCTCGTCGGAGAACACGACGGTGCCCTTCGGCGCGAGCGCCTGCACCACGCCGAGGTTCGCGAGGTAGCCCGACCCGAACAGCAGCGCCGCCTCGGTGCCCTTGAACTCGGCCAGGCGCTCCTCGAGGCGCCGGTGGAGCGTCATCGTGCCCGAGACGAGGCGCGAGGCGCCGGCGCCCACGCCCCAGCGCATCGCGGCGTCGGCGGCGGCGTCGCGCACGCGCGGGTGGTCGGCGAGCCCGAGGTAGTTGTTCGAGCACAGCAGGAGCACCGGCTTGCCGTCGAGGACCACGCGCGGACCCTGGGGGCCGCTGATCATCCGCATCCGGCGGTACAGGCCGAGCTGCTTGAGCTCGTCGAGCCTCTCCTGCAGGTCGTGCATGGGGCGTCCTCGCGACTCTGGGTCCGCCGCGTCCTCACCGCGGCGGTTCCGCGAACCGTACGAGCGCCCCCGGACGGCTTCACGCGGCGAGGATCCGCGCCAGCACGGCCGGCGCGATGTTGCCGCCGGTCAGCACGACCACGAGGCGCTCGCCCGCGCGCGCCGCGACACGGCCGCTGCGGACGGCCGCGACGGCGACGGCGGCCGCGCCCTCCGCGATCAGCGCGTGCTCGCGGGCCAGGAAGCGGATCGCGCCGGCGATCGCGTCCTCGCCGACCGCGTGCAGCTCGACGCCGTCCAGCGCCTGCGGCGTCACCGTGCCCGCCTCGAGGTTGCCGGCCAGACCGTCGGCGAGCGTCGCCGAGACCTCGACGCCGACGGTCCGCCCGGCGGCGACGGCCGCGCTGACCGCCCGCGACGCCGCCGCCTCGACGCCCACCACGCGCGCGTCGCCGCGCGCGCGGGCCCACAGCGCCAGGCCGGCGGCGAGACCGCCGCCACCGACGGGGCAGACCACGCACAGCGGGCCGTCGGGCAGCTCGGCGCCGAGCGTCGCCTGCCCGGCGATCACGTCGCGGTCGTTGTACGGCGAGACGAAGGCCGCGCCCGCGCGCACCAGCTCGAGCGCGTGGGCCTCCGCCTCGTCGTAGCTCGAGCCGTGCCGCACGAGGTCGGCGCCCAGCGCCTCGAGCGCGTCGAGCTTGGCCGGCGACGCCGTGGCGGGGACGACGATCGTCGCCGCCCGCCCGAGCCGCGCGGCGGCCCACGCCAGGCCGAGCCCGTGGTTGCCGGCCGACACGGTGACGACGCGCTCGCCGGCGGGCAAGCGGGCGAGCGCTGCGAGGGCGCCGCGCACCTTGAACGACCGCGTCGGCTGCAGCGTCTCGAGCTTGAGCGGGCCGTGCAGCGGCGTCGGCGCGAGGTGCTGCGCGACGACGGCGCGCGCGGCGGCCAGGTCGTCGGCGTCGGGCAGCGTGACGGCGCGCACGGCGCCGGAGCCTACGCCTCGACAGTCATACATACAGCGTGTATGTTTCCGGCATGAACGAGATCCGCCTTCCGCAGGGCGTCATCCGCTACCGCGACACCGGCCAGGGGCCGGTCGTGGTGCTCGTCCACGGGCTGCTCGTCGACGGCCGCCTGTGGGACGGCGTCGTCGAGGCGCTGGCGCCGCGCCACCGCTGCATCGTCCCCGACCTCCCGCTCGGTGCGCACGAGGTCCCGCTCGAGCCCGCCGCCGACCGCACGCCGGCCGGCGTCGCCGCGCTGGTGGCCGACTTCCTCGACGCCCTCGACCTGCGCGACGTCACGCTGGTCGGCAACGACACCGGGGGCGCACTGTGCCAGTGGGTCGCCGCCCGCCGGCCGGAGCGCATCGGCCGGCTCGTGCTGACGCCGTGCGACACCCACGAGAACTTCCTGCCGCCGATGTTCCGCCCGCTGCAGTGGCTCGCCCGCGTGCCCGCGCTCGTCGTCCCGGTCACGATGCCGCTGCGGCTGCGGCCGCTGCGGCGGCTGCCGATCGCCTTCGGCTGGCTGGCCAAGCGCCCGCGGCCGGACGTCGAGCAGGACTGGATCGACCGCTTCTTCGCGAACCCCGGCGCGCGTCGCGACGCGGTGACGTTCCTCGCGGCGATCGACAAGTCGTTCACGCGCGAGCTGGCGCGCGAGCTCGAGTCGTTCGCAAAGCCCGCGCTCGTGGCGTTCGCGACGGACGACAAGGTCTTCCCGCCGGCCAACGGCGAGCGCCTCGCCCGGGCGATGCCGGACGCGCGCTTCGAGCGCATCGAGGACTCCTACGCCTTCGCTCCCGTCGACCGGCCGCGCCGCGTGGCCGAGCTGATCGAGGGCTTCGTCCGTGAGTCCCAGCCAGTCGGAGCGCACTGAGGCGACGCGCGCGGCGCTGCTGGCGGCCGCGCGCGAGCTGTTCACGGAGCGCGGGTTCGCGGCCGTGTCGGCCGAGGAGGTGGTGCGGCACGCGGGCGTCACCCGCGGCGCCCTGTACCACCACTTCCGCGACAAGCGCGACCTGCTGGCCGCCGTGCACGAGGAGGTCGAGCAGGAGATGGTCGCGCACCTCGCCGATCGGGTGGCCGGCATCGAGGACCCCTACGAGGTGCTGCGGGTGGGCATCGACGCGTTCCTGGACCGCTGCCTGGATCCCGTGACCGCGCGGATCGGCCTCGAGGAGGCGCCGTCGGTGCTCGGGTGGGCGCGCTGGCGCGAGGTCGACGCGAAGTACGCGCTCGGGCTCGTGACGGCGGTGCTCGAGGCGGCGATGGCCGCGGGCGCGATCGTGCGCCAGCCGGTGACGCCGCTCGCGCACCTGCTCATCGCGGCGTCCGGCGAGGCCGGCCTGCTGATCGCGGCCAGCGACGACCCGCGGGCGGCGCGCGACGAGGTCCGAGGGCCGCTCGTGGCGCTGATCGAGGGGCTGCGGGTGCGATGACCCGGCGCGGGGCGCGGCTCGCGCTCGCCGCGGCGATCGTCGCCGGGGCCTTCCTGCTCGCCGCCGGCGTGCCGCTCGCGGTCGTCTGGCTGCTGTCGCAGCTCGGCCTGCCGCTGGTGGCGGCCGTCATGCTCGGCGTTCTGCTGGCGGGCGCGGGCATCGGCGGCCTCGCCCTGGCGCTCGCGCGCATCGAGCGGGTCTACGACCGCCTGGCGCCGCCGCCGCCGCCCGGGGTCGAGCCGGGATCGGTGCTGCTCGAGGCGAGTCTGGTCGTGGCGGTCCTCGCGAGCCTCGTGGCGGCGGCCGTGTGGTTGCTCTCCTGAGGGTGCGCGCCGCGCTTTGACATACCCCCCGGGGGTTTGCTAGGCTGGCGCCCATGACCCGCTCCCGCACCGCCGTCGCCGCCCTGATCGCCACCGCCGCCATCGCCGGCGCCGGTGCGGCCGCCAGCGCCGTCGGCGGCGACGACACGAGCCGCCGAGAGCAGGTGCGCGACCGCGGGGCGCGCGTGATGCCGTTCTCGCTCGACGCGACGACCCACTACTTCGACGCCACGCCGACCGGCGGCATCCAGCGCGTGCTGGCCAAGGATCCCGGCGACGCCGAGCAGGTCCGGCTGATCCGCGAGCACCTGCGCGAGGAGGCGGCGGCGTTCGCCCGCGGCGACTTCGGCGATCCCGCTTCGATCCACGGCGACGACATGCCCGGGCTGCGCGAGCTCTCGGCCGGCCACGACCGCATCGACGTCCGCTACCGCGACCTGCCCGCGGGTGCGCGCATCGACTACCGGACCCGCGACCGCCGCCTCGCGCGCGCCGTGCAGGCGTGGTTCGACGCCCAGCTCTCCGATCACGGGCCCGACGCGCAGCACGGCGCCGGCGGCGATCACAGCGGCCACAGCGATTAGGCTCGCGCCATGAGCGTGCGCTACGAGGTCGACGGCCGCGTCGCGCGCATCACGCTGGACCGCCCTGCCAGCGGCAACGCGATCACGGCGTCGATGCCGCGCGAGCTGGCCGAATGCGTCGAGCGCGCCGACCTCGACCCGCGCGTGCACGTGATGCTGCTCTCCGGCGCGGGCTCGGGCTTCTGCGGCGGCTACGACCTCGCGGACTGGGCCGAGCACTTCCTCGACGCCGAGCCCGTCGACCCGCGCGACGGCGCGCCCACCGACCCGGCGGTGCAGGCCGCCAACCACGACCCGGAGCGCATCTGGGACCCGGTCGTCGACTACCAGGGCATGCGCCGCAACGTGCGCGGCTTCATGAGCCTGTTCACCGCCGACAAGCCCGTCGTCTGCAAGGTGCACGGCTTCTGCGTCGCCGGCGGCACCGACATGGCGCTGTGCTCCGACCTGCTCGTGATCGCCGACGACGCGAAGATCGGCTACCCGCCCGCGCGGGTCTGGGGCTCGCCGACGACCGCGGTCTGGGCGTACCGCGTCGGCGTCCAGCGGGCGGCGCGGCTGCTGCTGACCGGCGACTGCCTGACCGGCGCCGAAGCCGCGGCGTGGGGCCTCGCGACGGAGTCGGCGCCGCCGGAGGAGCTCGACGAGCGCTGCGAGGCGCTCGTCGGCCGCGTGGCACGCCTGCCCGTCAACCAGCTCGTGATGATGAAGCTGCTGCTCAACCAGGCGCTGACCAACCAGGGCCTGCACACGACGCAGGTGCTCGGCACGCTGCTGGACGGGATCGCGCGGCACACGCCCGAGGGCCATGCCTTCCGCGCGCGTGCCGCCGAGGCCGGCTGGCGCGAGGCCGTGCGCGAGCGCGACGAGCCGTTCGGCGACCTCGGGCTGCGCTAGCAGGCTCAGCCGTCCGGCTGCGCCTGCTCGGAGCAGCGCTCGGCGAGGCGCGTCAGCCGCCGCGGCGGCCGGCCGGAGCGGATGGCCTCCGACATCGCCCGCAGCTGCGCCTCGTCGTCCTCGGGCCCGGCGATCACGGCGTCGATGAAGCAGGTGCAGTAGGCGTCGGGATCGAGGTCGGGCGCGTCCGGCGTGCGCTCGAGCTCGCGCTGCGTGCTGCGGACGCAGCCGTCGATGGCGCCGGCCCGCATGTCGGCGTCGCGTCGCGCCTGCGGGTCGTCCACCGCGGTGGCGGCGGCTCGGCGCCGCTCCGAGGCCGAATCGCGGTCCAGCGCCGGCGGCACGATCGCGAGCCCGAGCACGACGGCGAGGCCGAGGGCCGGCAGGAGCTTTCCGCCCGGACGGCGCAGCGCGTGCACGAGCAGCGCCGCCAACGTGCCCAGCAGGGCGTAGCGCACCACGAAGCCGAAGCTCGCGCCGGAGCGGTAGGCGTCGTTCGTGTACGCCGCGGTGGGCTGGGTCAGGACCAGCAGCAGGCCGCCGGCGGCCGCCCCCGCCAGCGCACCGACGAATGCTGCGCCGCGTGCTCCCATGGCGGCCGTACTACCACCGCTCGCGCGCCATGATGCCGGCTCGCTACGCCGCGGGCCGCTCGAGCCCGCGGTTGGGCGCCCCGTCCGGCCGCGGCGGCACCGACGTCTTCTTGCGGAAGCGCAGCTGCTCGGCCGGGTTCCAGAGCTTGATGTGCAGCTCCATCGGGGTCGGCTCGCTCGCGAGCGGGTCCGCCTCCGCCGCCGGGGTCTCGCCGTCGAGCCAGCCCGACCGGTTGTCCGGCCGCGGGTTGACGCCATTGTCGGGCTGGCGCGCGACGTTGAGGCCGAGCTCGGTGAACATCGCCCGGTCCTCGTCGGGCGTGGAGCCGAGGGTGGTGAGGAAGTTGCCCATCATCACGCCGTTGAGGCCGGCCTTGACCGCCAGCGGCTGGAGCTCGCCGAGGTTCTCGACGCGGCCGCCGCACAGGCGGAACAGCGCGGCGGGCAGGATCAGCCGGAAGATGGCGATCCACTTGACGGCGTCCCACGGGTCCATGTGGTCGCGGTCGCCGAACTTCGTGCCGGGCCGCGGGTTGAGCAGGTTGATCGGCACCGACGTCGGGTCGATCGCCGCCAGCTCGAACGCCATCTCGACGCGCTGCTCCTCGGTCTCGCCGAGGTTGAGGATGCCGCCGACGCAGGTTTCGAGCCCCGCCTCCCTGACCGCCTGGACCGTGCGCAGCCGGCCCTCGTAGCGGACGGTCGAGGAGACCTCGGGGTAGTAGGACTCGGCGGTCTCGACGTTGTGGTGGACGCGCTGGATGCCGGCCTCGCGCAGCGCCTTCGCGCGCGCGGCCGACATGTGCCCGATGGACGCGCAGCGCTTGAGGTTGGTGTGCTCGGCCACCAGGCGCGCGCCCTCGAGCACCTTCTCGAAGTCGCGCCGGGACAGGCCCTGCCCCTGCGTGACCATGCAGAAGCGGTGCGCGCCCGCGGCTTCGGCGGCCCGGGCGTGCTCGAGGATCTGCTCGGGCTCCATCATCGCGTGCATCGGCGTCTCGGCCTCCGCGTACTTCGACTGCGCGCAGAAGCCGCAGTCCTCCGCGCAGCCGCCGGACTTGGCGTTGACGAGCGAGCAGAGGTCGGTGGAGTCGCCGAAGCGCTCCACGCGCGCCTGCCAGGCGCGCTCGACGAGCGTTTCGATCTCGGCGTGGTCGGTGATCCGGCCCAGGGCGAGGGCCTCTTCGCGGGTGATGAGCGGCGGCACGGGCGGAACCGTATGGCGCGTTCCGGACGGCTACCGTCCCGCTCCATGACCGGCCGTGAGTTCGCCGACGCGGTGGCCGCCGCGCTCGGCCTCGAGCCGCTCACCGACGAGGAGGCGAACTCGCTGCTGGCGACGGCGGGCGTGGCCGCCCACGCCTCCGAGCGACTGGCGGCGCCGTTGACGACCTATCTGGCGGGCCGCTCGGGGCGCCCGCTCGACGAGGTGCGCGACACCGTTCGGCGGCTCGCCGACCAGGCCTGAAACGGCCGAGGGCCCGGCGATGCCGGGCCCTCGTGCGCTCCCCTCCGGAAGACGGGACTACTCCTGCTCGGCCTCGGGGGCCTCGGTCGCCTCGGGCGCCTGGACGTTGAGCTTGCGCGCGGCCAGCGGCGGCTGCGCGTCCCTGGTCACGCGCGCCTGCGCGAGCACGCGGTCGCCCGCCTTGACGTCGGCGAGATCGCGCTTGCCGTCGGCGTTGGTGTCGGCGACGTTGAGCTTCTTGACGCCGGCGACGGTGAAGGCGAGGTCGGTGCCCTTGAAGGATCGGCCCCACTTGCTCGCCTTGTCGACGTGCACGGTGACCGTGCCCGTCTCGGCGTCGGTCGAGACGACGGTGCCCTTGAATACGGCGTTCTTGGCCTTCGACTTGGCCTGCTCGGACTTCTGCTTGCCCTTCGCCTGGTCGGACTTGCCGGCGGCGGTGGCTGCGGTGGGGGCCGCGAGGGCCGCGATGGCGGCGAGAGCGACGAGGTGCTTGCTGGTCATGCCCGAATGAACGCGACGGCCGCCCAGTGGTTGGCCACTGGACGACCGTCGCAGGATCGGACGGGTCAGCTCAAGGTCAGCCGCGGTTGCGGCCGCGCGCCTCGTCCTTGTCGTGCCCCTTGGCCCTGCCCTTGCGCTTGATCGCCATCGCGCTGCCGCCGCCGCGCCGCGCCGGCTCGGCCGCGGCGATCATGCGGCCGCCGGAGCCGAACTCGATGCCGGTCGCCGCGCCGATCTCGGCCACCTGGTTGAACTGGTGCCCGAGCTGCTGCAGCGCCGCCGCCTCGGGCGTCTGCAGGAACGCCGGCTCGGCGTCCGTCCGCGGCCCGTTGCGGTTGGAGATCCGCGGCGCCGCGATCGCCTCGGGCAGCGTCATGCCCAGGTCGTAGCGGTTGACCAGGATCTGCAGGACGGTCGTGATGATCGTCGCGCCGCCCGGCGAGCCGACGCCCAGCACCGGCCGGTTCGCCGTGGAGGCGTCCGTCACGATCGTCGGGCTCATCGACGAGCGCGGGCGCTTGCGCGGCGCCGCCGAGTTCGGCAGCCCCGGCTCGGTCTCGAAGTCGGTGAGCTCGTTGTTGAGCAGGAACCCGCGGTCGGGCACGACGATCCCGCTGCCGCCGGTCTGCTCGATCGTGAACGTGTAGGAGACGACGTTGCCCTTGCGGTCGGCGACCGTCAGGTGCGTCGTCGACGGACCCTCGGCCGCGGCCGAGGCGCCCGACTGGGTGTCGCAGTCGCCGGCGCGCACCGGCGCGGTCATCACCGCGGTGTCGCTGATGCTCGCCGCGCGCCCGTCGGCGAAGCGCTGCGAGAGCAGGCACTCCACGGGCACGCTCACGAAGTCCGGGTCGCCCAGGTACTTCGCGCGATCGGCGTACGCGAGCTTCGACGCCTCGATGTAGCGGTGCAGCGCGGTCGTGGCGTCGGTGGCGCGCGGCTCCTTGGCCTCGATGATGTTCAGCGCCTCGCCGACCGTGGTGCCGCCGCTGGACGGCGGGCCCATGCCCCAGACGCGCAGGCCGCGGAAGGTCACGCGGGTCGGGTCGCGCCACTTGGCGACGTAGTCCTCGAGGTCGTCGGCGGTCATCAGCCCGGGCCGGACGTTGCGCGTGCTGCCCTCGCGGACCGGCGGGTTGCGCACCGCCGCCACGATGTCGCGCGCGATCGGGCCCTCGTAGAACGCGTCGACGCCCTTCTGGGCGATCGTCCGGTAGGTCTTGGCGAGGTCGCGGTTGCGCAGCACCGTCCCCGGCTGCGGCGCCTGGCCGCCCGGCAGGTAGGTCTCGCTGGTGGAGGTGAAGTCGGCGAAGCGGGCCTGGTTGGCCTCCGTCTGCGCCGTGAAGGTCGGGTCGACGACGAAGCCCGACTGGGCGATCCGGATCGCCGGCTGCATGAGCCGGCGCAGCGACCTCGAGCCGTAGCGCTTCAGCGCGAGCTCCCACGAGCGCAGCGTGCCCGGCACGCCGACGCCGAGGCCGCTCGTCACGCGCTGGTCGAACGGGATCGTCTGGCCGTTCTCCTTGAAGGAGTCGGCCCGGAACGCGGCCGGGGCGAACTCGCGGCCGTCGATCGTCGTGACCTTGCCGTCGGCGGTGCGGATCACGAAGAAGCCGCCGCCGCCGATGCCGCCGGAGTAGGGCTCGACGACGCCGAGCACCGCCGCCGCCGCGATGGTCGCGTCGATGGCGTTGCCCTTGCGGCGCAGGACGTCGATCGCCGCCTTCGTCGCGTACGGGTCGACCGTCGCCGCAGCGCCGCCGGAGCCGGTCGCCGTGGGGACGGCGGGCGGGCGCTTTGCCTTGGCGGGCGCGGCGGGCGGCGCGATGGCGGTGGCCGCCATCAACGCCAGCAGGATGCAGATGCGAACCGGAAGACGCATGCTCGACGCGTACCCCGCTCCCGCGGGCGCCAACCGCCTACGGCCGCGGTATGCGGACGTGCAGGTGGTCGTCGTGGTGCGCGAGCGGGACGACCACCTTGCGCGGCCCGCGCAGACCGAGCCGCGGGCCGACGAAGACCTTCACCGCGCCGGCGGCGACGAAGCGGTCGACGAGGTCCTGCGACAGCTCGCGGTCGACCTGCGCCACCCGGAACGGCCGCCGCTCGAGGCCGTCG
Organism: Solirubrobacteraceae bacterium; assembly: GCA_035540675.1. Lineage (GTDB taxonomy): Bacteria > Actinomycetota > Thermoleophilia > Solirubrobacterales > Solirubrobacteraceae > DATLGB01. Next base: position 14,693 of record DATLGB010000051.1, on the reverse strand, counting down.
CGGCGCGGGTACCAGATGTCGACGTCGAGCCCGTTCTGGTGGGAGAGGTGCCCGAGGCCGCCGTAGCGCTTGCCGAACCAGCCGCCGCGCGGCCGCGACAGGTCGCCGATCCCGACGCGCGGGGCGTCCGGGTTGTCCAGCCGGTGCTCCGCGACCACGTCGAGCAGGGTGCGGATCAGCGTGTCGGTGCCGTAGCGGCGCCACCAGCGATTGGGCTGCTGCTCGAGCACGTGGTCCCACGTGAACCAGTCGGGCCCGGCGGCCGGCAGCTTCACGCCGCGCACGAGGCGCCCCGACCACGGCTGACCGATCGCGCGCGACTCGCGCCAGCGGATGTCCGGCGCCGGCGGCGGCGGCGCCGCGCCCTCGGGCGGGACCTGGGCCGGCGCCGGATCGGCCGCGACCGCGACCGCGCCGCCCGCCAGCCCCGACAGGGCCGCCAGCATCAGCAGTCGGGCCGTCAGGCGCCGGCGTCGGGCGCCGCCGAACAGGATCGTCCTGCTCTCGCGGGCGATGCCGCCGCGGATCGCTCCGGGTGCGCGGCCGCGCATGGCGCGAAAGGCTACCGCCCCGTCCAGCGGGGGCGGCGCTTCTCGGCGAAGGCGCGCACGCCCTCGGAGAAGTCGTCGCTGGCGAAGCACGACTGCCGCAGCTCGATCAGCTCGCGCTCGACCTCCGGATCGAGCTCGCCCTCGGCCGCCAGCAGGGCGCGGATGACGCGCTTGTTGCCGCTCAGCGACAGCGGCGCGTTGGCCGCCACCTCCGCGGCGAGCGCGAGCCCGCGGTCCGCCAGCTCGCCGTCGGCCACCACCTCGTTGACCAGGCCCCACTCGAGCGCCCGCCGCGCGTCGATGTTGCGCCCGACGTGGAACAGCTCGCGCGTGCGCGTCACGCCGACCGCGTCGATGAACTTGCGCAGCCCGGTGTGCGAGTAGATCAGCCCGAGCTTGGCCGGCGGCATCCCGACCTGGGCCGACTCGGCGGCCACCACGAGGTCGCACGACAGCGCCAGCTCGAGGCCGCCGCCGATCGCGTGGCCGTTGAGCGCGGCCACGACCGGGTACGGGTGGGCCTCGACCGCCTCCAGCGCGGCGTGGAACGGATGCGCCACGAGCTCCTCGGCGGCGCGCGCGAACTCGTCGCGCGGCAGGCTGCCGATGTCGTAGCCCGCGGAGAAGACGGGGCCCTCGCCCGTGATCAGCACGCAGCGGGCGTCGAGCTGCGGCAGCGCGTCGGCGATCCCGCCGAGGATCGCGAAGTCGAGCGCGTTGCGCTTGGCCGCGTTGGCGACGACCAGCCGGGCGACGCCCTCCGCCGGGTGGTCGAGCCGGAGCTTGCCGCCGGCGAGCGAGCGGGCCTCGCTCACTCCAGCACGATGAGCGCGTCGCCCTCGGAGACCGCCTGGCCCTCCTCGACGAGGACCTCCCGGACCGTGCCGCCGTCCTCGGCCTCGACGGGCATCTCCATCTTCATGGACTCGAGGATCACGACCGTGTCGCCCTCGTCCACGTGGTCGCCCGGTGAGACCTCGATCTTCCAGACCGTGCCGGTGATGTGCGCCTCGATGCTGCCCACTGGGTCCTGACGCTCCTCGCTCGTGGCTGGCGGTGCGGGCGCACCATAGCCTGACCCTCCGACGTGCCCGACGACGTGATCGTGATCGTCTCGGCCTACGACGAGGCCGACCGGCTGCCCGCGACGATCGCGGCGCTGCGCGAGGCGTTCCCCGGCGCGCGCCTGGTGGTGGCCGACGACGCCTCCACGGACGCCACGGCGGCGGTGGCCCTGGCCGCGGGGGCCGAGGTGGTCACGGCTCCGCGCAACCTCGGCAAGGGCGGTGCCACCACCCGCGCCGCCGAGCGCGTGCTGCACCGGGCGTGGGAGCCCGACCCGCCGGTGTTCGTCCTCTGCGACGGCGATCTCGCCGCCAGCGCGCGCCACCTGCCCGCGCTGGCCGACGCCGTGCGCTCCGGCGGCGCCGACCTCGCCGTGGCCGCCTTCGAGCGGCGCGTCGGCGGCGGCTTCGGGCTCGCCAAGGGCTTCGCGCGCTGGGCGATCCGGCGCCGCTGCGGCTTCGAGGCGGCCGCGCCGATCTCCGGTCAGCGGGCGCTGTCCGGGCGCGCGCTGCGCGTCGCGGTGCCGTTCGCGCCGCGCTTCGGGATGGAGATCGGCATGACCGTCGACGTCGCGCGCGCCGGCCTGCGGGTGCGCGAGGTCGCGCTGCCGCTCGAGCACCGCGCGACGGGGCGCACGTGGCGCGGCTTCGTCCACCGCGGCCGCCAGCTCAAGGACTTCCTGGCCGTCTACGCCAGCCGCCGCTGAACGCCGCCGGACGGGTACGTTTCCGCCCGTCATGCTGCTCGCCATCGACCAGGGCACGACGGGCACGACCTGCCTGGTCTTCGACCCCGAGGGCGAGTTGGTGGGCCGCGCCTACCGCGAGTTCGGCCAGCACTTCCCGCGCCCGGGATGGGTCGAGCACGACGCGACCGAGATCTGGGAGGTCTCGCACGCCGTGGCGGGGGAGGCACTCGAGGACGCGGGCGTCGTGCCGGGCGAGCTCGAGGCGATCGGCATCACCAACCAGCGCGAGACCGTCGTCTGCTGGGACCCGTCGACCGGCGAGCCGCTGCACCGCGCGCTGGTCTGGCAGGACCGGCGCACGGCGGCGCGCTGCGCCGAGCTGCGCTCCGCCGGCCACCGCGCGGCCATCCGGGTCAAGACCGGGCTGGTCGTCGACCCGTACTTCAGCGCGACGAAGATGGAGTGGCTGCTGCGCAACGTCGACGGCCTGCGCGAGCGGGCGCGGGATGGCCGCGCGGTGTTCGGCACGATCGACTCGTGGCTGCTGTTCAAGCTCACGGGCGAGCACGTCACCGACGCCAGCAACGCGAGCCGGACGATGCTGCTGGACATCGGCGCGGTGGCCTGGGACGGCGAGCTTTGCGAGCTGTTCGGCGTCCCGGAGCGCACGCTGCCGGAGGTGCGCCCGAGCTGCGGCGAGATCGGCCGCACGAGCGCCGAGACCTTCCACGGGCACGCGGTGCCGGTGGCCGGCGTGGCGGGCGACCAGCAGGCCGCCCTGTTCGGCCAGCGCTGCCTGGACCCGGGCCTCGGCAAGAACACCTACGGCACGGGCTCGTTCGTGCTCCAGAACGCCGGTGCCGCGGCACCGCGCGTGCCCGAGGGGCTGCTCGGGACGATCGGCTGGCAGGTCGGCGCGCACACGACGTACGCGCTCGAGGCGTCCATCTTCGTGACGGGCGCGGCCGTCCAGTGGCTCCGCGACGGCCTCGGCGTGATCGAGCAGGCCGCGGAGACCGAGGAGCTGGCGGCCGGCCTGGACGGCAACGACGGCGTCTACTTCGTGCCGGCCCTGACCGGGCTCGGCTCGCCGCACTGGGACCCGTACGCGCGCGGCACGATCGTCGGCCTCACGCGCGGCACCGGGCGCGCGCACCTCGCGCGCGCCGCGCTCGAGGCGATGGCCCACCAGACGGTCGACGCCGTCCGCGCCATGGAGGCGGCCAGCGGCTCGCCGCTGGCCGAGCTGCGGGCCGACGGCGGCGCGACCGTCAACCGCTGGCTGATGCAGTTCCAGGCCGACGTCCTCGGCGTGCCGGTGACGGTCCCGGAGGTCTCCGAGACGACGGCGCTCGGCGCGGCGCTGCTGGCCGGCGTCGGCGCCGGGCTGCTGACCCTCGACGGCGTGCGCTCGCTCGGCGAGCCGAAGGCGGTCTACGAGCCGCGCATGTCCGAGGACGAGCGCGCCACGCTGCTCGACGGATGGCAACGAGCGCTCCAGCGCGCGCGACAATGGGCGGAGGAATGACGACTGCGGACGAACAACAAGACGGGCCGGCGGGCGAGCTCGCCCCGATGAAGGCGCAGGTCTACAAGGACCCGCGCCCCAAGGAGTTCTTCGACCCGTTCCACGAGCGCGTGCGACGGGCGAAGCCGAACTACGTCTACGAGCTGGTGCGGGTGGTGACGTCGCTGTACGCGTGGGTCGTCTTCCGCGCCCGCGGCGTCGACGCCTGGAAGGTGCCGGTGGAGGGCCCGCTGATCCTCGCACCCAACCACTTCTCGTTCATGGACCACTTCTTCGTCGGCGCGTTCGTCCGGCGGCGCGTGCAGTTCATGGCCAAGTCGCAGCTGTTCTCCAAGCCGATGCAGTGGATCTACTCGCCGGGCGGCGTGTTCCCGGTGCGCCGCGGCTTCGCCGACGAGGACGCGTTCGTCACCGCCAACGCGGTCCTGGGCCGCGGCGGGCCGATCGTCATGTACTGCGAGGGCGGCCGCTCGCGCTCCGGCCGGCTGTCGGAGAAGCCCAAGCGCGGCATCGGGCGCCTCGCGCTCGAGTCCGGCGCGACCATCGTGCCGGTCGCCATCCACGGGTCGTCGAAGGTCCGCAACTGGAAGCGCCTGCAGTTCCCGAAGGTGGTCGTGCAGTACGGCGACCCGGTGCGCTGGGAGCGCATCGGCGATCCGACGCGCGACCAGCAGCAGGCGGTCGCAGACGAGATCTTCGCGCGCATCAAGGCCCTCTACGCGGAGCTCGACGAGCGGCTGCGCGCCGTCTGACCGCACGAGCGCTGCCGACCGCCCCTTGCGGTCGCCGCCCCGCCTGTCACCATTCCGGAGCAACGGCACCGAGGCGCGCGCGCCCGGTTGCTCAAGCGCCACCGTCGGGTGCCGTCAGACAAGGCATGCAGCGCGAACCCGACCGTCTCCGGGCCACCAGCGTGACGCACGACTCGTCGCCGCGTCGCCCTGCGCGCCGCTCTGGGCGGGCGTTCTGGCGTGGCGGTCCCGATCGCGCTCAGGCGGTCTCCTCGAACGCCGGCCGCTCCGGCGTGCGCGGCTCGAGCCGGGTCGGCTCGACGCCGCGCAACCACAGCAGCGAGCGCCCGGCGGGGGTCAGCTCGTACGCCTCGTCGGCGGGCTGGTCGTCGGCGGTGTCGGTCGCCCCGAGGGCGACGGCTTTCGTTCGCGGGTCCATATGGCCCATGAGCCCTAACACGGAAACCTGTGACAGAAGTACCCTTCCGAGGAGACCATGACCGTGAGACCGACTGCGGACATCGCAGACCACAAGATCGCCAAGGCCCTGGCTCACCCCTTGCGCATGAAGGTGCTGTCCATCCTGGACGAGGGGATCGCCAGCCCCAAGGAGATCGCCGCGCGGCTCGACGAGCCGATCAACACGGTCAGCTACCACGTCCGCGTGCTCGCCGACCTCGGGCTCATCCGCCTGGCCAAGCGGACGCCGCGCCGCGGCGCGGTCGAGCACCACTACCGCGCCGAGCCGCGCAAGCCGATGACGAGCCGCCAGTGGGCGGAGCTGCCCGCCACCGTGCGCAAGGCCTCCGCCGGCGAGGTCGCGGCCCGCGTCGCGAAGGCGGTCGAGACGGCCGCGCGCAGCGGCGGCTTCGAGCGACCCAAGGCGCGGCTGGCGGTCGAGCACCTCGAGCTCGATGCCGACGGCTGGCGCGACGCGTCGGACGCCGTCGCCGGCCTCGAGAAGCGCCTGCGCGAGATCGCCAAGGAGAGCAAGGGCCGCGGTGCCGGCGACGAGGTCAGCGCGGGCGTCGCGCTGATGCTCTTCGACGCGGACGCCGGCGCTCCCGCCTCCGCCTAGCGCCGGACGTCCTCGCAGGCCGACCCGACGACCTCGTCGCGCGGGTCGGCGTAGACGATGTCGTGGCCGGGGCCGCACTCGACGCGGTCGCCGACGCCCCCGTCGAGCAGGTTGATGCGGTCGTCGCCGTCGCCGCCGGCCACGCGGTCGGCCGCCTGGTTGCCGAAGATCGTGTCGTTGCCCGGGCCGCCGTCGATCACGTCGTCGCCGTAGCCGCCCTCGATGTAGTCGTCGTCCTCGTCGCCGAAGACGACGTCCGGCCCGCGGCGGCCGAACACCTGGTCGGCGCCGGGGCCGCCGTGCACGACGTCCGCCCCGTCCTCGCCGTCCACGTAGTCGTTGCCGCCGTTGCCGAACAGCTCGTCGTCGCCGTCGGCGCCGAACAGGGAGTCCTCGCCGTCGGTGCCGTGGAGCACGTCGTTGCCCGGCGTCCCGCGCACCACGGACGGCGGCGGCGGCTCGTTGGCCGGCTCGGGCGCGGTCCGCAGGACGATCTCGCACGAGCTGAGCGCGTCGCGCGCCGGCGCGGTGTCCTCCACGTAGACCGTGTCGCGCCCGGGGCCGCAGGCGACGGTGTCGGCGTCCTCGTCGGCGGCGCGGACGACGTCGTCGCCGGCTCCCGCGCTGATGCGGTCGGGTCCGGGCCCGCCGACGATCGCGTCGGCGCCGTCGCCGCCCGTGAGGGCGTCGGCGTCGGAGCCGCCGTCCACGCGGTCGTCGCCGTCGGCGCCGGAGAGCGTGTCGCGCCCGGCGCCGCCGGCGAGCGCGTCGTCGCCCGCGCGGCCGTAGCCGCGGTCGCCGCCGCGGCCGCCGTCGATGCGGTCGTCGCCGCTGCCGCCGTCGACGTGCTCGGAGCCGTTGCCGCCGCGCAGCGTGTCGTGCCCGTCGCCGCCGAGGATCGCGCGGTCGCTGCCGCGCCCGCCGTCGACGGTGTCGTCGCCGGGGCCGCCGTCGAGCAGCATGTCGTTGCCGAGGCCGCGCTCGACGATCGTGTCGTCGCCCTCCCCGCCGCTGACGGTGTCGTCGGCGTCGCCGCCGTCGAGGACGTCGTCGCCCGGGCCGCCGTCGATCACGTCGTTGCTCGTGCCGCCGTCGGCGACGTCACGACCCGCCCCGAGCACGATCCGGTCGTTGTCCTGGGCGCCGAACGCCTGGTCGTCACCATCGTCGCCCTCGAGCAGATCGTCGCCGGAGCCGCCGGCGAGCCGGTCGGCGCCGGAGCCGCCGACCAGCTGGTCGTCACCGCGGCCGCCGCGCAGGATGTCGTCGCCGCCGCGCCCCTCGATCCGGTCGGCGCCGCGCGTGCCGCTGATCTGCTCGCCGGCGTCGGTGCCGACGATCAGCGCGAGGCCGGGCTGGACGGCGAGCCCGAGCGGTCGCGGCCCGGCGCCGCGGATCGTCCCCAGCCGCTTCCCGCTGAAGGCCGAGACGACCGCGACCGTGCCGTCGCCGGCGTTGGCGACGTAGACCCGCACGTCGTCGGGCGTGAACGCCGGCCGGGAGGGGCCGCGGCCCGTGCGTGCGCGGTCGACGACGCGGCGGCGCTCGAGGTCGATCAGCGCCCCCCGCCGGTCGGGGCCCGCCGCGACGTAGGCGCGCGCGCCGCCGGGGGCGACCGCGACGCCGCCGCCGCCCGTTCCGCGTCCGAGCGGGATCGGGCGGCCCGGCCGCGCGCCGGCCGCCGCCACCGGCACGAGGCGCCCCGCGCCGCCGGCGACGGAGGAGACCCAGGCGGTGCCGCCGGCGGAGAACGCGACGTCGCGCGCGCCGCGCAGCCGCCCGCTCGCGGCCACCGTGCGCGTGACGAGGTCGACCGTCGCGATCCGCCCGCGCCCCAGCACGACGATCGCGCGGGTGCCGTCGGGCGCGAGCGCGAAGGCGCGCGGGCGCCCCGGCAGCGCGATCCCCGGCTGGGGCTGCAGGCTCGCCGCCTCGATCGGGACGAGCGAGCGGCCGGCGAGCGCCCACACCAGCGCGCCGTCCGGGCCCGGCGCCAGCGCGACCGGCGGGGCCGCCAGCGCCGGCGACTGCGCGGCCTTCAGGCGCGTCGCCAGGTCGAGCGCGACGACGAAGCGGCCCGAGGCGAGGTACGCGCGCGAGCCGTCGGCGGTGGTGGCGACCGCGCGCGTGCGCCCCGGCATCCCGGGCCGCCCGACGACCTGGTTCGTGCGCGTGTCGACCAGCGCCGCGCGGGCCTCGTCGGCGGCGACCACGAGCACGCGCGCATGCGCCGGTGCGGCGGCGGCCGCGGCGAGCAGGCACGCGAGCGGGAGCAGGACGCGGAGCGGGCGCACGCCGGTCCCAACCCCCGCCGGCGCCGCCGGTTGCGCGAACGTCCCAAACTCCGTGCTCTGGCGCGCATTCCGGGACGTTCGGGTTAGGGTGGCGCGCGATGGACGCCCCGCCCCTGCTGCGCGACGGCCTGCTGGCCGGCGTCCGGATCGTCGTCGCGCACCCGGCCGAGCCGAGCGCGGCGGCGCTGGCGGCCGGCGACGAGGCGGCGGCGCTCGGCGCCGACGTGCGGACGCTGCACGTCGATCCCGGCGCCGCCGAGGAGCCCGCGGCCGAGCACCCGGACGGGGTCGTGCTCGTGTGGGACGGCGCCGGCGCGTTCGCGGCCGCCGGCAGCGCCTCCGTGGCGGGCGTCCGCGCCGCGCTCGACGGGGCCTGGCTGGCGGTGCGGCCGGCCGCCGCGGCGGCCGGCGCCAAGGTGCTGCTGATCGCCCCGCCGCCGGGCACGCCGCACCACGAGGCGGCGCGCGCCGGGCTCGAGAACCTGGCCCGCACGCTCGGGATCGAGTGGGCGCGCTTCGGGATCCGCACCGTGGCGCTGCTGCCGGGCGAGCGCACGCCGCCCGCGGCGGTCGCCCAGCTCGTGGCCTACCTGGCGTCCCCCGCGGGCGACTACTTCTCGGGCTGCGCGCTCACCCTCACCTAGACGGAGGGATCGCCCGCCCAGGGCACCTCGACGGAGTCCTCCGTCGGCGAGTCGCGCGCGACGACGTACTCGGCGGGCTCGGTGTCGGACAGGTTGCGCACGATGTGCGTCTCCCGCGGCGGCACGTAGAGCATGTCGCCCTGGCGCACCTCCACCGCCTGCTCGAGGTCGTCGCCCCAGCGGATCTCGATGCCGCCCTTGAGCATGTAGAGCGCGCTCTCGCAGTCCGCGTGGTAGTGCGGCCGCGAGCGGGCGCCCGCCGGGACGCGGAACAGCCCCATGTAGATGTTGTGCGCCCCGGTGGTGGCCTGGGAGATCTCGGCCCCGCCGACGATGCCGCGCGGCAGGTCGCGGTCGGTGTCCGACGGCTTGACGACTCGCATGAGCGGAGCCTACGTCACCCGGTCATCCCGCCGAACATCCCGCCCGTGATGTGCAGCGTCTGGCCGTGCACGTAGTTCGACCACGGCGAGCACAGGAAGAACACCGGGCCGGCCGCCTCCTCCGGCGACGCGGGGCGGCCGATCGGGATCAGCATCGACGCCATGCCGCGCATCTGCTCGGGGATGCCGAGCTGCACCTTCTCGCCGCCGATCTCCATCTGGTTGTCCTCGGCCTTGGCCTGCGTCAGGCGGGTGTCGACGAAGCCGAACGCGACGGCGTTGACGTTGATCTTGAACTGCCCCCACTCCTTGGCCAGCGTCTTGGTGAGGCCGACGACGCCGGCCTTGCCGGCCGAGTAGTTGGCCTGGCCGGGGTTGCCGAACGTCCCCGAGGTCGATGACACGTTGACGATCTTGCGGAACACCTCGCGCTTGGCGGCCTTCTCCTGCTTGGCCGGCTCGCGCAGGTGCGGCGCGGCGGCGCGGACCACGCGGAACGGGACGACGAGGTGGATGTCGAGCATCCGCTGGAACCAGTCGTCGCTCATCTTGTGGACCGGCGCGTCGAGCGTGTAGCCGGCGTTGTTGACGATGATGTCGATGCGCCCGAAGGCGTCGATCGCCGTCTGCACGAGCTCGTCGGGCGCCGAGCCGGCCGTCAGGTCCCCGGCGTGCGTGGTGCTCTCCGTGGCCAGCGCCGCCGCCGCCTCCTCGGCGACGTCGGCGTCGAGGTCGTTGACGACGACGTTCGCGCCGTGCTCGGCGAGCAGCTCGGCCGTCGCCCGGCCGATGCCGCGTCCCGCGCCGGTCACGATCGCCACCTTGCCGTCGAGTACGCCCATGTCAGTCGCTCCTGGTCTTCAGTTTCAGCTTGCGGAGGCGGGCATGCTGGCAGGTAGGGTCCCGCCATGGCGATCCCCCGCGCGACCTCGCAGCCGGTGGCGGCGCCGTGACCGTCGCGCACGTCACCTGCCCCCTGTGCGAGGCCACCTGCGGCCTCGCGGTGACGCTCGAGGACGGCCGCGTCACGAGCGTGCGCGGCGACCGCGACGACGTCTTCTCCCGCGGCTTCATCTGCCCGAAGGGGGGCTCGCTGAAGGCGCTGCACCACGACCCCGACCGCCTGCGCGCGCCGCTCGTGCGCCGCGGCGGCGAGCTCGTCGAGGCCGGGTGGGACGACGCCTTCGCCGAGATCGAGCGCCGGCTCGTCCCGCTGCTGGAGGCCCACGGCCGCGACGCCGTCGCCGTCTACATCGGCAACCCCGCGGCGCACAACCTGTCCGCCCAGCTCTACGGGCGCGTGCTGACCAAGGCGCTCGGCACGCGTAACGTCTTCACCGCGTCGACCGTCGACCAGATGCCCAAGCACGTCAGCGCGGGGCACATGTTCGGCGGGCCGCTGACCATCCCGGTGCCCGACCTGGACCGCACGCAGCACCTGCTCGTGCTGGGCGCGAACCCGCTGGCCTCCAACGGCTCGCTGATGACGGCGCCGGACGCGCGCGGGCGGCTGCGGGCCATCCGCGAGCGCGGCGGCCGCGTCGTCGTCGTCGACCCGCGCCGCTCGCGCACGGCCGAGCACGCCGACGAGCACCACATGATCCGCCCGGGCACCGACGCGCTGCTGCTGTTCGCGCTCGTGCACGTCCTGGTCGAGGAGGGGCTGGCGCGGCCGGGGGAGCACCTCGCGGGCGTCGAGGAGGTCGCGGCGCTGGCCGAGCCGTTCACGCCGGAGGCGGTCGCGCCGCGCACCGGCATCGCCGCCGCCGAGATCCGGCGCATGGCGCGCGAGCTGGCCGCGGCCGAGCGCGCCGCCGTCTACGGGCGCATCGGGACGACCGCGCAGGCGTTCGGCACGCTGGCGAGCTGGCTCGTCGACGTGCTCAACGCGCTCACGGGCAACCTCGACCGCGAGGGCGGCGCGATGTTCCCGCTCGCCGCCGCCGGCCAGTCCAACGCCGGCCCCGGCGCGCCGCGGCCGTTCCTCACCGGCCGCTGGACGAGCCGCGTGCGCGGCCTGCCGGAGGTCCTCGGCGAGCTGCCGGTGGCCACGCTCGCCGACGAGATCGACGCGCCGGGCGAGGGGCAGGTCCGCGCGCTGGTGACGATCGCCGGCAACCCGTGCGTCTCGACACCGAACGCCGCGCGGCTGTCGCGCGCCGTCGAGGGGCTCGAGCTGATGGTCTCGCTCGACGTCTACGTCAACGAGACCACTCGTCACGCCGACGTGATCCTGCCCGGGCCGACGCCGCTCGAGCGCGAGCACTACGACCTCGCGCTGTACCAGCTCGCCGTGCGCAACGTGGCCAACTGGACCCCCGCGGTGCTGCCGAGCGCGATGCCGCAGGAGTGGGAGACGATCCTGCGGCTGGCGGCCGTCGCCGCCGGCCAGGGCGCAGCGGCCGACCTCGCCGCGTTCGACGACCTGGTCGCCGCGGAGACCGCGCGCCGCGCCGGCGTGGATCCCGATCTGGCGGGCGGGCGGCGCGGCCCCGCCCGGCTGCTCGACCTCCTGCTGCGGGCCGGCCCCTACGACCTCACGCTGGCCGACCTCGAGGCCGCGCCGCACGGGATCGACCTCGGCCCGCTGCACCCGCGCCTGCCCGGGGTGCTGCGGACGCCGAGCGGCCGCGTGGAGCTCGCGCCGCCGGCGATCGTCGCCGACGTCCCGCGCCTGCGCGCCGAGCTCGAGCGCCCGCCGGCGGCGATGGTCCTGATCGGCCGCCGCCAGCTGCGGTCGAACAACTCGTGGATGCACAACCTCGAGCCGCTCGTGCGCGGCAAGGAGCGCTGCACCGCGCACGTGCACCCCGACGACGCCGCCCGCCTCGGCCTCGCCGACGGCGCCCGCGCCCGGGTGACGTCGCGGGCGGGCGCGATCGAGGTGCCGGTGGAGGTGACCGACGCCGTGATGCCGGGCGTCGTGAGCATCCCCCACGGCTGGGGCCACGACGTCGACGGTGTGCAGATGCGCGTGGCGTCCGCGCATCCGGGCGTCAACTCGAACCTGCTGGCCGACGAGACCCTGATCGACCCGCTGTCGGGCACCGCGGTGCTCAACGGGATCCCGGTGGAGCTGGCACCGGCACCGGCGCCGGCGGCGCCGCCGGCGGTCGCGGCGCCGGCGTAGCCGCCGGGGCGGGCCGCAGCGTCCGGATCCGGGCGGCGACGACCAGCGCCGCCGCCAGCATCGCCGCCGCCCCGAGCCCGTACGACGCCGTGGTCGACACGTGGTCCACGATCCAGCCGCCCGCCGCCGCCCCGGCGGCGATGCCGACGCCGAAGCCGGTCCCGGTCAGCGAGTGGGCCTCGGTGACCGTCCCGGCCGGCGCGATGTCGCTGAGCATCGAGAAGGCCAGCGCCAGCGCCGGGGCGATGAACAGGCCCGCGAGCGCCATCGCCGCGCCCATCGTCCACAGGTCGCGCGCGAGCAGCGTCGGGACGGTGGCGGCGGCGAGCGCCAGCATCAGCCGGCGCAGCCGCCGCGCCGGGTCGGCGGCGGGGCGGGAGCGCCCGGCGACGACGCCGCCGACCAGGCTCCCGAGGCCCCAGAGGCCGAGCATCACGCCGACGGCGTGCGGGGCGCCCGCACGCTCGGTGAAGCCGGCGACCGCGATCTCGATCGCCGCGACGCCGACGGCGAACAGCGCCAGCGCCGCGAGGATCGTCCGGACGCCGATGCCGCGCAGCGCGCCCAGGCGATCGTCGGAGCGTTCGGCGTGCGGGCGCCACTCGCGCGAGAGCCGCGTGAGCGCGAACGCGACGCCGCCCGCGCCCGCGAACAGGCCGGCGGCGACCGCCGCGGCGCGCAGCGACCACGCGCCGATCCCGGTCACCAGCACCAGCGGCCCGGCGATGTAGACGATCTCGAACACGATCGCGTCGAGCGCGTAGGCGGCGTGGCGGAGCTTCGGCGCGAGCTGCTCGTTCCAGATCGCGCGCTGGCAGGCGTGCACCGGCGGGTACGCGGCGCCGGCGACGGCGGCGAGCCCGATCGCCGCCCACAGGGGCGCGCCGTCGCCGAGCGCGGCGAAGCCCGCCAGCGCCGCGGCGACCAGCGCCGAGCCGGCGAGCACGATCGCCGTCTGGCCGCGCCGGTCGATCAGGCGCCCGATCAGGGGCGCGCCGGTGGCGAACCCGAGCGCGTGCGCCGCGGCGACGACGCCGCCGGCCGCGTAGGAGCCGGTCATCTCGCGCGTGCGCAGGATCAGGATCAGCGCCAGGGCGCCGAGCGGCAGCCGGTTGACGACCGTGGTGAGCAGGACGGCGGTGATGCCGGGGGTGCGCAGCAGCTGCGAGTACACGCCGATGAGGGTGGCGGACGCCGCGCCGGCGCCTGAAATGATTCGGCCTGATCCGAATGATCGTCTACCGGTTCGGCCACGACGACCTGCTGCGCACGCGCTTCGCCATCTCGCCGCTGCTCGAGGCGATGACCAGCGTGGCGGCGCTGCGCGACCCGGCGGCGTCGTCGCTGCACCTGCCGTGGGTTCGAACCGCGCGGGAACGCGTCGCCGCGCCGCCCGCGCTCGACCTGCGGATGCTCGAGGCGCTCGTGCCGCGCGCGGCCTACGTCCCCGACTTCGCGTCGCCGCCGCCCGAGACGCCGCTGCCCGACGTCGCGGCCGAGATCGAGCGCGTGCGGGCGACGCCGCCGCGGCAGGTCCGGCGCGAGATCGCGCTCGCCTACGAGGGACGGCCGCTGCCGGCGGCGCTGCGCGCGCTGGTCGACCAGCCGCGCCGCGGCCTGCGCGAGCTGGCCGACCTGCTCGCCGCCTACTGGGAGCGGGCGATCGCGCCGGTGTGGGAGGAGGTCCTCGCCGGGCTCGAGGACGACATCGCCCACCGCGCGCGGGCGCTCACCGCCGGCGGGCCGATCGCGGTCTTCGGCGACCTGCACCCGGACGTGGGCTGGCGCGGCGACGCGCTGGTGATCGACCGGCCGTACGCGGCCGAGGTCGCGCTCGGCGGGCGCGGCCTCCAGCTCGTGCCGAGCGCGTTCTTCTGGCCGAGCGTCGGCGCCATGACCGAGCCGCCGTGGCAGCCGTCGGTCATCTACCCGCCCCGCGGCGCGGGCTCGCTGTGGGCGCCGCCGCGCGCCGACGACGGCGCGCTCGCCGCCCTGATCGGCGGGCGCCGCGCCGCCGTGCTGGCGGCGCTCGACCGCGAGGCCTCGACCACCGCGCTCGCGCGGCGGCTGGCCGCGCCGCCGGCCAGCGTCTCCGAGCACCTGGGCGTCCTGCGCCGCGCCGGCCTGGCGCGTTCGCGCCGCCAGGGCCGCGAGGTGCTCTACGCGCGCACGGCGGCGGGCGACGCGCTGCTGCGGGCGCCCCGCTGACGGGCCGCGTCGCTTCGGCGCCAGGGGGTGGCGCCGAACCGCCACGGCCCGCGCAGTACGCGACGCGTGTGCGGTGGGGTGCCGATCCCGCCGGCTGGCACCGGATCGCACTCGGGTGCGAACTTGCGCAGTCGTCGTCGGCTGGGCGCCAGGGGGTGGCGCGGAACCGCCACGGGGTGCGGGACCTCTCGAGGCCGCGCGGGCGTATGAGGGGCGTGCGCAGGATCACGGCGACGGTGGTGGCGGGGCTGGCGCTCGGGGGCTGCGGCGCGGGCGCTCCCGCCTCCGAGCCCGCGCCGCGGCCCGGGCAGACGCGCTTCGAAAATCGCCTCCGCGGGCTGACGGTGACCTTCCCCAGCGACTGGCACCGGGCGCGGCGGACGCTGACGCCGA
>DATLGB010000050.1:0-5301 GCA_035540675.1 Solirubrobacteraceae bacterium | reverse complement strand
CGCGCCGCGCCGCCGGCGCGGGCGGAACTACTCGCCCAGCCGAAGCCCCTGCTCGCGCCCCTCCCGGCGCGCGCGCACCTTGCGCAGGACGAGCATCGTGATCAGCAGGTCGACGACGACGAACGCGACGACGAGGGCGATGAGCCAGGTGTCCATGCCCGCGACTCTCTCACGCCACGAGCCGCGCGTACAAGCGGTCGAGCGTCTCGGCCGGGTCGTCGCACAGCCCGGTGTGGACCGGCGACGGCTGGATGACGGTGCTCGAGGGCGCGGCGAGCCAGTGGAAGCGCTCGGACTGCGGCAGCGCGGCGATCGCGCCGCCGTCGTCGGCGCCGGCGGCGACGGACGCCAGCGCGCGCAGGTGGCGCTCGACCTCGCCGGCGTCGGCGTCCGGGTCGAGCGCGCGCAGCCGCTCGCGGTCGAGGCCGACGCGCGCGGCCAGGAACCCGCGGCGGCGGCAGAACAGCACCACGCCCGCGTTCATGCGCTCGCCGCGCTCCACGCGCGGGACGACCTGCAGCAGCGCGTACTGGAACTCCTCACGGGCCACGCCGTGCCTCCTCCGCTTCGCGCGCGAAATCGCGCGGCTCCGCCAGCCGGTCGGCGAAGTGGTTCACATAATCGCGCCTCTCCCACCCCCGCAGCCAGTCCGCGGGCACCTCGGCGACCGCCGCCTCGACCACGTCCGGCGAGAGCCGCCCCGCCAGGCGCGCGTCGGCCTCCAGCACGGACGCCGCCGACGGCAACAGCACGTGCTGGGCGACCAGCGGGAACGCGCGCCGCGCCTCGGCGGCGAAGTCGTCGGCCCCGTGCTGGCGGTACAGCGCGGCGCCGTGGTCGATCAGCCAGACGCGGCCGTGCCAGCACAGCAGGTTCGGGTTGCGCGGCGTCCGGTCGACGTTGGTGACCAGCGCGTCGAACCACACGACCTCCGCCGCCCACGCCGGGTCGACGGGCTCGGCGGCCGTGAACGGCAGCGCTCCCGGCAGGAAGTCCAGCGCCACGTTGGTCCCGCCGGAGTTCTCGATGAGCTCCTGGATCTCGCGGTCGGGCTCGGCGCGCCCGAGCACCGGGTCGAGCTCGCACAGCACGATCTCCGGCACCGGCAGGCCGAGCGCGCGCCCCAGCTCGCCGGCGACGAGCTCCGCCACCAGCGCGAGCGGGCCCTGGCCGGCGCCGCGGAACTTCAGGACGTACAGGCCGTCGTCGTCGGCCTCGACGAGCCCCGGCATCGAGCCGCCCTCGCGCAGCGGCGCGACGTAGCGGGTGGCGGTGACGGTCCGGAGGCCCACGGCGCCCGCACCCTACGCGCCCCGCCCGTCGTCAGCCGGCGAGGGCGTCGACCAGCTCGTCCTTGGTCATCTTCGAGCGGCCCTCGACGCCCTCGTCGGCGGCGCGCTGGGCCAGCTCCTGCTTGGTCATGCCCTCGAGCTCGTCGCGCCCGCCGCTGCCCGCCGCGGAGGCCTTGCCGCCGCCGCCGCCCTTCATCTCGGCCAGCGTCTTCTCCAGCGCGGCCATCAGGTCCGGGGTCGGCGCGGGCTCCTTCTCGGCCGCCGGCGCCTTGATCGTGCCGCCCTTCTTCTTGCGCGCGATGACGTCGGCGACGCGCTTGCGGTACTCGTCCTCGTAGCGCGACGGGTCCCAGTCGACCGACAGCGCCTCGATCAGCGCCACCGTCTGCTCGACGCACGTCTTGTCCGGCTTGGCCTTGCCGCCGGGCGCGATCCCCTTGGACTCGCGCACCTCGTCGTGCCACAGCAGCGTCGTCAGCGCCAGGCGCCCGTCGCGCACGCGCACGAGCACGAGGTACTCCTTCGTGCGCATCACGAAGCGCCCCAGCGCGGCGCGATCGGTCGAGCTCATCACCTCGACCAGCAGCTGGTAGGCGCGCAGCGTCCCCTCGGACTCGCCGATCGGCACGAGGAAGTACGGGTGGTCGAAGTAGATCGGGTCGACGTCGGCGAGCTCGACGAAGGAGTCGATGTCGATCGTGCGGGTCTTGCGCGGCTCGACCGCCGCGAGATCCTCGTCGGTGATGATCACCTGGTTGCCGTCGTCGAGCTCGTAGCCGTGGGCGATCTCCTCGTAGGCGACCTCGCGGTCCTCCTCCGAGCAGAAGCGCCGGACCTCGATCGGCCGGTGCGTCTTGGAGTTCAGCTGCCGGAAGCGGAAGCCGACGTCCTGCACGGCCGTCACGAGCTGCACCGGCACGTTGACCAGGCCGAACGACAGCGAGCCGGTCCACAGCGAGCGCGGCATCAGCCCTTCGCCCCCTTCACCGACGCCTGCAGCGCCGCGAGCAGGTCGGTCTCCTCGGCGGGCTCGTCGGGCGCCGCGCGCACCACCTGCTTGCCCTTGGCCTTGGCGTCGATCATCGCCAGCACGGACTCGCGGTAGGTGTCGCGCTGCTCCTCCGGCTTGAACTCGGCCGCCAGCGCGTCGACCAGCGAGCCGGCCATCTTGACCTCGCGCTGCGACGGCCCCTTCTCCGGCTCGCCCGCGTCGAGCTCGTCGCCCGGGACCAGCTCGTCGGCGAAGCGCATCGTGTGCAGCGCGATGACGTCGTCGAGCGCGCGGATCGCCACCAGGTACTCGCGGTTGTGGTAGGTCATGTGCCCGATGCCGGCGCGCTCGGTCTGCGCCAGCGCGGCGTGCAGCGTCCGGTAGGCGTCGGCGCCGCCCTCGCGGCAGCCCACGTAGTAGGTCTTCTCGTAGAACACGGGGTCGATCGCGCCGGCCGGCACGAACTCGTCGATCGCGATCCGCTTGGTCTTCTCGCCCGCCGCCGCCGCGATCTCCTCCTTGCTGAGCTCGACGAACTCGCCCTGGGCGACCTCGTAGCCCTTGACGATGTCGTCGTACGGGACGACGTCGCCGGTCTCGGGGTCGATCCGGCGGTGCTCGATCTTGGCGCCGTCGGCCTCGTGGACCTCGCGGAAGTGCACGGTCTTCGACTCGGTGGCGCTGTAGAGCTTGATCGGGACGTTGACCAGCCCGAACGAGATCGTGGCGTTGAAGATCGAGCGCGGCATCGCTCCGGGCGCTACCCGCGGCCGCGGGGTGTCAGACCTCGGACTCGCGATGCACGGAGCCCGGCGCGAACGCCGGCAGGCACACGGCGACGTACTCGGCGCCCTCCGGCGTGAAGCGGGCGATGCTCAGCCGCTCCTCGCCGGTGTTGACGCGGCCGGCGAACTCGTCGATCAGCTTCGGGGGCGTCCCGGCCGCCTCGACGCGGCTCGGACTGGCGATCAGCTCGGGCATGCGCGGCAGGCTACGACCGCAGCGTGAGGACCGGGATCTCGGGCGGCGCCCCCAGGCGGACCGGCAGCTGCGACGTGCCGATGCCGCGGCTGACGAACAGGTGCCGGTCGTGCTCGACGACGTGGCCCGCCTTGTAGCGGGTGCCGAAGCGCGACGGGATGACGCGCTCGCGCAGGCCCGGGACGTCGACCTGCCCGCCGTGGGTGTGTCCGCTGAGCGTCAGGGCGACGCGCTTGGGGACGTAGCGGAAGACGTCCGGGTCGTGGCTGAGCACGATCACCGGGTCGCCCGCGGGGACGCCGGCCAGCGCCTGCCCCACCCGCGGGTCCCGCGTCGTGGCGTCGGCGGTCCCGGCGATCCACAGCGGGCCGCCGCGCGCCTCGAGCCGCAGCGCCTCGTTCTCGAGCAGCGTGACGCCCGCGTCGCGCAGGGCCTGCGCCATCCCGTGACCCGTGTGGCTCCAGTCGTGGTTGCCGAGCACCGCGACGACGCCCACCGGCGCGGACAGGCCCGCGAGGCGGGCGGCGACGTCGGCCGGCGCGACGGGGCGCGCGCCCACGACCGTCGGGTCGACGAAGTCGCCCAGCAGCGCGATGAGGTCCGGGCGCGCCGCCCGGACGCGCGCGACCACCTCGCCGGTGCGATCGAGCCCGGCGCCCGGCGCGCCCGTGTGCAGGTCGGAGACCAGCGCGACGCGCAGCCCGTCGAGCCGCCGCGGCCACGACGGCAGCCGCAGCTCGTGCTCGGGCACGTCCAGGCGGCGCGGCTCCCACCACGCCGCGCGGGCAAGGGCGACGGCCGCCGCGCCGGCGAGCAGCGCGGCGGCGCGCCGCACCGTGATCAGGCGGGCTGGGCGGTTCCGCCGCGCCGGCGGGCGGCGAACACGCCCGCGGCCGCGGCGCCCACGGCGCCGGCGATCGCCAGCGGCTTGATCGGGGCGCGCTTCGACGCCTCCTTGCCGACCTTGACCAGGGCGACGCCCTTGACGGCGGCGGCCGCCTTCTGGCGGCGTGACTTCCTGCGACGAGTCATTCTCATGCCCTTCTGCGTACCCGCTCGCGCGCGCTGAAACCGTCAGCCGCCTGACAGCAGCCGCCCGAGCCGCGCCGCGGCCTCGTCGACGTCGGCGTCCGGCACCGCCAGCGACAGCCGCGCCCAGCCGGCGCCGCGCGCGCCGAAGCCCTCGCCGGGCGCCACCCCCACCCGCGCCTCCGCGATCAGCCGCTCCGGCGTCAGCCCGGCGGGCAGCCGCCACCAGGCGTAGAAGGTGCCCTCCGGGACGGCGAGGTCGGCGCCGGCGGCGCGCAGCGCGCCGACGAGGCGGTCGCGGCGCTCGCGGTAGGCGCGGTGGCGGCCGGCGACGTCGGACTGATCGGACCGCAGCGCCGCGGTCAGGCCGCGCTGGAGCCCGGTCCAGACGCCGACCGTCAGGTGGTCGATCAGCGCCTGCACCCGCGCGACCAGCTCGGCGGAGCCGACGACGAACCCGACGCGCCAGCCGGCCATCCCGTAGATCTTCGATGGCGACCACAGCTCGACCGCGACCTCGCGGGCGCCGTCCACCTCGAGGATCGAGCGCGCGCGGCCGCCGCCGAAGGCGAGGAAGCCGTACGCGAGATCGTGCATCAGCCATGCGCCGGTCGCGTGCGCCCAGGCGACGGCCGCCTCGAAGGTGCCGGGGTGCTCCAGCACCGCGCACGGGTTCGACGGGTAGTTGAGCAGGGCGAGCGCCGGCTCGGCCCCGGCGACGGCGCCGAAGTCCGGCTGCCAGCCGGCGGAGGCCTCGAGCGGGAGCGCCGCGGCCCGCGCGCCCGCGAGCGCGACGCCGGACGGGTAGTCGGGATAGCCAGGGTCGGGCAGCAGCACGGTGTCCCCCTCCCCGGCGGCCGCCAGCGCGACGAGCATGATCGCCGTCTTGGTGCCCGGCACCACCGCGACCTCGCGCTCGGGGTCGAGTCCCACGCCGTGGTCGGCGCGGTAGCGATCGGCGATCGCCTCCCGCAGCTCGGGGTGGCCGCCGAACGGCGGGTAGCCGTG
>DATLGB010000049.1:0-22869 GCA_035540675.1 Solirubrobacteraceae bacterium | reverse complement strand
ATCGAGGTGCTCGAGCGCGAGCCGGTGGCGGTGGTGAGCCTCGGCGGGTCGATCGTGCCGGTGGGGGCCGGCGGGCGTCTGATGCGCGGCGTGCGCGTCGACGGGCCGATGCCGGCCGTGCGCGCGACGCGGGTCGGGCCGGGCGGGCGGCTGACCGACCGGGCGGCGCTCGGCGCCGTCGAGGTGCTCGCGCAGGCGCCGCCGCAGCTGCGCGCGCGGGTCAAGCGCGCGTTCAGCGGTCCGAAGGGCCTCGCGGTCGACCTGCGCAACGGCCCGCAGCTCATCTTCGGCAGCGCGAGCGACGCCAACCTCAAGTGGATGGCGGCCGCCCGGGTGCTGGCCGAGCCGAGCGCGGCGGGCGCCGTGTACCTCGACGTCCGGGTGCCGCGCCGCGTCGCCGCCGGCGGCCTCGGCACGGTGCCGCAGGAGGCGCCGACCGCGAACCCTCAGGCGCCGGAGGCAAACCCTCAACCGCAACCTGAGATTACGCCTAGTCTCGAGCCGTAGTCGAGACTTGACCGCCTTGCAACGCCCCTTGCCATGTTCGGGGCTCGTTGACATCGGGAACGAAATGTCCCTAACGTGCGGGCTTCCGCGCGTTCGCCCGAGCAGGCAAAACGCTCGACTCTAAGTAGAGGTCCGGACAGAAACCGATGGAAGCCACCGGCTCATATCTCGCAGTCATCAAGGTCGTCGGCGTCGGCGGCGGCGGCACCAATGCCGTCAACCGCATGATCGATGCCGGCCTGTCCGGCGTCGAGTTCGTCGCCGCGAACACGGACGCCCAGGCGCTCCAGATGACCGATGCCGACATCAAGCTCAACATCGGTCACAACCTGACCAAGGGGCTGGGGGCCGGCGCGAACCCGCAGATCGGCCAGGGCGCCGCGCAGGAGTCCCGCGACGAGATCAAGGAAGCGCTCAAGGGCGCGGACATGGTCTTCGTCACCGCGGGCGAGGGCGGCGGCACCGGCACGGGCGCCGCGCCCGTCATCGCCGAGATCGCCAAGCACGAGATCGGCGCGCTCACGGTCGGCGTCGTCACGCGGCCGTTCGAGTTCGAGGGCGCGCAGCGCTCGCGCCAGGCCACGGACGGAGTCGACCGCCTGCGCGAGCAGGTGGACACGCTGATCACCATCCCCAACGAGAAGCTGCTGTCGATCGTCGAGCGCCGGACGAGCATCCTCGACGCCTTCCGGATGGCCGACGACGTGCTGCGCCAGGGCGTCCAGGGCATCACGGACCTGATCACCATCCCCGGCCTGATCAACCTCGACTTCGCCGACGTGCGCACGATCATGCAGGACGCCGGCTCGGCCCTGATGGGCATCGGCTCCGCGTCGGGCGAGTCGCGCGCCGCCGAGGCCGCCCGCACGGCGATCTCGAGCCCGCTGCTCGAGGAGTCGGTCGAGGGCGCAACCGGGATCCTGCTCAACATCACGGGCCCGCGCGACCTCGGGCTGTTCGAGGTCAACGAGGCGGCCGAGATCATCCACTCCGCGGCCGACGCCAACGCGAACATCATCTTCGGCGCCGTCATCGACGAGCAGATGCAGGACGAGATCCGCGTGACGCTGATCGCCACCGGCTTCGACATGGGCGGGACCCGCGGCGGCGGCTGGCGCTCCAGCACGGCGCGCAGCGGCCCCGGTCCGCGCGAGGAGCGCCCGACCCGGGCGCCCGACCGCGGCCCGCGCATCGGCGACCGCGAGCGCTCGTCGCTCGAGATCTCCGACGACGAGATCGACATCCCGCCGTTCCTGCGCTGATCTAGCGGCGCAGCACCAGCGCGCGGCGCACGGCCGCGGCGCCGGTCACGTCGGCTCGCGCGAGCACGCGCAGGCGCCCCGAGCGGCGCAGCGTGCGGCGGGCGGCGGGCGGCAGTCGCACGCGCACGGTGCGCGTCGCGCCGGCTCCGACGTCGATGCGCGCCGAGCCGAGCGTGCGCGCCGCCGCGGTGCGGGCGCGCCCGGGGCGCAGCAGCCGCAGCGACCCGCGGCAGCGCGCCTCCGTGCAGGTGACGCGCAGCGACACCACGCCGGCCTTCGAGACGCGCGCGCGGCGCAGGGCGAGCGCCGGCACCGCCGCCGGCGGCAGCGGCGGCGCGCCCTGACGCTGGGCGGCGGCGCGCGGCGTGTAGCGCACGACCTTCTGGCCGAAGGAGTCGGCGACGTGGATGCGGCCGGCGGCGTCGACGGCGGCGCCGAGCGGCAGGAACAGCCGGCCGGCGGGCGACCAGTGATCGCCGAAGCCGGCGAGCGAGCGCCCGTCCGGCGACAGGATCTGCACGTCGCGCTGCGCGGCCACCACGATCAGGCCGTTGGCCGCCACGTCCACGCCCTCGGCGAGCTGCGCCGGCATCCGCGCCAGCAGGGCGCCCGCCGGCGAGACCTTGAGGATCTCGCGCGGCGCCGCCGCGTACAGGTTGCCGTCGGGCCCGAGCGCCAACCCGTTGGCGGCCCCGTAGGTCGAGGAGTTCGGCGGCAGCGAGAGCGTCGCCAGCAGGCGGCCATCGGCGTCGTAGCGCAGCAGCCGGTCGCGGTCGCGGATCCACACGCTGCCGTCGGGCGCCGCGGCGGGCGACGTCGGCAGCGCGTGCTCGCCGGCGCTCCAGGACGCGCGCACCGCGCCGTCGGGGCCCACGCGCTCGACCGCGCTGTCGTAGTAGGTGACGATCGCGTCGCCCGACGCCAGCACGGCGACGCCGATCGGCTCGGCCTCGCCCTCGGCGCCCGCGTCGCGCAGGGCGCTCCGGAACGTCCCGTCGGGCCCGAAGCGCGCCACCCGGTGGTCGTCCGGGTCGGCGACGAGCAGGTCGCCGCCCGCGGTGAAGGCGAGGTCGCGCGGGCGGTTGAGCCCGCCGCCGCGCTCGATGCCCAGCGTCGCCAGCGGCGTGCCGTCGTAGCCCACGCGGATCAGCCGGTCGTGCAGCGAGTCGGCGAAGACGAGGCCGTCGGCGGTGGCCGCCATGCCGCTGTGCGTGAAGCCGTCGGCGCCCCGCGGCACGGTCGCGACGTGCGCGAGCCCGGCGTCGTAGCCCCAGGTCGCGTCCGCGCCCGGCACCCACAGGCGCCCGTCCGCGCCGACGGCCAGCATGAGCAGCGCCGCGAGCGGCGGCAGGTCCTCGATCGCGCCGGCCACCGCACCGTCGAGGTCGCGCACCTCGACGCGGGCTCGCTCGACGTCGCCCACGAACACGCGGTCGCCGGCGATGGCGAGCGCCGCGTCGCGGCCGAAGCCCTCGCTCGTCGGTCGCGTGATCTCGCGCAGCAGCCGCCCGTCCGGGCCCCAGACGAGCAGGCGCTCGTCGGCCAGCGCCCACACGCGCCCGTGCCGGTCGACCGCCAGCCCCCGGATGCGCGCGTAGCGGTCGCGCAGCAGCCCCTCCCGGATCTCGAGCTGGTGGCGGCCGGCGGCGTCGTAGCGATGGATGCGGCCGTCCTGCGCGGCGTAGACCGAGCCGTCCGGCCCGGCCGCGACCGCGTTGACCCAGTGCTCGCCGGCCGACGACCACGCCGCCGTCCCGTCGCGCTCGAGCACGACGAGCCGGTGCGCCTCGAAGTCCGCGACGGCCAGCCGCCCGCCGGGCAGCGCGGCCACGTCGCTCGGCGCGTGCAGCCGCGCGGGCGCGCTGCCGCCGATGGCGCGGATCTCGTCGAACATGCAGCCGAAGCCGGGGCCGACGCAGTCGTCGTGAGCGGCGGCCGGCGCGGCCGGGACGAGGATCGCGAGCGCGAGCAGGATGAGGACGGAGCGCCGAGCCATGCGCACACAACGGCCCGAACGGCGGGAAGTCGTGCGCAAGCGTCAGTGGGCCTACCGCGCTAGGGTCCGCGCGTGTCCGCTCCGCCCAGCGAGCTGCGCCGCACCCCGCTGCACGACCGCCACGCCGCCGCCGGCGCCCGGCTCGTCCCGTTCGCCGGCTGGGAGATGCCGGTGCAGTACGCCGGGATCAAGGCGGAGCACCTCGCGGTTCGCACGCGGGCGGGCGTGTTCGACGTCTCGCACATGGGCGAGATCGAGACCCGTGGGCCGCAGGCGGCCGACTTCCTCCAGCGCCTGCTGTCCAACGACGTGCGCCGGATGCCCGAGGGCGGCGCGCAGTACAGCCTGATGTGCCGCGAGGACGGCGGCATCATCGACGACCTGTTCTCCTACCGCCTGGCCGAGCACCGCTTCCTGACGGTCACGAACGCCGCCAACCACGAGAAGGACCTCGCGTGGTTTCAGAAGGTTTCGGCGGGCTTCGACGTCGACGTCGTCGACCGCCACGCCGACTTCGCGATGCTGGCCGTCCAGGGACCGGACGCCCGCGGGATCGTCGCGCGCCTCGCCGACGGCCACCTGCCGCCGCGCCATCACTGCTGCTCGCGGCTGGTCGCCGGCGTCCCGCTGCTCGTCTGCGGCACGGGCTACACGGGCGAGGACGGCGTCGAGCTGCTGGTCGACCCGGACGGCGCCGGCACGGTCTGGGACGCGCTGCTCGACGCCGGCGTCGAGCCGGTCGGGCTCGGTGCGCGCGACACGCTCCGCCTCGAGGTCAACTACCACCTCTACGGCAACGACATGGACGAGTCGCGCAACCCGATCGAGGCGGGCCTCGGCTGGGCGTGCAAGGAGGACACCGGCTTCGTGGGCGCCGAGGCCGTGCGCGCGGCGCGCGAGCAGGGCACGCCCGAGAAGCTCGTCGCGTTCGTCGTCACCGGCGGCGGGATCGCGCGCCAGGGCAACCCAGTCGTCGGCGGCGGCGTGGTGACCAGCGGCACGATGTCGCCGTGCCTGGACGTGGGGATCGGCATGGCCTACCTGCCGCGCGAGCGCGCGAAGGCCGGCACCGCGTTCGAGATCGACGTCCGGGGCCGCACCCGTTCCGCCGAAGTCCGCAAGCGACCGCTCTACTCGAAGGAGAACTGACCCGTGGCCGACTACCCAGCCGACCTCAAGTACCACGCCGAGCACGACTGGGCGCGCATCGAGGGCGACGAGGCGACGTTCGGGATCACGTGGTACGCGCAGGACTCGCTCGGCGAGATCGTGTTCTTCGACCCGCCGGCGGTCGGCACCGAGGTGCGCAAGGACGAGTCCTACGCCGAGGTCGAGTCGGTCAAGGCGGTCTCGGACATCATCGCGCCGATGTCGGGTGAGATCGTCGCCGTCAACGAGGGCCTCTCGGGCGACCCGGAGAAGATCAACGAGGACCCGTACGGAGAGGGCTGGCTCGTGCGCGTGAAGCTGTCCGATCCCTCCGAGGCCGACCAGCTGATGGACGCGGCCGCCTACGAGGCCCAGCTGGAGACCTAGCGCGCAACCCGCGCCCCGCCCGGCCGTTGGGACGGGTGGGATGCGCCGCCTCACCGTCATCGCGACATCGCTCGCCGCCGCCGCGCTGGCCGCGCCGGCCGCCGCCGCCCCGGGCCTCGAGCTCGCCGTGCAGGACGACGCGGTGCTGCTGCACCGCCACTACGGCGACGCCGACCTCGCGCTCGACCGCGCCGCCGCCATGGGCGCGCGCTACGTCCGCACCAACGTGCGCTGGTCGTACTCCATGCCGCTCGCGCAGGCCGAGCGCAAGACCAGGCCCGCGCGGGTGGACTGGGACTTCTCGTCGCTCGCACGCCTGCTCGACGGCGCCGCGGCGCGCGGGCTGGCGGTGCAGGTGACGCTCGCGGGCCCGGCGCCGGCGTGGGCGACCGGCACGCGCAAGGCGGGCGTCAACCGGCCGTCGAAGTACCAGTTCGCCAGGTTCGCCCGCGCCGCCGTGCGCGCCGCCGGCGGGCGCGTGCAGCGCTGGTCGATCTGGAACGAGCCCAACTGGCACTCGCAGCTCAGCCCCTACTCGAAGGCGCCGGCGATCTACCGCGGGCTGTTCGTCGAGGGCGCGCGCGCGATCCGCGAGGAGCTGCCGGGCGCCCAGGTCCTGTTCGGCGAGCTGATGCCGGGCGCGAACTCGAGCAAGTCGATGGCGCTGCTGCGCTTCCTGCGCGGCGTCACCTGCTCGAGAGCCGACTGGAGCGCGGCGCGCCGCTGCCCGAGGCTGCGCGCCGACGGCTTCGCGCTGCACCCGTACAACTTCGCGCGGCGCCCGAAGGAGGCGCGCTCGCCGAACCGCGACGTGGTCGAGATGGGATCGCTGTCGCGGCTGACCCGGGCGCTCGACGCGCTCGCCCGCCGCGGCGCCCTTCGCACGCCCTCGGGCGCGCGGATGCCGCTGTACCTGACGGAGTTCGGCTACTTCACGTCCGGGCCGCTGCGCAAGAGCCCGAAGACGCAGGCGCGCTGGATGGCCGAGGCCTGGCAGATCGCGCGGCGCAACCCGCGCGTGCGCCAGCTCCTGCAGTACCAGCTCATCGACCCGTGGCCCAGGTCGGTGACCTGGCGCAGCGCCATCATGTCCCGCGACGGGACGCCGCGCCCGGCGTACGAGACGCTGGCGCGCCTGGCGGCCGCCGAGCTGTGAGCCGCCCGCCGCGATAGCTAGCCTCCAGCGGGTGAGCCGCTACACCGCTGCGACCGACGCCGACCGGCAGGCGATGCTGGCGGCGATCGGAGTCGCCTCGATCGACGACCTGTTCGCCGACGTCCCCGAGGACCTGCGCCTCGGGCGCCCGCTCGAGCTGCCCGACGGCAAGGCCGAGCAGGACGTCTACGGCTACCTGCGCACGCTGGCGGCCCGCAACGTCTCCACCGACGACGAGATCTCCTTCCTCGGCGCCGGGATGTACGACCACTACGTGCCCGCGCTGATCGAGCACATCGCGCTGCGCTCGGAGTTCCTCACGCCGTACACGCCGTACCAGCCGGAGGTCTCCCAGGGCGGGCTGCAGGTGATGTTCGAGTACCAGACGATGATCTCCGAGCTCACGGGCCTGCCGGTCTCCAACGCCTCGGTCTACGAGGGGCCGAGCGCGCTGGCGTCGGCCGGCTACCTGGCGCGGCTCCACAACAACCGCACGCGCTTCGTCGTCTCGCGCGGCGTGCACCCGCACTCGCGCGAGACGCTCGCCTCCTACAGCGCCGGCTGGGGGACGACCATCGACGAGGTCGCGCTCGCCGACGGCGTCACCGACGCCGACGCGCTGCGGGCGGCGATCGGCGACGATCAACTGGCTGCGCCAGCCGCCGTGTTCCTGGCCCAGCCGAACTTCCTCGGCGCCGTCGAGGACCTCGAGCTGCTGGCGCCGATCGCCAAGGAGACCGGCGCGCTGCTGATCGTCCAGGTCGACCCGATGACGCTCGGCGTGCTGCGCCCGCCCGGCGACTTCGGGGTCGACGTGGCGGTGGGCGAGGGGCAGCCGCTCGGCAACCGGCTCGACTTCGGCGGGCCGTCGTTCGGCTTCTTCGCGGCGCAGGAGGCGTTCCTGCGCCGGATGCCGGGGCGCATCGCCGGCGAGACCGTCGACGCCGACGGCCGCCGCGGCTTCGTGCTGACCCTGCAGACGCGCGAGCAGCACATCCGCCGCGAGCGGGCGACGAGCAACATCTGCACCTCGCAGGCGCTCAATGCGCTGATGGGCACGATCTACCTGAGCTGGCTCGGCCGGCAGGGGATGGTCGAGATCTCCGAGCTGATGCTCCAGCGCACGGCGTACGCCCGCGCGCGGCTGACGGCGCTCGACGGCGTCGAGGCGCTGCACGAGCAGCCGGTCGTGCGCGAGTTCGCGGTGCGACTCGACGCGCCGGTGGAGCGCGTGCTCGAGCGCTGCTGCGAGGCCGGCGTCAACCCGGGCTACCCGCTCGCCCGCGAGTACCCGGAGCACGTCGGCGGCCTGCTCGTCGCCATGACCGAGCAGCGCACGCGGGCGCACATCGACCGGCTCGCCGAGGTGCTCGGGGCGGCCGTCGCGGCCGAGCGCGAGGCGGTGGTCGCGTGACGATCGCCGTCCAGACGCCGCAGCAGCGCGAGCGCGCGACCACCATCTTCGAGAAGTCCGTCGCCGGCCGGCGCGCGTTCACCGCGCCCGAGCTCGACGTCCCCGAGCAGCCGCTGGACGACCTGCTGCCGGCGCGCTTCCGGCGCGCCGAGCCGCCGAAGCTGCCCGAGGTCTCCGAGCCCGAGATCAACCGCCACTACAACCGGCTGTCCAAGCGCAACTTCGATCTCGACACGGGCTTCTACCCGCTCGGGTCGTGCACGATGAAGCACAACCCGAAGCTGCACGAGCGCGTCGCCGCGCTGCCCGGCCACGCGCGCCTGCACCCGCTGCAGGACCCGCGCCGCGCGCAGGGCGCGCTGCAGCTCATGTGGGAGCTGCAGGGGGCGCTGGCGGAGGTCGCCGGGCTGCCGCACGTGTCGCTGCAGCCGTCGGCCGGCTCGCACGGCGAGCTGGCGGGCGTCCTGCTCACCCGCGCCTACCACGAGGACCGCGGCGAGCACCGCACCAAGGTGCTGGCGCCGGACACCTCGCACGGCACGAACCCGGCGACGGTCACGATGGGCGGCTACGAGGTCGTCAAGGTGGCCGTCGACGAGCACGGCAACGTCGACATGGACGACCTGCGCGCGAAGTGCGACGAGGACGTCGCGTGCCTGATGCTCACCAACCCCAGCACGCTCGGGCTGTTCGAGCCGAACATCTCCGAGATCGCGCGGATCGTCCACGGCGTCGGCGCGACGCTGTACTACGACGGCGCGAACCTCAACGCCATCATGGGCCGCGCGCGGCCCGGCGACATGGGCTTCGACATCGTGCACTTCAACCTGCACAAGACGTTCACGCAGCCGCACGGCGGCGGCGGCCCGGGGTCGGGCCCGATTGCGGTGTCCGACCGCATCGAGCCCTACCTGCCGCGCCCCCAGGTCGTCCGGCGCGAGTCGGGCAACGGCGCCGGCCCGTTCTACGACCTCGACTACGACCGCCCGAAGTCGATCGGCCGCCTGCGCGGCTTCCACGGCAACTTCGGCGTGTTCGTGCGCTCCTACGCGTACATCCTGTCGCTGGGCGGCGACGGGCTGCAGGAGGCGTCCGAGGTCGCGGTGCTCAACGCCAACTACCTGCTCGCGCGCCTCAAGGAGCTCGTCCCCGAGCACCTGCCCGTGGCCTACGACCGGCTGTGCATGCACGAGTTCGTCCTGTCGGGCGCGCCGATGAAGCGGCAGCTCGGGATCCGCACGCTCGACCTCGCCAAGCGGCTGCTCGACTTCGGCTACCACCCGCCGACGGTCTACTTCCCGCTCGTCGTCGACGAGGCGCTGATGGTCGAGCCGACGGAGACCGAGACGCGCGAGACGCTCGACGCGTTCGCGGAGGCGATCGCCGAGATCCTGCGCGAGGCGGCCGAGGATCCGGAGATCGCGCGCAACGCGCCGTACTCGACGCCGGTGCGCCGGCTCGACGAGGCGGGCGCCGCCAAGCGACCGGTCATCCGCCAGCCGCTGTAGCCGCGTGACGGTCATCTTCTCGGGCATCCAGCCGACGGGCCGCAAGCACCTCGGCAACTACATCGGCGCGATCACGCAGTACGTGGCCGGCCAGGAGCGCGGCGACCCGGCGATCTACTGCGTCGTCGACCTGCACGCGATCACCGTCGAGTACGACCCGCGCGAGCTGCGCGAGCGCCTGTACGACACGACGGCGATCCTGCTGGCCGCCGGGCTCGATCCCGACCGCTGTGTCCTGTTCCGCCAGAGCGACGTCCCCGAGCACGCCGAGCTGTGCTGGATGCTCGCTTCGCTGACCGAGATCGGCCGGCTCAACCGCATGCACCAGTTCCGCGACAAGTCGGTCGCGCAGCGCCAGCTCGTGTCGTCGGGCCTGCTGTTCTACCCCGTGCTGCAGGCGGCGGACGTGCTCGCCTACCGCGCGCACGAGGTCCCGGTGGGGGAGGACCAGCGCGAGCACCTCGAGCTCATGCGCGACGTCGCGGCTCGCTTCAACGCGCGCTACGGCGACGTGCTCGTGGTGCCCGAGCACCGCATCCCGCCGGTGGGCGCGCGCATCATGGACCTGCAGGATCCGGCGCGGAAGATGTCGACCACCGGTGGCAGCGAGGCCGGCACGGTCTACGTCCTCGACGAGCCGGCGCAGGTGGTCAGGAAGTTCAAGCGCGCGGTGACCGACTCCGGGACCGAGGTGCGCCGCGGCGAGGACAAGGCGGGCATCTCGAACCTGATCGAGATCTACGCCGCGGTGCGCGGGGTGTCGCTCGAGGACGTGGAGGCGGAGTTCGCCGGCGGGGCCGGCTACGGCCAGTTCAAGGTCGCCGTCGGCGAGGCGGTCGCCGGCTACCTGGCGCCGGTGCGCGAGCGCTACGCCGCGCTGCGCGCGGACGAGGCGGCGCTCGAGGCGGTGCTGTCGGCGGGCGCGGGCAAGGCGCGGGCGATCGCCGCCCGCACGCTGACGGACGTGCGCGAGGCGATGGGCCTGGGACCCGTCCGCACCGGCGCCTAGCGTTCCCGCCCGCATGGCCAGCGCCTCGGTCCACCGGCTCGAGCTCGACCTCGACGTCTTCGCGGGTCCCTTCGACCTGCTGCTGTCGCTGATCCTGCGCGAGGAGCTCGACCTGCTCGAAGTCGACCTCGCCGACGTGGTGCTCGCCTACGTGGACCACCTGGAGGCCCAGGGGGAGCTCGACCTCGAGGCCACGACGGAGTTCCTCGTCCTGATCGCCGCGCTGCTCGAGCTCAAGAGCCGGCTGATGCTGCCCGGCGAGGAGATGGACGAGCTCGACGAGCTCGTGCCCGCCGAGGCGGCCGACGAGCTGCTGGCGAGGATGCTGGCCTACGCGCGCTACCGCGGCGCCGCCGGCTGGCTGCGCGAGCGCCACGAGGCGGGCCAGGCGCTGCTGTTCCGCTCGGCGCCGCTGCCGGGCGAGCTGCGGCGGGCGTCGCTCGACTCCGCCGAGGCCGTCTACGACCCGGGTCGCCTGGGCGCGGCGATCGGCGGCCTGCTGCGCCACCCGGCGCCGCTCGACCTGCGCCACATGCGCAATCCGGCGGTGACGGTGGGGGAGCGCCTGTCCGTTCTGCGCGGGCTGCTGCGCCGCGGGCGCTTCTCCTTCGACGAGGCGGTGCGCGGCGGGGACCGCATGACCGTGGCGGTCACGCTGTACGCGCTGCTCGAGCTCTACAAGCGCGGCGAGGCCGGCTGGGACCAGCCCGAGCCGTTCGGGCCGATCACGGTCGCGCGCGACTCGGCGCCGGTGCCGGCCGCGGAGGCCGTTGCGTGACGGGGTTGGCCAGGACCCTCGAGGCGCTGCTGTTCCTGGCGCCCGACCCGGTGCCGGTGGCCGACCTCGCCGACGCCTGCGGCGCCGAGCCCGGCGACGTGGTCGAGGCGCTCGGCGAGCTGCGCCACGCGCTCGAGGGCCACGGGGTCCTCCTGCGCGAGCTGGCCGGCGGCTGGACGCTGGCGTCGCATCCCGACGCCGAGGAGGCCGCGCGGCGGCTGCTGGCGCGGCCGCGCACGCCGTCGCTGACGCCGGCGCAGGCCGAGACGCTGGCGGTGGTGGCCTACCTGCAGCCGGTCTCGCGGCCCGAGATCGCCCGCATCCGCGGCGTCGCGTCGGACTCGGCGGCGTCGGCGCTGGTCGAGCGCGGCCTCGTCGAGGAGGCCGGTCGCTCGCAGTTCGGCGCGGTGCTGTACCGCACCACGCCGCTGTTCTGCAAGCTGTTCGGCCTGCCGTCGGTCGACGACCTGCCCGACGTGGGGCAGTGGGACCCCTCGCCCGACGAGGAGGCCACGCTGCGCGACCGCCTCCTGCAGGCCGGCGCCGCGCGCAGCGGCGCCGCGCCGGCTCCCGCGGAGGCATGAACCGCGGGCCCAGCGGGCAGGCTTGGGGCATGTGGCTCGCACTCGTCGCCGTCGCCGTCATCGCCGGCTCCATCCTCGGGATCGCCGGCGCCGGGATCTTCGCCGTGCCGATCGTGATCGTCCTGCTGGGCGCCGCCATGTTCCTGTTCATGAAGCAGAGCGCCGACAGCGGCCGGCCCGAGGCCACGACCACCGGCATGGCCTCCACCGGCGCGACCGCCAGCGGCTCGCCGCAGGACACCACCACCGAGGGCACCCACAAGGTCACCGGGCACGCCCACGGCGGCCAGGAGCACGTCAGCGGGACGTAGCGCGGCCGGCGGTGCGGCCGGTCCTCGGCTCGCTCGTCTTCCTCGTCGTCGTGCCGGGCACGATGGCGGGCCTGATCCCGTGGTGGCTGACGGGGTGGGACGGGCAGCCGGTGCCGTTCGCACAGCGGGGGAGCGGCGGCCTGCTGATCGTCACCGGGCTGGCCGTTCTGCTCGAAGCCTTCGCGCGCTTCGCGCTGGAGGGCCGCGGCACGCCCGCGCCGGTCGCGCCCACCGAGCGGCTCGTGGTCGGCGGCATGTACCGGCACGTCCGGAACCCCATGTACGTCGCGGTCCTCGCCGTGATCCTGGGGCAGGCGCTGCTCCTGGGCTCGGCGAGGCTCGCCTGGTACGCGCTCGGCTTCTGGGCGCTGACGGCGAGCTTCGTCCGCTTCTACGAGGAGCCGGTGCTCGGCCGCCGCTACGGCGCGCAGTACGACCGCTACCGGGACAACGTGCGCGGCTGGTGGCCGCGGCTGCGGCCGTGGCGCGGCTGATCCTCAGCCGCGCGCGGCCAGCTGGCCGCAGGCGGCGTCGATGTCGCGCCCGCGCGTGAGCCGCACCGTCGCGGCGAAGCCGTGCTCCTCGAGCACCGCCTTGAACGCCGCGATCGCCGCGCGCGAGGAGCTCTCGTAGATCCCGCCCGTCGGGTTGTACGGGATCAGGTTGACCTTGTAGACCTTCGGGTCGAGCAGCCCGGCGAGCTGGCGGGCCTGCGCGACGGTGTCGTTGACGCCGCCGAGCATCAGGTACTCGACGAACACGCGGCGGCGGCGCTTGGCGTACCAGGCCTCGCAGGCGTCGAGCACCTCGGCGATGTCGAAGCGGTCGTTGATCGGCATGATGCGGCTGCGCAGCGCGTCCTCCGGCGCGTGCAGCGACAGCGCGAGGCGCAGCGGCATGTCGCACTCCTCCGTCAGCCGCCGGATGCCGGGGACCCAGCCGACGGTCGAGATGCCGGTCCGGCGGTGGCCGATGCCGACGTCGGGCAGCCGCTCGGCCGCGGCCAGCACGTTGTCGAGGTTCATCAGCGGCTCGCCCATGCCCATGAACACCAGGTGGTCGACCGGCTCGATGCGGCGGAAGTGCAGGACCTGGTCGAGGATCTCCGACGCGGTCAGGTTGCGGCCGAACCTCATCGCGCCGGTGGCGCAGAACGTGCAGGTCAGCGGGCAGCCCGACTGCGACGACACGCAGACCGAGCGGCGGCCGTCGCGGTAGCGCATCAGCACCGCCTCGATCGGCCGCCCGTCGTGGGTGTGGAACAGCGTCTTGATCGTCCCGTCGCGCGCCTCCTGGTCGCGCCGGGCCTCCAGCGAGGAGAAGGGGACGTGCTCCTCGAGCTGCGCGCGCAGGCCGGCCGGGAGGTCGGTCATCTCGGCGTAGCTGCGGGCGCCCGACGACGTCCAGCGCCAGACCTGGCGGGCGCGGAAGGCGGGCTGTCCGGCGGCGGCCAGCGTCTGCTCGAGGAGGGCGAGATCCATCGAAGTGCAAGGGTAGGGACGCCATGCGGCTCGCCAAGTACCTCGCCCACGCCGGCGTCGCCTCGCGCCGGGCCGCCGAGAAGCTCGTCTTCGACGGTCGCGTGCGCGTCGACGGCGAGGTCGTCACCGATCCGGCGCGCGACGTCGACGAGTCGCGGCGGGTCGAGGTCGACGGTCGCGCCGTGTCGGCGGCGGAGCGACCGCGGCTCGTCTACGCGCTGCACAAGCCGGCCGGCGTCGTGTCCACCGCGTCCGACCCGCAGGGGCGCCCGACGGTCGTCGCGCTCGTCCCGTCGTCGGAGCGGCTGTATCCGGTGGGGCGCCTCGACGCGGAGACGACGGGACTGATCCTGCTCACCAACGACGGCGAGCTCGCCAACCTGCTCACCCACCCGCGCTACGGGGTCCCCAAGCGCTACCGCGTGACGGTCTGGAACCCGCCCGTGCGGCCCGCGGCGATGGAGGCGCTCGAGGCCGGGGTCGAGCTCGACGACGGGCCCACGGCCCCGGCGCGGGCGCGGCGGATCGAGCACGACCGCTTCGAGGTCGTCCTGCGCGAGGGCCGCAAGCGCCAGGTGCGGCGGATGGCCGAAGCCGTCGGCTACCGGGTCAAGGCGCTCGAGCGCGTGCAGTTCGGGCCGCTGCGGATCGGGACGCTGGCGCCGGGTGAGCACCGCCGCCTGAAGACGGCGGAGATCGAGGCGCTCCGGCGGGCGGCCCGGCCGCCGGCGCGGCGGCGCTGACACAATCCGCGGCTTCCGTGCGCCTGTATGCCCTCCGCGGCGCCACGACCGTCGCAGCCGACGAGCGTGACGCCATCCTCGCCGCCACCGACGAGCTCATGCGCGAGCTGCTGTCGCGCAACCGCCTGGGCGCGGCCGACCTCGTGTCGTGCATCTTCACGCTGACGCCCGATCTCCACGCCGAGTTCCCGGCGGTCGCCGCGCGCGAGATGGGGCTCAGCAGCGTGCCCCTGATGTGCGCCCGCGAGCTCGACGTCCCCGGCTCGATGCCGCGCGTCATCCGCGTGCTCGTGCACTGCTACCTGCCGGCCGGGACGCCGCCGCAGCACGTCTACCTGGGCGAGGCCCGCAGGCTCCGGCTGGACCTCGAAGGGGCGCAGTAGGCTCTCGCCGGATGGCCCTCGAGTTCGCCGAGAAGCTCCGCCGCATCAAGGTCTACCCGGCCGCCGACGGCTACGCGCTGGGGCCGGAGGTCGCGCTGCTGGCCTCCAACGAGTCGCCGTACGGCCCGCTGCCCGACGTCATCGAGGCGGCCACGCGCGCCGCCGCCGGCGCCAACCGCTACCCCGACCCGACGAACTCGCGCCTGCGCGAGAAGCTGTCGCGGCGCTACGACGTGCCGGCGAGCCGGATCGCGATCGGCAACGGCTCCTGCGACATCCTGCTGGCCGCCGGCGAGGCGCTGCTCGAGCCGGGGGCGGAGATCGTCTACGCGTGGCCGTCGTTCAGCGTCTACCCGCACCTGGCGGCGGCGTCGGGCGCGCGCGCGATCGCCGTGCCGGTCGACGGCGAGCACAAGCACGACCTCGCGGCCATGGCGCGCGAGATCACGGTCGCGACGCGGATGGTCGTCGTCTGCAACCCGAACAACCCGACCTCGACCGCGCTGCCGCTCGACGAGATCGCCGCGTTCGTCCGCGACGTCCCGCGCCACGTCGCCGTGATCCTCGACGAGGCCTACGTCGAGTTCAACCTGCTCGACGACCCGGACGCCTCGCTCGAGCTGCTCGACCGCCACCCCAACCTCGTCGTCCTGCGCACGTTCTCGAAGATCCACGGCCTCTCCGGCCTGCGCGTCGGCTACGGGCTGTGCGGCTCGGAGGACTTCCGGATCGCGGTCGACGCGGTGCGCCAGCCGTTCTTCTGCAACGTCGCCGCCCAGGCCGCGGCGATCGCCGCGCTCGACCACACCGACGAGGTGACGCGCCGCGTCGAGCTCAACCTCGCCGAGCGCGGGGCCCTGATCGACGGCCTGGCCGAGCTCGGGATCCGGGCGGCGGAGTCGCAGGCCAACTTCGTCTGGTTCGACCTCCCCGACCACGTCGAGGAGCCGGCGGTCGTGCGCGGCCTGGCCGACCGCAACGTGCTCGTCCGCGCCGGCACCCCGCTGGGGCGCGAGGGCGCGCTGCGGGTGACGGTCGGCCTGCCCGAGGAGAACGAGCGCTTCCTCGCGGCCCTGCGCGACCTGCTGTAACTCGTCACCACCAGCGCCCGCCGCGGCCGTGGTGAAGAACAACCGCGCCCGAGCCGCACAAGCCGCACCACGTCAGAACCGGGGGGCGGGTGGTGACCGGTTGCCACGGGGGGCGAACAACTCGTCACCAGTGCCTAGAAGAGGGGACGTGGCGAAGTTCAACCCCCTCAGGCGGAGGACGACCCGCACCACGCCCGCGGCGGCGGCGGCTGGTGACGGGAACGTCGACGGGATCATCGGCGCGCTCGCGGACGCGCAGTGGGGCGTGGTGGCGCGCCGTCAGCTCGTCGCCGGGGGCGTCACCGCCGGCGCGATCGAGCACCGCCTCCGGGCCGGCCGGCTGCGGCCGCTGCACCGGGGCGTCTACGCCGTCGGGCACGTCGCGCTCGACCGGCGGGCACACGCGCTCGCCGCGGTGCTGGCATGCGGGGGGAAGGCGGTGCTGAGCCACGACTCGGCGGCGGCGCTGCTGCGGATGACCGACCGCTGGCCGGCGGAGCACGTGGTGACCGTTCCCGATCACGGCGGCCGACGCCGGCCGGGCATCGCGATCCACGCTGTGCGGCGCCTCGACCCCCGCGACGTGACGATGGTCGACGGCATCCGGGTGACCGCTCCGGCCCGGACGCTGCTCGACCTCGCGGAGACCCTTCCGCTCGACCGCCTGCAGCGCGTGCTGGGTGAGGCGCAGGTGCAGCGACTGGTGACGCTCGCCGACCTGCGCGACCAGATGGCACGCTCGCCCGGGCGCCGCGGCCTCGCGCCCCTGGCCGCGCTGCTCGACGACGGTCTCGCCCAGCCGACCCGATCCGAGCTGGAAGCCCGCTTTCAGCGGCTGATCCGCGACGCGCGCCTGCCGGTGCCGGAGTTCAACACCGCCGTCGAGCGGCTCGAGGTCGACGCCGTGTGGCGGGACCGGCGGGTCGTCGTCGAGCTCGACGGCTGGCGCTTCCATCGCTCCCGGGACGCCTTCGAGCGCGACCGCGATCGCCAGCGACGCCTCGCGGCCGCCGGCTACCGCGTGATTCGCGTCACACATCGCCAGCTCCTCCACGATCGCCTGGCGCTCGCCGCGGACCTCGCGCGGGCGCTCGCCGCCTGATCTCGACGCGGCGTCATCGCTCTGCTACCGTCGGGCCACCGATGGCGCCCTCGCCCCGCACCAGCAGCACCTTTGCGGCCGACCGCGCCTTCTCGTACGCCTATCGCGCCTGGCGATTTAGCTAGGCGCTCGGCCGTCGCGCGTCCCGCGCGGCGTTCTGAAGTCACAGGGCCTCCGGGCCGAGCGCCGCTCCCGCCGCCGGACCATGCAGCCGTCCGGCACGCCGTTGCCCCCGTACCCTGGACAAAGAGTTTCTCCGCGAAGGTGACCACCAGATGATGATCGTGATGAAGGCGCGGGCCGATGAGGCCCACATCCAGGCGGTGATCGACCGCATCGAGGCGTGCGGCGCCGTCGCCCATCCGTCCCGCGGGGCGGAGGTGACCGTGATCGGCGCCATCGGCGACCTCGAGCACGTCGCCAAGCTCGAGCTCGAGGGCGCCCCCGGCGTCGACAAGGTCGTGCCGATCCTCAAGCCCTACAAGCTGGCCTCCAACCAGCTGCGCCAGGGCGCGCCCACCGTGATCGAGATCGACGGCCGGCGCATCGGCGGCGAGCACTTCTCCCTGATCGCCGGGCCGTGCACCGTGGAGTCGCGCGACCAGACGCTGACCGCCGCGCGCGCGGTCAAGGACGCGGGCGCCTCGCTGTTCCGCGGCGGCGTCTACAAGCCGCGCACGTCGCCCTACGCCTTCCAGGGGCTCGGCGACGCCGGCCTGCGCATCCTCGCGGAGGCCAAGGCCGAGACCGGGATGCCGATCGTCACCGAGCTGATGGACGCGCGCGACCTCGAGCCGCTGATCGAGGTGGTGGACGTCATCCAGGTCGGCGCCCGCAACATGCAGAACTACCCGCTGCTGTCGGAGATCGGCCGCACCGGCAAGCCGACCCTGCTCAAGCGCGGGCTGTCGAGCACGCTCGAGGAGCTGCTGATGGCGGCGGAGTACATCCTCAAGGAGGGCAACCCGAACGTGATGCTGTGCGAGCGGGGCATCCGCACGTTCGAGACCGCGTACCGCTTCACGCTCGACCTGACCGCGGTGCCGGTGCTCAAGGAGCTCACCCACCTGCCGGTGATCGTCGACCCGAGCCACGCGGCCGGCCGCCGCTCGCTGGTCGAGCCGCTGTCGCTGGCCGCCGCCGCGGCCGGGGCCGACGGCATCATCGTCGAGGTCCACCCGGCGCCGGAGGAGGCCATCTGCGACGGGCCGCAGCAGCTCTACGCCGACGCCTTCGAGGAGTACGCCCGCAAGGTCGAGCAGGCTGCCGCGATCGCCGGCAAGGCCCTGTCGACCGTCTGACGTGCGGATCGCGATCCTGGGCGTCGGGCTGATCGGCGGCTCGATCGGCCTCGCCGCCCGGGAACGCGCCGGCGCGCATGTGACCGGCTTCGACCCGGCTCCGGGCGTGCTGGAGGCGGCACGCGGGCGGGGCGCGCTCGACGCGACGGCGGCGAGCGCCGCCGAGGCGGCCGCCGGCGCCGAGACCGTGTTCGTCGCCGCGCCCGTGGGCGCCCTGCCGGAGGCGGTCGCCGAGGCGCTCGCGGCCGCCGGCGCGGACGCCACCGTGACCGACGTGGGCTCGACGAAGCGGGCCGTGTTGGCCGCCACCGCCGACGAGCGCTTCATCGGCGGCCATCCGCTGGCCGGCGCCGAGACGGCCGGCGTCGAGCACGCCCGCCCCGACCTCTTCGACGGCGCCCGCTGGTACCTCACGCCGACGCCGCGCACCGAGGGAGTCCGCTACGAGCGCCTGCACCGCCTCCTGTCGGCGCTCGGCGCGCGCCCGCAGGCCCTGGACCCGGCCACGCACGACAAGCTGATGGCCGCCGTCAGCCACCTGCCGCACGTCGTCGCCAACGTGCTCGTCGCCCAGGCGGCGCGGGCGCTCGACGAGGAGGGCGAGCACCTGCCGGCGACCGGCCCGAGCTTCCGCGACGCCACGCGCGTCGCGGGCGCCAACACCGCGATCTGGCGCGACATCTACCTGTCCAACGCCGACGCGCTGACCACCGCCCTGGACGCGGCGATCGCGCGCCTGCAGGACGTCCGCGACGCGCTGGCCGCCGGCGACGGCGCCGCGGTCGCCGCGTGGAACGACGCCGCCGGCGACGACCGCCGGCGCCTGCTCGAAGCCGACCTGGCGGGCGGCGAGGTCCGCGAGCTGCGCGTCGCCGTCCCCAACCGGCCGGGCGTGGTCGCCGAGCTCGCGCTCGCGCTCGGCCGCGCCTCGGTAAACATCGTGGACATGGCGCTCTACCCCGCCTCCGACAACGCCTCGGGCGTGGTCGCCCTCTGGATCGCGGGCGACGCCGCCGCCGGCGAGGCGCAGGCGCTGGTCGAGGAGCTCGGCCTGCCGGTGGCGCGCGCGTGAGCCGCCGCTTCTTCGCCCCGGCGCCGCCGCTGCGCGGCACGGTCGCCGCGCCGCCGGACAAGTCGCTCTCGCACCGCGCCGCGCTGATCGGCGCGATGGCCAGCGAGCCGGTGTTCATCCGCAACTACCTGCGCGCGGTCGACACGGTGAGCAGCCTGATCGCCGTGCAGGCGCTCGGGGCGCTGGTCGAGCCGCGCGACGGCGGGATGCTCCTGCGCGGTCCGGGCCTGCGGGCGGCGGGCGAGATGGCGGACCCCATCGACGTCGGCAACGCCGGCACGCTCATGCGCCTGCTGCCGGGGTGGCTGGCGGGCCAGAGCGGCGGCGGGAGCTGGACGCTCGACGGCGACGAGTCGATCCGCCGCCGGCCGATGGACCGCGTCGTCGAGCCGCTGCGACGCATGGGGGCTGAGATCGAGGCACGGGACGGCCGCTTCGCGCCGCTGCGCGTGGAGGGCCGAGACCTCGACGGGATCACCTACGAGCTTCCCGTGGCTTCGGCGCAGGTGAAGTCGTGCGTCCTGCTGGCCGGCATCCTCGCCGACGGCACCACCACGGTGGTCGAGCCCGAGCCGAGCCGCGACCACACCGAGCGGCTGCTGCTGCGCGCCGGCGTGGACGTGCGGCGCGAGGGCACGCGGATCAGCGTCGGCACGCAGGACGAGCTCGAGCTCGAGGAGATCCACGTCCCGGGGGACCCCTCGTCGGCCGCGTTCATGGCCGCCGCGGCCGTGCTCGTCGCCGGCTCACGGATCGTCATCGAGGACATGGCCGCCAACTGGACGCGCGTGGGCTTCTTCCGCATCCTCGAGCGCATGGGCGGGATCGTGCTCGGCGAGCTCGAGGCGCCGGGCGACGAGCTGGTGCCCGAGGAGCCGGTGTGCGAGGTCGACGTCTCGCACGGGCCGCTCGTGGCGACGGTCGTGGAGCCGGCCGAGGTCCCGCTGGCCATCGACGAGCTGCCGCTGGTCGCGCTGCTGGGCTGCTTCGCGGAGGGGGAGACGGTCGTGCGCGGCGCGCAGGAGCTGCGCGTCAAGGAGTCCGACCGCATCGCGACGGTGGTCGAGGGGCTGCGCGGGCTCGGCGCCGACATCGAGGCCACCGCCGACGGCTTCGCGGTGCGCGGCACGGGCTCCCTGCGCGGCGGGACGCTCGCCGCCCACGGCGACCACCGGCTGGCGATGCTGGGCGCGGTGGCCGGGCTGGCCTCGCGCGAGGGCGTCGACGTCGACGGGTTCGAGGCGGCCGGCGTCAGCTATCCCGGCTTCGCCGACGACCTCGCGGCGCTGCTCGCCGCCTGACGCCGACTACGATCGGGCGGTGGTCATTGCCATCGACGGCCCCGCGGGCGCCGGCAAGTCGACCGTCGCGCGGGCGGTCGCCGCGCGGCTCGGCTTCACCTACCTCGACACGGGGGCGATGTACCGCTGCGTCGCCCTGGCCGGCGACGCGGACCCGGCGACGATCGAGATCGCCTTCGACGGCGACCGCGTCCTGCTCGACGGCCGCGACGTCTCCGAGGCGATCCGCGCGCCGGAGGTGGCGCAGGCGGCCAGCCGGCGCGCCGCCGACCCGGCGGTGCGGGCCGTGCTGGTGGCCAAGCAGCGGGCGCTGCTGGCGGCCGGCGATTGGGTGGCGGAGGGGCGCGACATCGCCACGGTGGTCGCACCGGACGCGGAAGTGAAGATCTACCTGACCGCCGATCCGGCCGAGCGGGCGCGGCGGCGCGAGGTGCCGCTGACCGAGCTGATGGAGCGCGACGAGCGCGACCAGGGTCACGGGCGCTCGACGCTCGAGCCCGCGCCGGGCGCCGTGCCGGTCGACACGACGGGCCTGTCGCTCGAGCAGGTGGTCGACCGGGTGGCCGAGATGGTGGGGGCGGCGCGATGAAGGTCGCGATCGTCGGCTATCCGAACGTGGGCAAGTCCTCGCTGGTCAACCGGCTCACCCAGTCCCGCGAGGCGGTCGTGCACGAGACTGCCGGCGTCACGCGCGACCGGCGCGAGCTCGAGACCGAGTGGAACGGCCGGCGGCTGACCCTGATCGACACCGGCGGCGTCGACCTCGCCGAGGACGACCCGCTGTCGGTGTCGATCCAGGACCAGGCGCGGGCGGCGCTGGCCGACGCCGAGGTCGCCGTGCTCGTGGTCGACGCGAAGGGCGGCCAGCGTCCCGGCGACGCCGAGGTGGCCGACATCCTGCGCCGCTGGGACAAGCCGGTGATCGTCGCCGCGAACAAGATCGACTCGCCGGCCGACATCCCGCTGGCCGCCGAGTTCTACGGGCTCGGCCTCGGCGACCCGCTGCCGGTGTCCGCCTCGCAGGGCCTGGGCACCGGCGACCTGCTCGATGCGATCGTCGACGCGCTGCCGCCGGAGCCCGAGGAGGGCGAGGCGGACGAGGAGAAGCCGATCCGGCTGGCGCTGATCGGCCGGCCGAACGTCGGCAAGTCGTCGCTGCTGAACGCCTTCCTCGGCTTCGAGCGCGTGATCGTCTCCGAGGTCGCGGGCACGACGCGCGACCCGATCGACACGCCGTTCGAGTTCGAGGGCCGCAAGATGATCCTCGTCGACACGGCGGGGATCCGGCGGGCCGCGAAGGTGCGCGAGTCGGTCGAGTACTACACGTCGCTGCGCTCCCAGCGCGCGGCCGAGCGCGCCGACGTGGCGCTCGTCGTGTGCGATGCCGCCGACGGCGTCACCTCGCAGGACCTGCGGATCGCCGACCTGGCGATGAAGACCGGCTGCGCGACCGCGCTCGTGCTCAACAAGTGGGACTTGGTACCTTCGCGCGACGGTAGGAGCGAGTTCGACGTCGTCGGCCAGCGGGCCGTGGTGCTGCGCAAGCTGCGGCTGCGGCCGAAGGTGCTGACGGCGTCGGCGATGACCGGCCGCAACATCCAGCGCCTGCTGGTGGAGGCGCAGTCGCTGGCCGACCGGCGCTCGCACCGGATCCCGACGCCCGAGCTCAACAAGTTCATGGCCGAGATCCAGCAGATCCGCCAGCCCCCGGCCAAGCAGGGGCATCGACTGAAGCTGCTCTACATCGCCCAGATCGGCACCGATCCGCCGCGGTTCTCGATCCAGATCAACTCGCGCACGCGGGTCACGCGCGACTACGCGTACTTCATCGAGAACCGGCTGCGGGAGCGCTACGCGCTCGACGGCATCCCGCTGATCATCGACTTCGCCGAGCGCAAGCAGCGCCGCCGCGCCGAGTAGGCGGCCGCTAGCATCACCCGACCTCCCGATCGCGAAAGCTGCTTTTTGATGACTTCCTACGCCGAGAACGAGTACCTGTTCACCTCGGAGTCCGTGACCGAGGGCCATCCCGACAAGGTCGCCGACCAGATCTCCGACGGCGTCCTCGACGCGGTCCTGCGCGACGACCCGTACGGCCGCGTCGCCTGCGAGACGCTGGTGAACACGGGTCTGGTCGTGGTGTCGGGCGAGATCTCGACCGAGACGTGGGTGGACATCCAGGACGTCGTGCGCTCGACGATCCGCAAGATCGGCTACACCGACGCCGACCTCGGCTTCTCCGCCGACTCGTGCGCCGTCATCAACGCGATCGACAAGCAGTCGCCGGACATCGCGCAGGGCGTCGACAAGGCCTACGAGTCGCGCACGGATCCC
>DATLGB010000048.1:0-7851 GCA_035540675.1 Solirubrobacteraceae bacterium | reverse complement strand
GGCTCATGCCACGGCGAACGCGCCCACGACGGCGAGGCCGCCGACGAGCACGCACACCGCCACCGGCAGCGCGGCGCCGCGCCGCAGGTCGACCGCGCGGTCCATCAGGAACGCCGCCAGCGCCCCGCCCGCCAGCCCGCCCAGGTGGCCGCCGATCGAGATGTTCAGGCCCGGGATGAACGTGATCGCCAGGTTGAGCAGGATCAGCGGCGCGATGCCCGTCGCCATCGGGTCGATCCCGCGCGCGCGCGACATCGCCAGCGCGGCGCCCATGAGCCCGAAGACCGCGCCCGAGGCGCCGACGGTGAAGGCGTCCGGCGAGAGCAGCAGGGCGCCGAACGACCCCGCCAGCATGGAGGCCAGGTACAGCGCCAGGAAGCGGACGGGCCCGAGCGACGGCTCGAGCATGTTCCCCAGCCACCAGAGGATGTACATGTTGAAGCCGATGTGCAGGAAGCCCGAGTGCATGAAGCCCGACGTCAGCAGCCGCCACCACTCGCCGGCCGCGACCGCCGGCCCGAACAGGGCGAAGTCGACGTAGTAGCGGCCGCCGGCGCTGCCGAAGCCGCCGCCGCCCTGCGAGCTCATCCCGATGAACACGAGCACGCAGACGACGATGATCGCCGTCGTGACCGCCGGCCGCTCGGAGGTCGTGGCGATGCGCTTGACCGTGGTCGTCTCCCGCGAGCACTCCGGGCAGCGCATGCCGACCGACGTCGAGGTCATGCAATCCGGGCAGATCGGCCGGCCGCAGTTCGAGCACGACACGCCGGTCTCGCGGTTCGGGTGCCGGTAGCAGACGGCCATGGGCGGCGGCACGCTAGCAGCCGGTCTTTTCGGGAACTTGAAAGCCGCGGCTAGGAGAGCGTCGCGACGACGACCGGGTCGCGCGTCGGCTTCAGCGACCCGCCGTCGGGCTCGCTCGTGACCATGACCCGCTCGACGCCCTCGAGCGACCCGGGGACGTTGACGGTCGCCACGCCGCCGGGCCGGACGGTGAACAGCGCGTCCGTCGGCTCGGGATCGCGCCCCGGCCGCTTGACCCACACCTGGTAGACGCGACCGGGCTCCGGTCGCGGCAGCGCGCGGGTGACGAGCGTCGAGTCGCCGCCCTCGCGCACGACGAGGTGCGCCGTCCCGTTCGGCGAGTCGACCTGCGCGACCACGCGGCGCGTCTCGGCGCCGCCGTCGTCGAGCACCCCGGAGCCGAGCAGGCCGCCGAAGACGCCGATCGCCAGCACCGCCATGGCGGCGCCGACGGCCAGACCCGGCCGCAGCGACCACCAGCGCGGGCGCAGGATCGCCAGGCCGCGCCGCGGCTGGGGCGGCCGGTCGGCCTCGGCGCCCGCGGCGCGCAGCAGCTCCGCCTCTGCGTTGACGACGGCCATGATCCGGTCCTTGAGCTCCGGCGGCGGCGCGACCTGCGGCGCCGCGACCGGCAGGGCGTCGATCGCCACGCGCAGGTGCTCGATCTGCCGGTGGCACTCGCCGCACTCGGCCAGGTGCGCCTCGAACCCGAGGCGCTCTCCGTCCGGCAGCGCGCCGAGCAGGTACGCGGCCGGCGTGTCCGCCCAGTCCTCGTGTCCCGCGGCGACGCTCATGCCGTCACTCTTCCAGGCGCCAGGCCGAGGCGCATCTTCTCGAGGCCGAGGCGCATCCGCCCCTTGACGGTGCCGATCGGCATCTCGAGCATCTCCGCGATCTCGGAATGCG
Organism: Solirubrobacteraceae bacterium; assembly: GCA_035540675.1. Classification (GTDB taxonomy): domain Bacteria; phylum Actinomycetota; class Thermoleophilia; order Solirubrobacterales; family Solirubrobacteraceae; genus DATLGB01. The sequence goes on along the minus strand of DATLGB010000048.1, from coordinate 6,138 downwards.
AGAAGCCGCCGAAGTAGGCGAGCTCGATCACGCGGCTCTGCTCGGGCGGCAGCGTGCCCATCGTGTCGCGCACGCTGCGCGCCTCGTCGCGGCGGGCCGCTTCGACGTCGGTGCGCTCGTTGGCCTCGAGACGATCCTCGATGCCCTCGTCGCCGGTGCGCCGGCGGTCGTGCACGCTCGAGCGCCGCAGCGCGTCGATCGCGCGGTGGTGGACGATGCCGAGGATCCAGGTCCGCACCGAGCCGCGGGAGCGCTCGTAGCGCGCGCCGGAGCGCCAGATGTTCAGGAACGCCTCCTGGACGACGTCCTCGGCGGCGTTGCGCGTCCCCATCATGCGGTAGGCGAGCGAGAACGCGACGCCGGAGTGGCGCTCGTAGAGCACCTCGAAGGCGCCCGGCTCGGCCCGCGCGACGACCTGCATGAGGTCCTCGTCGGCGAGGGCGCGCAGGTCGCGGGAGGGGGTGTCGGTCTGGCTGCGTGGCATCCGTGGTGGTGCTTACGTACCCCCACGGCGATCGGATCAGCGCCGGCGCTGCGCTTCGTCGATCAGCTTGCCCGCCTCGCGCGCCAGGTCCCGCACCGTGTGCTCGACGAGCTCGAGCACGTTGTCCGACGCCGCGCGGCGCTTGTGGCGCCGGCGCTGGGTGCGCACGAGCACGAGCCCGACGGCGGCGGCGCCGCCGACGCTCGCGACCGCCACCGCGCGCGGGATCTCCGGCCACTTGCGCGGGTCGCCGATCGCCGACAGCTCCCAGGCGTCGAGCTCGTCGGCCGCGAGCTCGACGAGGCTCGCCAGCCGCGTCTCGAGGCGCTCCTCGAGCTCCGCGGGCGGCTCGATCGGCTGGAACGCCTGGCGCAGCAGGGTCTCGAAGTCGCCGGCGCGGTCGGTCATGTCAGCCCTCGGCCTTCTTGACGAGCTCCTCGAGCTGCCGGATGGCGCGGTGCAGCAGCACCTTCGTGGCACCGTCCGTGCGGCCGAGCGCCCGCGCGATCTCGCGGTTGTCCATCCCGAGCGCGAAGCGCATGATCAGGGCCTCGCGGCGGTCGTCCGGCAGCTCCTGCACGCACGCCAGGATGCGCTGGAGGTCGTCGCGGTGCTCGACCAGCGTCTCCGTGGTGTGCGGCTCGGCGATCGCGCCCGCGTCGTCGATCGGCGTCTGCGGCTTGCGCGAGCGGTCGCGGTAGTGGTTGGCGGCGAGGTTGTGCGCGATCCGGATCAGCCACGGCCGCAGCGGCCGCCCGTGCGACTCGCGCTGCGCGCGCTCGAAGTGCCGGTAGGCCTGCAGGAACGTCTGCTCCGTCAGGTCCTCGGCGTCGTGGTGGTTGCCCACCCGGTAGTAGGAGTACGAGTAGACGTCGCGCAGGTGCGCCCGGTAGAGGTCGCTGAACTGCGAGTCCAGCTCGGCCTTCCTGGTGTCGGGGGCGGCCATGCGCCACGGGACGTTACCTAGGCGGCGCGGGCGGGCTTGGGCGGCGGGGCGGGCGCCGTCAGCGACGCCGTCCAGCGCTCCGGCGCGACGCGCCCCTCGATGAGCCCGGCGAGGCCGTCGAGCGCCGGCGCGTCGACGCCGGCGGCGGCGGCGCGGCCCGCGAGCAGCGGGACGCTGTCGACCGCCTCGGCGGCGTGGCCGAGGGTGGGCGCGATCTCGCGCGCCGGCGTGCCGGCGGCCAGCATCTCGCCGGCCCGGCGGTTGCGCGAGCCGGCGGCGAGCACGGTGGCGACGAGGTCGCCGGTGCCGGCGAGGCCGGAGAACGTGCCGCCGTCGCAGCCCGTCGTGCGCGCGAGCGTCTGCACCTCGGCGAAGACCTTGCCCGCGGCGGCGCCGGCGGCGTTGACCCCCGCGGGCGCGGCGGCCGCTGCGGCCAGCGCGGCGGCGTTCTTGGCGGCGCCGGCGAACTCGACGCCGGCGGCGTCGCGGCTGACGGTGACGTCGAAGCCGGCGGCGGCGAGCGCGTCGCGCAGCTGCCGGGCCAGGCCGGCGTCGATGGCGCCCACCACGAGCGACGCGCCGCCGAGCAGCGCCTCGCGAGCGTGCGCGGGCCCGCCGAGGGTGGCCACGCGGGCGCCGCGCGTGCGCTCGGCCACGTAGGCCGACGGCAGCGTGCCGAGCGGCGGGACCAGGCCCTTGGAGACGACGAGCACGCCGGCGCGCGGAGCGATCGCTCCCGCGTGCGCGGCCACCGCGGCCGGCAGCGCCGACGCGGGGACGGCGAAGCAGACGAGGTCGTGGCGCGACAGCTCGAGCTCCCCGGCGGGCTGGACGCGGACCCGCTCCGGCAGCTCGACGTCCGGCAGGTAGCGGGAGTTGACGCGGGCGGCCTCCAGCTCGGCGGCCTGCTCGGCGGTGCGGCAGCCGAGGTCGACCTCGATGCCGGCGCGCGCCAGCATGACGGCGATCCCGGTGCCCCAGGAGCCGGCGCCGACGACGGCCGCGCGGCGCAGCGGCGGCAGGCCGCCGAGCCACTCCCACTGCAGCATCACGCACGGCCAGATGCGGTCGGTCACCGCGGCGGCGAGCTGCGGCGAGGCGGACTCGACCTTCGGGAACGTGAGCGGCCGGCCGACGCGCAGGCGGACCTTGTGCGGGCGGATGCGCCACTTCTTGCGGATGGCCTCCGTGCCGATCACCGCGACCGGGACGACGGGCGCGCCCGACTCGAGCGCGAGCCGGCCGACGCCGCGCCGCGGGCGCCCGAGCGCGCCGGGCCGCACGCGGGTGCCTTCGGGGAAGATCAGGACGGCGTCGCCGCGCGCGAGGATCGCCTTGGCCGTGTCGATCATCTCGCCGTCACCGGCGCCGCGGCGGACCGGGAACGCGCCCAGCGAGTTCAAAAACCACGCCTGCCAGCGCTTCTCGAACAGCTCCTGCTTGGCGACGTAGTAGAGCGGCCGGCGCGCCAGCGTCGCGATGACGAAGGGATCCAGGAACGATCGGTGGTTGGCGGCGAAGATGACCGGCCCGTCCGGGATGTGCTCGCGACCGATCCGCGACAGCCGGAAGTACAGATGGAAGAACGGCTGGAAGACCGCCCGGACGAGCCAGTAGACGATCGGGTTGACGCCCCTGTCGCGGGCGCGCTCGTGTAGGGCGGCGTGGTCCATCCTCGTCCTCCTGCGAGCCATACGCGAGCGGGCTGCGCTCGTTACAGTCACCACGTGGCCGCCGACAGGACCCGAACGCTGCGGGGCGCGCTGGCCGGCGCGGTCGCCGCCACGGTGTGGGCGGCGCAGCAGCCGCTCGACCGCCGCGTGTTCGGCGTCGACTTCGACGACGCGACGCTGCTCGGCTCGTTCGTGACGCGCGACCGCCGCAGCCGCGCGGCGCTGCCGATCGGGCTGGCGATGCACGCGGCCAACGGCGCCGTCTTCGGCGCCGTGTACGCGCGCGTCGCTCCGACCCTGCCGGGGCCGCGACCGCTGCGCGGCGTCGCCGCCGGGCTCGCCGAGCACCTGGCGACCTGGCCGGTGACGCGCTTCAGCGGCCTGCATCCGGCCGGCGGGCAGTTCCCCCAGCTGTGGGGCAGCCGCGCGGCCTTCGCGCAGGCGACCTGGCGGCACCTGCTCTTCGGCGCCGTCCTGGGAGCGGTCGAGCAGCGCCTGAACCCGGATCCCGTCCCGCCCGCTCCCGCGGACCCCGAGCGCGCCGCGGGCAACGGCCACGGCGACCCGTCGCACCTCGTCGTCGTCGCCCCCGCCTAGTGCGCGCGGCGATCACGGGCGGGACCGGCTTCGCCGGCAGCCACCTCGCGGAGGCATGCGCGACCGCCGGCGACGAGGTCGTCACCCTCGCCCGCGGCGGCGACGTGGCCGTGGACCTGCTCGACGCCGAGGCGACGCGCCGCGCCGTCGCCGAGGCGCGGCCCGACGTCGTCTACCACCTGGCCGCGCAGGCGCACGTGGGGCGCTCCTGGGAGGACCCGCTCGGGACGCTGACCGCCAACCTCGCGATGTCGGTCAACGTGCTCGACGCCGTGCGTGCCGAGGCGCCCGGCGCCACCGTCGTCGCCGTCGCCTCCGGCGAGGTCTACGGCCCGCCCGCCAGGCTGCCGGTCGACGAGCGCGCCGAGCTGCGCCCGCAGAACCCGTACGCCGTCTCGAAGGCGTCGGCCGACCTGCTCGCGCGCTTCTACGCCGACGCCCACGGCCTGCGCGTGATCCGCCCGCGCCCGTTCAACCACGCCGGCCCGCGGCAGGAGCCCGTCTACGCGATCGCGTCGTTCGCGCGCCAGGTCGCCGCCGGGCTGGAGGCGGGCGCCGGCGTCCCCGGCAACCCGATCCGCATCGTCACCGGCAACCCGGACACCCGGCGCGACTACACCGACGTCCGCGACGTCGTGCGCGCCTACCGGCTGCTGGTGGAGCCCGGCGGCGGCGAGGCGGGCGAGGCCTACAACGTCTGCTCGGGTCGCACCGCGTCCGCCGGCGAGCTCGTGCGGGCGCTGGCCGAGCAGGCGGGCGCCGAGATCGACCACGTCGTCGACCCGAAGCTCGTGCGCGCGCACGAGGTGATGGAGATCCGCGGCACCTACGACAAGCTCCACGCGGCCACCGGCTGGCAGCCGGAGATCCCGCTCGAGGTCACGCTCGCCGACACCGTGGCCTGGTGGCGCGGGCGGCTGCGGACGTAGAATCCGCCCGACGAGCCGGCCGGAGTAGCTCAGCTGGTAGAGCACCGGTCTTGTAAACCGGGGGCCAGGGGTTCGAGTCCCCTCTCCGGCTCTCTGGAGCATCCATCCAGCTTCCGTCTCGTCGCGAGACAGAACCTGGATGGATTTTCTTTTGCCGCGCCGGAACCCGTCGAGGTTCGACACGCCAGGCGCGCACAACCTGGATGGATTCCCGCTGCCGGTGAAGCTTGCCACCCCGCCGCGCGGGTAGTCGGCAGCGCGATGTCCGCGACCGCCGCGCAGCCCGCCGCCGAGATCGACGTCCAGGAGGCAATCGACCGCATCGGCTTCGGGCGCTTCCAGCGCAGGCTGCTGCTGGTTTGCGGCGTCACCTGGGCCGCGGACGCCGCCGAGCTGCTCGCCATCGGCTTCGCGCTGCCCGGCATCCGCGAGGAGTTCGGCCTCGGCACGGGCCAGGCCGGCCTCGTCGCCGCGTCGGCGTTTCTCGGGATGCTGCTCGGCGCGACGTTCTGGGGGACGCTGTCGGACCGGATCGGCCGGCGGACGGGCTTTCAGTGGACCGTCGCCGTCTTCGCCGTCTTCGGGCTGCTGTCGGCGTTCGCGCCGTCGGTCGAGGCGCTGATCGTGCTGCGCTTGGTGGCCGGCTTCGGCCTCGGCGGTGCGCTGCCGCTGGACTTCTCGCTGATGACCGAGTTCCTGCCGCGGGAGAACCGCGGCCGCTGGCTCGTCCTGCTCGAGAGCTTCTGGGCGGTCGGGACGGTCGTGATCGCGACGCTGGCGCTGCTGATCGTCCCGGCCTTCGGCTGGCGCCCGCTGCTGGCCGTCTCGGGCGCCGCCGCGCTGCTGCTCGTGTGGATCCGCCGGACCGTCCCGGAGTCGCCGCGCTACCTCGTCACCGCCGGGCGTCCCGAGGAGGCGGCCCGCGTCCTCGCCGGCGTGGCGCGCGCGAACGGCACGGTCCCGCCCGCGGCCGCCATCGCCGCCGAGCGCGGCACCGGCGCCGGCACGCTCGCCGGCCTGTGGCGCCCGCAGGTCCGGCGCTCGACGATCACCCTCTGGATCGCGTGGTTCTCGATCGGCCTCGCCTACTACGGGCTGTTCGTCTACCTGCCGACGATCCTCGCCGACCGCGGCTTCTCCGTCGTGCGCACCTACGGCTACTCGCTGGTCCTCGCCGCGGCGCAGATCCCGGGCTACCTCTCGGCGGCGTGGCTGGTCGAGCGCTGGGGCCGCCGCCGGACGCTGGTCACCTACCTCGCCGCCAGCGGCGCGTTCACCGTCCTGTTCGCGCTGGCGGGGACGACCACGGCGATCGTGCTCACGGCGTCGCTGATGAGCTTCTTCGCGCTCGGCGCCTGGGCCGCCCTGTACGCCTACACGCCCGAGTCGTACCCGACGGCCGTCCGCACGACCGGCATGGGCTGGGCCAGCGCGATGGCCCGCGTCGCCGCGGCGCTCGTGACGCTGTTCGGGGCGACGGTGATCGCCGGCTCGATGGCGTTCGCGCTG
>DATLGB010000047.1:0-6392 GCA_035540675.1 Solirubrobacteraceae bacterium | reverse complement strand
GTCCGCAGCGGCCTGGTCAGCGTCGGCAGCGGCTTGGCCGCGCAGCGGACGACCACCGGCTCGCCGGTCGTCATCCCGCCCTCGATGCCGCCGGAGCGGTTCGTCTCGCGGTACCAGCCGCGCTCGGGCGAGAAGAAGATCTCGTCGTGGGCCTCGGACCCCGGGCGTCCGGCGAGCTCGAAGCCCTCGCCGATGCCGCAGCCCTTGACCGACTGGATGGACAGCATGGCCGCGCCGATGCGGCCGTCGAGGCGCTCCTCCCACGACACGTGCGAGCCGAGGCCGGGCACGACGCCGTAGGCGCGGACCTCGAAGATCCCGCCGAGCGACTCGTTGCGCTTGCGCAGGACGTTGATCTCCTCGACCATCGCCCGCGCCGCGTCGGGGTCCAGGCAGCGCACCGGCGACTCGTCGACGGTGTCGAAGTCGCTCAGGCGCGGCTCGCGCTCGGGCGCGCGCGCCGAGCCGATCTGGACGACGTGCGAGACGACGCGGACCCCGACGGCGGCCAGGAACGCCTTCGCCAGCGCGCCGCCGGCGACCCGCGCCGCCGTCTCGCGGGCGCTCGCGCGCTCGAGCACGTTGCGCACGTCGCTGAAGCCGTACTTCATGACACCGGCGAGGTCGGCGTGCCCGGGGCGCGGAGTGTGCACCTCCGGCACGGCCGCCTCCACGGGCCACGGGTTCATCCGCTCCTCCCAGTTGGCGAAGTCGCGGTTGGCGACGGCCAGCGCCACGGGTCCGCCGAGCGTGCGGCCGTGCCGGACGCCGGCGGTGACCTCGGCGGCGTCGCGCTCGATCTTCATCCGCCCGCCGCGGCCGTGGCCGAGCTGCCGGCGGGCCATGTCGCGGTTGATGGCCTCGCGGTCGAGCTCGAGGCCCGCGGGCAGGCCCTCGACCACGCAGGTCAGGCCCGGGCCGTGGGACTCGCCGGCGGTGACGACGCGCAGGGACACGGCGGGCAGTCTATGAACGACGACGGGCGGGGCATCGGCCCCGCCCGTGTCAGGCGTTCATGGGAGGTGCGGCGGGTTTCAGCGCGCGGACTTCGACCCGTCGCGCGACTTGCGCCTGAGCGTGCCCGAGTCGCGGTCGTAGTCGAACCCGGCGACGCGGCTGACGCGGGAGCGCAGGGCGCGGCGGCCCGAGGACGACTCGGCGGCGTAGGAGCGCTTGGCGGCCTTCGCATCCGTGGTCTTCTTCGTGCGGATCTTCACGAGGTCGATCTGGTACTGCTTCGAGTTCGCGCGATCGTCGGCGACGTCCACGAAGGCGGTGTCGCCCACGCGCATCTCGAGCGTCTGGCAGTTGTCCGGCGTCGGCCGGCAGCGGCCGTCGCCCTGCACCGTCGCGGTCGCATCGACCAGGAACACCGCGGTCTTCTTGTCGTCGAGCAGCCCGAGGTAGATCAGCGCGGGCGCCGTGCTGTCGGGCAGCGCGGTGAGGCGCTTGAGGTTGCGCTTGGGCAGCGGCGATTCGGTGCTGTCGCCCCAGCGCACGCGCAGCGAGTACAGCTCGTAGGCGGGCTTCGGCGCGGCCGGCGCGACGGGCGCCGTCGGCGCCGTCACGGGCGTGCCGCCGCCGCTCAGCGGCGGGACCGGGCCGGTGCTCAGGCCGCCGCCGGCGGACGCGCCGCCGGTCGACGCGCCGCCGGTCGAGCCGGTCGACTGGCTGCGCGCGGCCTTCGGCGCCTTGACGCGACGCTCGGCGATGGCCGGCTCGAACGGGTTCTTGCGCGAGCCGAGCACCTGGCGGGCGGACTCGCGCGTCTCGACCTGGCCGAGCGCGACGACCGGCTGCGTGTCGGCCTGCGCCGCCACGGCGGCGACCGACGACGAGCCCACGGGCGCTTCGACGACGTCCTTGGCGAGCAGCAGGGGGACCGCCACGAGCGCGGCGAGCAGCAGCACGGCCAGCGGCCACAGCCGCCGCTCCACGAGCTGGCGGAACGGAGCGGAGAGGTCGTTCATCGGATGACTCCGGTCGAGGTCGCGGTGGTGGGCGCGGGGCCGGACGATCCGCCGGGCGCGGGCGCGGTGCCCGAGCCGCCGGCTGCGGTTCCGCCACCGGCGGGACCGCCGCTGGTGGCGCCGGCCGTCATGCCCTCGAGCGGCGAGACGAGGTAGGACGTCGCCCCGACCTTCGCGCGGATCCGCGGGAAGCCGGCGGCGTCGGGCTCGAGCTGCAGCGAGTCGATGGTCAGCAGCCGGCCGGTGACGCTGAGGCGCTGCTCCGACGAGCTCACGAACCGCTCGAGGCGCTCGAAGAAGTCGCCCAGCTTGAAGAAGCTGCCCGTGAAGGCGAACGAGAACGGCATCACCGGGAACCCGGCGGGACCGACGGTGGCGCCGGGCGGCAGCGGACCCGCGGCCAGCTGCGCGGCGCCGGCCGGGGTGTTGCTCGCCGGTGCGGAGCCCGTGCCGGTCGCCTCGATGGCGCGGAAGTCGACGTCGGTGCGGCGGGCGGCCGCGTCGAGCTGGACGACGAGCGAGCGGACGTCGTCGTCGGCCGGCACGGCCTTGCCGAGGCGCACGACCGTGGCGTAGGCGCGCCGGTAGCTGTCGCGCGCCTGCTGGTTGCTGGCCAGCAGCTTGCGGGCGCTGTCGAGCTCCTCCTGCTTGGCGGCGATGTCCTGCTGGATCTTCGCCGCCTCCGCGCGCTTCGGGCCGAGGGCGAACTTGTAGAAGCCGCCGACCGCGACGAGCGCGGCGAGCACGGCGATGAGGACGGCGCGGTTCATCGGGCGCTGACTCCCTGCGTGGTCGAGCCGGACGCGGAGTTCGAGCCGCCGGCGTTCGGGGACTGGTTGCTGCCGCCGTCGGCCGGCGGCGTGGACGAGCCGTTCGACTCCGACGCGGCGGGCGCGGCGGAGCTCGCAGGCGCGGCTGCGCCGACGTTCGGGGCGGCGTTGGCGGGCACGGCGGCGCGCTCGAAGAACACGACGACCTCGAAGGCCGGAGGCGCGCCCTTCGGGCACAGGCTGGCCGGGATCTTGCCGTCGGCCGTGGTGGCGGCCGTGACGCCGACGTTGCCGTTGTCCTTGTCGGACTTGGCGAGCGTCACGCGGGTGACGCCGCGGACGTTGCGCAGTCGCGACAGCAGCCGGGCGACGGCCGCCTGCGACGTGGTGCAGCCGGAGAGCTCGACCGCCGGCGCCTGCACGGCGCCGCGGAGCGGGTTCGTGCTGCTGCCGCCGGTGACCTGGGTGCCGGTCGTGCCGTTCAGCGTCCGCAGGTGCACGTCGGCCGGAAGCGCGCGCGACAGATCCCGCAGCGCCTGCTCCCAGTCGAAGCGGGAGTCGGCGAGGCTGCGGACGGTGGCCACCCGCTGCTCGGCGACGGTCTTGAAGTCGGCGAAGTGCTGGAGCGCGCGAGCCTTGGCCTGCACGTCCGCGGTCTCCCGCTCGACCTGCGCGAACTGCACGCGCCGGTCCTTGATCGTGTTGGTCGTCAGCGTGTACACCGCCAGCGCCGCGACGGCGAAAGCGAGGACGCCGAGCACGGCGTAGGCGCCCACGGCGCTCCCGCTGGGCTTGGCGGCGGCGACGGAAGCGGTCTTCGCTGACCCCTTCGAATCGCCTGGGAGGAGGTTGACGGCCTTCATGCGGTCACCTGGTGAGGGTGCGGCCTACTGCCGCGCGGTCGGGTGATGGGAGACGGGCACGCGGTGTCTATCGGCACCGCTCCGGACCGGCTTGAGGGGCTGCTGGACGCTCGCGCCTAGGACGCGAAGGTGTCCAGGTACCACTCGACGATCGGATCGCCCACGAACAGCCCGACCAGGCCGCCGAAGGCGAGAAAGGGCCCGAAGGGGATGGCCGTCTTGCGGCCCTCCTTGGCGCCCTTGCGGGCGATGATCGCGGCCCCGACCAGCGAGCCCGCGAGCAGTCCCACCAGCATGGCCGGGCCGACGTCGCGGCCCAGGAACAGCCCCATGACGCCGGCCAGCTTCACGTCGCCCATGCCCATCCCCTTCGGGTAGGCGAGCAGCGCGACGAACAGGAACAACGCGGCGGCCAGGCCCGCGATCAGGTGCTCGACGAGGTCGTCGGTGCGCAGCGCCGCGATCAGCGCGACGGCCACCACCGCGGCCGGATAGGTGATCTTGTTGGGGATGATCCTGTGATCGAGGTCGATCAGCGCGACCGGGATCAGGACCAGCACGAAGACGATGCCGATGATCGCATCGCGGTCGGCGCCGTGGACGATCACCACCAGCGCCAGCAGCGCGGCGGTGAGGCCTTCCACGAGCGGGTAGCGCGGTGATATCCGGGCGCCGCAGTTGCGGCAGCGCCCGCGCAGCAGCAGCCAGCTCACGACGGGGACGTTGTCGTAGGCCTTGATCCGCGCCCCGCACGAGGGGCACGCCGACGGCGGGCTGACGACGCTCTCGCCGCGCGGCAGCCGCCAGATGACGACGTTGAGGAACGATCCGATGAGCGCGCCGAAGACGGCGGCGATGGCGGCGGCTCCTGCGGTGCTCACGATCGCCGATTCTGCACGCTCGTCAGCAATCCTGCGCGGGCGCTCCCGGCGGAAGCTGCGCGAAGTCGCGGCTCCTGCACTCCGTGTAGTCCTGCGTGCGGTACAGGGGCAGGGTCGGGTTACCGCCGAGGCGGGCGATGTTGGCCAGCGACGACACCGGGCTGACCGCCGCGGCATCCGACAGCGCCACGGTGTTCCCCACGACCTGGCCGGCGATGGCCGTCCCCCCTGCCAGCTGGACGGCCGAGCGCGGCGCGTAGATCACCATCGGGTCGCCGACCACCGGGACGTTCTGCCCGCACAGCGCGGCCCGCAGCGTGGAGGTCAGCTGCGCCCCCGCCGCCAGCGTCTGGGTTGTCGCCCGCGCCGAGCTGCCCAGCGCGTAGAGCTGCAGACTCTCAGGCTGCGTCTGAGGGTGACAGTTCACGATCCGCGACGTGCCGTCCACGGTCATCTGCCCGCCGCCGGGCAGGGGGCTGCCATCCGTGTCCGGGCACTGCGCGGGGTCGTCGAGGAAGACCCGCACCACCGGGGTCCCGGGCGGGATCACGAGCGATGACTGGCCTTCCAGCCGCAGGCGGCACAGCGAGTAGGTCGCGCCGGTGAGCGTCATGCGCGCGTTTCCCCACAGCCGCAGGCTGCGCGTCGCCGGTTCCCAGTCGAGGCCACCGGTGGGCGGCAGCAGCGTGCTCGGCCGGCAGCTGACGGACAGCAGCGTGAGCGGGTCGACGCAGCCCCAGGTCCAGGTGCCGTTGTCGTTGGTGGTGCGCGCCTGCCCCTGGTTGACCACCGGCAGCACGAAGCGGTGGCAGGCCGCCGTCCTCGCGCCGCCGACGACGGCGCCGGTGACGGTGTGCGGCGGGTTGCCGGCACCCGGGACGGCGTTGCCGGAGATGACGTTCGTGCCGGACCCGCGGATGTCGTGGTTCGCGATCGCATCGCCGGAGACGCGCGACGTGCCCGCCAGCGTCAGCGGCGCGGTCGTGGACACCGACTGCACCGCGGCGCCGGACAGCAGCGCGATGTTGGCGCGCAGGCGGGCGAAGACCCGCCGGCGCACGTTCCCCGCGCGTCCGACGGCCACGATCATGCGGTCCAGCGACAGCGACCCCTGGCCGTTGCAGGTGCCGGTGCCGACGCGGGCCAGGTCCGAGACGCGGTAGCTCGCGGTGTTGGAGCCGGCGACCGGCCACGCGGCCATCTCCGGGCACCAGCGGCGGCCGTCGGCATCGGTCGGGCTCGTCAGCGGCAGCTCGGTCAGGTCGACGTCGCCGGCCACCGTTCCCGTGGAGGCGACGCACATCTGCTTGGCCACCTGCTGGGGGTTCTGCGGGTTGATGTCCATGCGACCGAGCACGTCGGCGCGGTTGAGGTCGCGCACCGCCGCCTCGATCGCGGCGTCGGCCGCCTGCAGCGCCTGCTTGACGTGGCGCTGGTGGTCGGCGCTGCGCAGCGCCACGGTCGCCTCGCGCAGGCCGACGGCGCCCAGGCTCATCATGATCGCCAGCGCGGCGACCGCGGCCACGATCGAGATGCCGGCCTCGGACGCGAGCCCGGCGCGCCTCATCGCAGCTCCTTGCCCTGCACCATCGACAGCGTCAGCGAGCTCTCGTACGAGGGGTGGTCGTAGACGATCTGCAGGTCGGCGCCGCCCGACCTCGGGGCGCGGGCGGTGAGGACGAGCCGCTCGCCCACCGGCAGCACGGCGTGCGCCAGGTCGAAGGACACGGTCAGCCGCGTCGGCTCGCCGGGCCACGACGGCAGCTGGTAGTCGGCGCTGCCGATCACGGCGCCGGTCGAGTAGCGCCGCAGCACGAGGCACAGCCGGCCGACCGCGTCGACGCCGGTGGCCGTCTGGGTCCACAGCGACACGGTCGCACGACCGGCGGCCGGAGCCGTCTCCGCCTG
>DATLGB010000046.1:0-13479 GCA_035540675.1 Solirubrobacteraceae bacterium | reverse complement strand
AAGGCCGACACCCCCGGCTGCACGACGCAGGCCTGCGGGATCCGCGACCGCCAGGCCGAGTACGCGGCGAAGGATGCGGTGGTGCTGGGCGTCTCGCCGGATCCCGTGGGGGCGATCAAGAAGTTCCACGGCGGCCAGGGGCTGAACTTCACGCTGCTCGCCGACGCCGATCACGCAGTCTGCGATCTCTACGGCGTCTGGGTCGAGAAGTCCATGTACGGCAAGACGTACTGGGGCGCGCAGCGCGCGACGTTCATCATCGACGGCGACGGGATCGTGCGCCACGTGATCCCGAAGGCGTCGCCGAAGACGCACGACGACGAGGTGCTGGCGGCGCTCGAGCGCCTCGAGGGCTCGCCGGCCTAGCTCGGCGGCCAGGGCCGGCGGGGCGGACGCCGCAGCCCGAGCCGCTCGGTCAACTCGGCGTCGCGCCGGGCGCTGCCGGTGTGGACGATGCCCTCGGCCAGCCGCGGGTGCCCCTCGAAGCAGCTGAGGTGCTCCCAGCGCACGTGGCGCATGTCGTACAGGTGCAGCTCCTGCAGCGCGGGCGCGGCGGCCAGTCCACGGAAGTCGACGAGGCCCTTCATGTTCTCCAGCCAGGCGTGCTCGAGCGCTGTCGCGGAGAGGTCGGGCAGGGCCGTCACCTGGCGCAGCGACTGCAGGAACAGCACCCGCAGCGTCCGCAGGCCGGCGATCGGGACCAGGTCGCCGAGCCCGCGCACCTGCCAGATCTCGAGGTACTCGAGTGGCGCCCCCTCGATGCCGCGCAGGCTGGCGGTGCCCCCGAGGCGCAGCTCGAAGCGGCGCAGCCGCGGCAGCCTTCCAAGCGGCGTGCAGTCCTCCAGCCTCACCGACCGCAGGAGCAGCGTCTCGAGCCCGAGTAGCTCGCCGAGCGCATCGAGGTCGCCACCCACCCGCGTCAGCGACAGCTCGCGCAGCCGCTCGAAGCGCGTCAGCGGCGCGATGGACAGCGACGACGAGTCGCTGGCGTGCAGCGTCAGGCTTTCGAGCTCGGGTGGCAGGTGTCGCAGGCCGTCGAGCGACGGCAGCCCGTCCTGCCCCTCGAGCGCGACGTGACGGACGCCCGGCACGAGTGCCAGGTGCTCGAGCCCGTCGCGCGCTCCGAGCACCCGCAGGCGCGTCGCCGGCCGCGCGGCGAACGCCGGCTCGAGCCGCTCCAGCACCCAGGCCTCCGGGACTCCGCCCTGGAACTGGACCATCTCCGTGTCGTCGGCGACCAGCGCGAGGTCCTCCTCGGTCACCGGCGGGATCAGGGTGACCAGCCGGATCGGGTCGTCGCTCGTCCACGATGCCATGGCGGGATTCTGCCGTCGCCGGCCAGGGACGCCCGGCGACGCCCCTCAGTCGCGCCGCAGCGGGTCGCGGCAGGCGGGCGGCACCGCGACGCTGGCCAGCGGCTTGCCCCCCTCGCCGGGCCGGGGGACGATCTTGCAGAAGGTCATGCGCGCGCTGCCGTAGTCGAGCACGATCCAGTAGGGCGTGCCGTAGACGCCGGTGCGGGCGCGGCCCTGCAGCTCCGGCAGGTCGATGCGCCGCTCGTAGGCGATGCACTCGTAGCGGCCGCGCTCGGCGCGCGGGTCGGCCTCGAGCGCGCGGCGGGCGAAGCTGTCCGGGTACGGCGAGCAGGTCGTGCCGCGGATGGGCCCGTCGACCTCGCCCGCCTGCGCGCGCCGGCGCGCGTCGGCGGTGATGACGGCCTCGCCCGCCGTCACCAGCCGCGCCCGGTGGGCCAGCGGCGGCTCTCCCGCGCGCCGCCGCGGGCCCTGCGCGCTGCGCGGGCGCATCTCCGTGCGCAGGCGCGTGCGCTCGGCCGCCTCCAGGCGCGCCTGGCGAGCGGCGGTGGCGCGCGCCTCCTCGCGGGAGGACTCGCGCAACGGCGGGACGACCACGGCGGCGACGGCGCCCAGCGGGGCGAGGACCAGCAGCGCGACCAGCAGCACGCGCGTTGCGCGCGGGCGGCCGCGGCGCAGCACGAGTTCGTTCCCGCACGCCGGGCAGCGCCGGCCGGGGCCGGTCTGCACGTGGCCGCACGTCGGGCACGCGCGCTCGCGCGGCGCGAACACCGCCTGCACGTCGGCGCGCGCCGCGTCGCGCGCGCCGGCCCACGGGTCCTCGCCGGGCGGCGGCTCACTTGGCGGCTGTGTCACCATGTATGAGTGGATCATACATCTCGCGACGCCAACCTCCTGGGCGCGCTCGCGCTCGCCGTGAGCGGCCGCATCCTGGGCGGCGGCGCGGAGACGCAGCGCCTGGGCCCGTCGGCGGCCGCGGCGCTCGTCGCGGTCAGCACGTGGCTGGCCGGTGGCTCGGTGCAGCGCCTCGGCGAGGCCCTCGGCCTCACCCACTCGGGAGCGGTGCGGCTGGTCGACCGGCTCGTCGCCGAGGGGCTGCTGGACCGCCGGCCGGGCGCCGACGCCCGCACGCGCGCGCTGGCGGTGACCCCGGCGGGAGCGCGGGCGGCCGCGCGCGTGCAGCGCGAGCGCGCGGCGGCGCTCGAGGACGTGCTGGCCGCGCTCGACGCGCGCGAGCGGGCGCGCCTGACGCCGCTCGCCGAGGCGATGCTCGCGCACCTGACGGCGGCCGGCGCGCCGCCCGGCCGCACCTGCCGCCTCTGCGACGCGCGCGCCTGCGGGCACTACGAGGGCCGCTGCCCGGTCACCCAGGCGGCGCACGCGGGCTGATCGCGCAGCCGGCGCCCGCGGGCGCGTAGGCTCGCTGCCGTGGTCAGCGCCTCGGTCGGCTCGTTCTTCGACGCGGTCTCGCAGTTCTTCTCGAACCTGGCGGCCGTCTCGTGGGGCACGCTCATCCTCGGCCTCGCCCTGTTCGGGATCTACCTCGCGCTGCGCTCGCGCGCCTGGTTCAACGTGCTGCGCGCCGCGTACCCCGGCGAGCCGTTCGAGTGGCGGCGGGTGTGGGGCGCGTACATGGCCGCGTACGGGTTCAACAACGTCGTCCCGGCCCGCGGCGGCGACGTGATGAAGCTGTTCCTGGCGCGCTCCTCGATCCCGCAGTCGAGCTATCCCGCGCTGACCTCGTCGATGCTGGTGGAGGCGATCTTCGACCTCTGCATCGCGATCCCGGTGCTCGCGTTCGCGTTCTCGCAGGGAGCGTTCCCGAAGCCGCCCGACTTCTCGGACCTCGGCGCGTTCGACCTGTCGTTCTTCGCGTCGCACCCGCGCGCGACGCTGTTCATCCTGACCGCGCTCGGCGTGGCGTCACTCGTCGGCTTCGCGGTGCTGAGCGCGCGCGTGCGCGCGTTCTGGACGCGGGTCAAGCAGGGCGTGGTCATCCTGCGCGACCGCCGCCGCTACCTGCGCGAGGTGTTCGCCGTGCAGCTCGCGGGCTGGGTCTTCCGCTTCGCGGCCTTCTGGTGCTTCCTGGAGGCGTTCGGCGTCGGCGGCTCCGTGCAGAACGTGCTGCTCGTGCTCGGCTGCACCGCGGTGGCGGCGATCGTCCCGTTCACGCCGGGCGGCGCGGGGGTCCAGCAGGCGCTGCTCGTGAAGGTGTTCGCCGGCAGCGCCGCCGGCGCGACCGTCGCCGCCTACTCGGTGGGCCAGCAGATCGCCGTCGCCGCGTTCTCGCTCGGCGTCGGCTTCGTCGCCCTCGTGACGATCTTCCGCTTCCGGTCGTTCAAGGACGCCATCCGGGCCGGCCGGGAGGCGCGGGCGGCCGAGGTCAGGCCCGTCGCGCCGCGATCGGGATGAGCGTGGCGTCGGCCGACGGGAAGAAGCGGACCTCCTCGTAGCCGACCTTCTCGGCGAGGCGGCCGACCGCCTCCGGCGCGAGCGCCTCGCTGCCCCACAGGGTCGCGCGCAGGCGCGCCACCGCCGGGCGCAGGTCGTCGCCCGGGACGCCGAGCGAGCCCATCAGCACCCAGCCGCCCGGGCGCAGCGCGCGGTGCACCGAGGCCAGCCCGCTGCGGACCGTCGCGGTGGAGAGGAAGACGATCGGCAGGAAGGCGAAGTCGTAGGCGACCTCGTCCTCGAGCTCCTCCACCCGCTGCGCGCGCAGCTCGACGCGCGCCTCCAGCCCCGCCGACACGACGTTGCGCCGGGCCTCGGCCAGCGACGCCGCCGCGGGCTCGATGCCGACGACGCGCAGCTCGGGGAAGCGCTGGGCGAGGCCGATCGCGACCGCGGCGACGCCGGTGCCCACGTCGAGCGCCGCGGCTCCCGGGCGCTCGAAGCGCTCCGCGAGGTCGTCGAGGGCCGGCAGCAGGCGCTGGGCGATCAGCGGGACGGCCGACGCCGAGGTGATCCCCTGCGTGCGCAGGATCTCGGGGTCCTCGTGGCGCCAGCCCTCCGGCTCGAGGCTCTTGGCGCGGCTGGCGAGATCGGAGGCCTGCAGCAGCGCGGTGCGCAGCTCAGCCGACAGGCGCTGCGCGGCGACGCGGTCGGCCGTCAGCTCGGCCACCCCCGGGGCGGGGGCGTAGACGCCGTCGTCGCGGCTCGCCATGCCCAGCGAGACGAGCAGGTCGAGCAGGCGCGCCGCGAGCGCGGGCGTCAGCCCGGTCCGGTTCGCGATCGCCGTCGCGTCGCCGCCACCCTCGGCCAGGGTGCGCAGCAGCTTGGTGTCCGCGGCCGCCGTGAGCGCCGCCAGCGCCCACGCGGCGTCGGTCAGCTCCCCGACCCGGCGCTCGACGGCGCCGGCGTTCTCGAGCGGGTCGCTCAGGCCAGCCCCTGGCGCGCCTCGCGGACGAGCGTGACGGCCTCCGGGAAGACGACGCTCATCACCCGGCGCACCTGCTCGGCCTGGTCCTCCGCCGAGCCCTGCAGGTTGATGCGGTTGATGGCCGCGACGGTCATGTCCACCGCGAGCTTGATGGCGTTGTCGGCCCAGGCCAGCGACTGCGCGCCCTGCATCTGCTGGAACATCTCGGCCATCTGGCGCTGGAGCTCAGGGTCGTTGAAGAACCCGCCGAATCCTTCCATGCGCTGCATCGTAGCTCGCGCTCAACGGCGGGCGCAGACGGCGATCGTCCCTCCGCGCGCGGCCAGGCCGGCGGCGAGCTCGGCGGCGGCCGCCAGCGGCGCCAGCGGCAGCGCGAGTGCGGTCGGGACCGCGTCGGCCGCGCGCAGCGGCGCGTTGCGCTTGAGCGCGTGGTAGAGCCAGGACGTGGTCGGCGTCGCGCGCGAGACGAGCGACTGCCAGAGCCCGAACGGGTTGTGCTCGAGCAGCACGTGATCGGTGCGCAGGACCTCGAAGCCCGCGCGCTCGAGCGCGAGCGTGACGCCGCGCGCGGTGAAGTGCGTGCGGTGGCGCGGGAGGTCGAGGTGGTACCAGCGCGGCCCGCCCACGCGCGCCTGCAGCGACGCCAGGTTCGGCACGCCCACCAGCAGCACCCCGCCGGGCCGCAGCCACTCGCGGACCCGCGCCAGCGCGCCCGCGGGATCGTCGACGTGCTCGAGCACGTGCCACAACGACACCGCGCCGACGGATCCCGGGGGAACGCGCGCGGCCTCGATCGACACCCGCTCGACGTGCGGCGCGTCCGCGCGCGCCGACGGCTCGATGCCGCGGGCGTCCCAGCCCGCCGCGCGCGCGCTGGCCACGAAGCGCCCGCGCCCGGCGCCGGCGTCGAGCAGCGGCCCCGGCGGCGAGGCTCCCGCCTCCGCCAGCAGCGCCAGCCGCCGGCGGTCGAACGCGCGCAGCAGCGGCGCCGCGACGCGCGCGCCGCGCGGCGCGCCCGGGCGGTAGGCGCCGGTCTCGTGGGCGTCGGCGAACGGCGCCGGCGGTTCGGCGGTGACCGCCGTCCCGCACGCCGCGCAGCGCTCCAGCAGGCGCGTCGCGGGCGAGGACGGCTCGTGGTCGGGCGCTCGGCGCCAGGCGCGCAGCGACCCTCCGCACGCGGGACAGGGACCCGGCATGGGCCGAGCATCCTAGGATCCCCGCTCGTGTCCACGGACGACCAGCTCGCCGCCGAGCGCCAGCAGGCGCCGCGCGCGGCCATCGCGGCGCTCGTCGCCGCGCTGGCGATCGTCGCCTCGGCCGTGATCCGGCTGCTGGCGCTGCAGGACGCGCCGGCCGCCTCCTTCGTCGAGGCGCTCGGGCGCGTGGAGGCCGGCCCGATCGGCGACCTGCCGAGCCTGCACGCCCCCGCCTTCGAGTACTTCGTCGACCGGTTCCCCCTGCTGCTGCTGTCGAGCGTGACCGGTGCCATCGGGGCCATCGGCGTCGGCCTGGCGCTGGCCTTCCTCGCGCACGCCACCCGCGCGCGGCGGCCGCAGTTCCCGCGCCTGGGGACGACGCTGCCGCTGGTCGGCGGCGTCCTGCTCGCCGTCGGGGGCGTGCTGACCGAGATCGGGACGCACCAGATCCTGTCCGACATCGTCGACGGCCGGCCCACGGTGGACTCGGTGGGCGAGGCGTCGCGGCCGCTCCTGCTCAACGCCGGGCAGATCCTCGGCGGCGGCGCCGGCATCCCGGGCGTCGCGACGTTCGCCGTGGCGGGCGCCTACGTCCTCGTCTCGCTCAACGCGATGCGCGTCGGCCTGCTCACCCGGTTCATGGGCGTGCTCGGCATCCTCATCGGGATCACGCTCGTGCTGCAGATCATCCCGGGCCCGGTGCAGCTGATCTGGCTCATCGCCCTCGGCGCGCTGTTCCTGGGGCGCTGGCCGGGCGGCGTGCCGCCGGCGTGGCGGACGGGCAACGCGGAGCCGTGGCCGACCAACGCGGAGATCCGCGCCGCGCGCGAGGCGGCGGCCGCGGAGCGGCGGGCACCGGCTTCGGCGCCCGACGACCTGCCGGAGCGCCCCTCGACGCCGCACCCGGCGTCCAAGAAGCGCAAGCGCAAGCGCCGCGGCTAGCCGCCCCAGCGGCGCGGCGCCCGACTTCGTGTCTTAGGTCACGAGCAGGCGGGTAAGCGGCTGCCGCAGGTTCACCCACGCACAGGGGGAGGGAATGCCAGATCCCATCGCGCCGCACGCCGGCGGGGCCGCCGACGGGCCGCAGCAGCAGGTCGACTGGGAGGCGATCGAGCGCTCGCCGGAGTTCCAGGAGCTGGTGAAGCGCCGGCGCAAGTTCGTCGTCCCGGCCACGATCTTCTTCCTGGTCTGGTACCTCGGCTTCATCCTGCTCGCGGGCTATGCCGAGAGCTTCATGGCCGAGCGGATCTACCAGGGCCTCACCGTCGGCTACGTGCTGGCGCTCACGCAGTTCCTGATGGTCTGGGTGCTCGCCTGGATGTACCTGCGCAAGGCCGACCGCGAGTTCGACCCGCTGGAGCGCAAGGCGGCCGAGCGCGCGTCGATGGTCGAGCGCGGGGGAGGTGCGCGATGACGCCGCTGTTCGCCGCCGACGTCAACGTCGAGGCGCTCGCCATCTTCGGCGTCGTCCTGCTCGTCACGCTCGGCATCACCTACTGGGCGTCGAAGCGGACGCACACGGCCACGCACTTCTGGGCCGCCGGCCGCGGGATCACGGGGCCGCAGAACGGGTTCGCGATCGCGGGCGACTACATGTCGGCGGCCTCGTTCCTGGGCATCGCCGGCCTGATCTTCCTGTACGGGTTCGACGGCTTCCTGTACTCCGTCGGGTTCCTCGTCGCGTTCCTCACCGTGCTGTTCCTGCTCGCGGAGCGGATGCGCAACGCCGGCAAGTTCACGATCGCGGACGTGCTGTCGTTCCGCCTGCGCGAGCGGCCGGCGCGCGTGGCGGCCGCGATGGGCACGCTCGCGGTGGCGGGCTTCTACCTGATCGCGCAGATGGTCGGCGCGGGCGCCCTCATCACGGCGCTCGTGAACATCGACTACAACCTCGCGATCCTGCTGACGGGCATCTTCATGCTCGTCTACGTGATCTTCGGCGGGATGATCGCGACGACCTGGGTGCAGATCGTCAAGGCGGTCCTGCTGATCGCCGGCGCGGCCGTGATGTCGCTGTTCGTGCTGGGCAAGGTGGGCTTCAACCCGATCGAGCTGTTCAACCGCGCCGAGGCCGAGGGGCGGGCGGAGGGCAGCACGTTCTCGCTGGGCCCCGGCACGTTCCTGTCGAGCCCGCTCGACACGGTCTCCCTCGGCCTCGCGCTCGTGCTCGGCACCGCCGGCCTGCCGCACATCCTCATGCGGTTCTTCACGGTGCCCGACGCGAAGGCGGCGCGGTCGTCGGTCGGCTGGGCCGTCGCGCTGATCGGCGCCTTCTACATCATGACCACGTTCCTGGGCTTCGGCGCGCGCGCGTTCCTCGGCCAGGAGGGCGTGGAGGCGGCGGGCAGCGGCGCGAACCTGGCGGCGCCGAACCTCGCGCAGGAGCTCGGCGGCGGCGCGGGAACCATCGGCGGCGACGCCTTCCTGGCCGTGATCGCGGCGATCGCGTTCGCGACGATCCTCGCGGTGGTCGCCGGCCTGGTCATCAGCGCGTCGGGCGCCCTCGCGCACGACCTGTGGTCCAACGTCATCCGCAAGGGGCACGAGTCCGAGCACGAGGAGGTCTTCGTCGCCCGCATCGCCGCCGGCACGATCGGCGGCATCGCGATCCTGATCGCGATCATCGGCGGCAAGGACCTCAACGTCTCGTTCATGGTCGGCCTCGCCTTCGCGGTGGCCGCGTCGGCCAACTTCCCGGCGCTGCTGCTCGCGCTCACGTGGCGGCGCTTCAACACGACGGGCGCGGTGACGGGCGTGCTGGTCGGCGTCGTCTCGGCGATCTTCCTGGTGATCATCAGCCCGAAGGTGTGGCCGGGGCCGGACTCCGAGGGCGGCCTGTTCTCGTGGTACACGCTGGCCAACCCGGGGATCGTCTCGATCCCGCTCGGCTTCCTCGGCTGCTGGCTGGGGACGATCCTGTCCTCCGAGCGGGGCAACGAGCGCAGCTTCCACGAGCTGTACGTGCGTTCGGAGACCGGGCTCGGCGCCGAGAAGGCCGCGCCGCACTGAAAGCCGGGTACAACATGGGCGCCGGCGCGCGCGCCGGCGCCCAGCTCGATCCGAGGGAGGACTCTGATGGCTGACGCGACCGGAACCCGGTCCAGCGACCTCGAGCAGGAGCTCGAGCGCCTGCTCGAGATCGAGACGTTCCCGCCGCCCGACGACTTCCGCAGCGCGGCCGTCGTCGGCGACGAGGGGATCTACGAGGAGGCCGAGCGGGACTGGAAGGCCTTCTGGGAGCGCCAGGCCGACGCGCTGGACTGGTTCGAGCGCTGGGACACGGTGCTCGACGACTCGAACCCGCCGTTCTACAAGTGGTTCACCGGCGGCAAGCTCAACGTCGCGCACAACTGCCTCGATCGCCACGTCGACGCCGGCCGCGGCGACCGCGTCGCCTTCCACTGGCGCGGCGAGGAGGGCGAGGAGCGCGACGTCACCTACGCCGACCTGCTGCGCGACGTCAAGAAGTTCGCCAACGTCCTGAAGGCGCACGGGATCGGCCCGGGCGACGTCGTCGGCATCTACCTGCCGATGATCCCCGAGGTCGTCGTGGCCATGCTCGCCTGCGCGCGCATCGGCGCGCCGCACAACGTCGTGTTCGGCGGCTTCAGCGCCGGCTCGGTGCGCGAGCGGATGGAGTTCTCCGAGGCGAAGGCGCTGGTCACCGTCGACGGCGCGCGGCGCAAGGGCAAGACGGCGCCGGTGAAGGCGCAGGTCGACGAGGTGATGGGCGACCTCGAGACGATCCAGACGATCTTCGTCGTGCAGCACACGGGCGCCGAGGCGCCGATGGGCGACCGCGACGTCTGGTGGCACGAGGCGATGGAGCAGGCCGACGAGGAGTGCGAGGCGGTCCCGCTCGACGCGGAGCACCCGCTCTACATCCTCTACACGTCCGGCTCCACCGCGAAGCCGAAGGGGATCCTGCACACGACGGGCGGCTACCTCACGCAGGTCGCCTACACCCACCGGCTCGTCTTCGACCTCAAGCCGGACTCCGACGTCTACTGGTGCTCGGCCGACGTCGGCTGGGTCACCGGCCACTCCTACATCGTCTACGGGCCGCTGGCCAACGGGGCGACGAGCGTCATGTACGAGGGCGCGCCGGACTACCCGCACAAGGGGATCTGGTGGGAGCTGTGCGAGCGCTACGGCGTGACGATCTTCTACACGGCGCCGACGGCGATCCGCGCCTGCATCAAGTGGGGCGCCGAGCACGTCGAGCGCTTCGACCTCTCGAGCCTGCGGCTGCTGGGCTCGGTCGGCGAGCCGATCAACCCGAAGGCCTGGCTCTGGTACCACAAGGTGGTCGGCGGCGAGCGCTGCCCGATCGTCGACACCTGGTGGCAGACCGAGACGGGCGGGATCATGATCAGCCCGCTGCCGGGCATCACGCACACGAAGCCGGGGTCGGCGACGCGGCCGCTGCCGGGCATCGAGGCGGCGGTCGTCAGCGAGGAGGGCGAGGACGCCGGCACGGGCCAGGGCCTGCTGACGCTGCGCCGGCCGTGGCCGTCGATGCTGCGGACGCTCTACAAGGAGGAGGAGCGCTTCGTCGAGACCTACTTCTCGAAGTTCGGCCGGGAGATCTACTTCGTCGGCGACGCCGCGCGGCGCGACGACGACGGCTACTTCTGGGTCATCGGGCGCGTCGACGACGTCATCAACGTCTCCGGGCACCGCCTTTCGACGGCGGAGGTCGAATCGGCGATCGTCTCGCACCCGAAGGTGGCGGAGTCCGCGGTGATCGGGCAGGCCGACGAGGACACGGGCCAGGCGATCACGGCGTTCGTGACGCTCGAGGGCGACCTCGACGGCTCCGACGAGCTGGTCGAGGAGATCCGCGAGCACGTCGCGCGCCGCATCGGCAAGCTCGCGCGGCCCAAACGCGTCATCTGGTCCGACGACCTGCCCAAGACGCGCTCCGGGAAGATCATGCGCCGCCTGCTGCGCGACATCGCCGAGGGCCGCGAGCTCGGCGACGTCACGACGCTGCGCGACCCGGACGTGATGCAGCAGCTCGAGCAGAAGGTCAAGGAGCGCCAGAGCACCGGCGAGGAGTAGCGATCGGGGCCATCGCGGCGCGCTTGCTGGCAAGCTGCGCGCCGATGCCCCGTCCCCTGCTCGCGCTTCTCGCGCTCCCCGCGCTCCTGCTCGCCGCCACGGCGCCCGCCGCGGCCCAGGCTCCCGCCGATCCCGGCGGCTTCCGCAACGTCCTGTCGGTCGGGCAGGGGCAGAGCGTCAACACCTTCGACTTCGCGCGCTTCCAGGTCGATCGCCGGCCGCCGGCGACGTTCGTCAACCAGCTCCCGCACTACCGCGACCTGCTGTACGCCGCGCCGACGCTGTCCTCCGGCGACCTCGACCGCTACTTCAAGCCCGCCGGCTTCGGCGTCCCGGAGGCGGAGATCGCCTCGACGATCGCGCCGCGGCCGGGCGTGACCATCACGCGCGACAAGACCTACAACGTGCCGCACGTGGTCGGCGTCACGCGGGAGGACGTCGCCTTCGGCGTGGGGTACGCCTCGGCGCAGGACCGCCTGTTCGTGATGGACGTGCTGCGCTCCTACGGGCGCTCGGAGCTCGGCGCCCTGGCGGGGCCCGGGCGGCTGGAGGGCAACGTCAGCAACGACATCGCGCAGTTCCTGGCCACCGCGTACACCGAGGAGGAGCTCCAGAAGCAGATCGACGACCTGCCGCGCCGCTACGGCGCCGAGGGCGCCGGCGTGATCGCCGACTTCAACGCCTTCACCGCCGGCGTCAACCAGTACATCGCCGAGGCCCGGCTGGACCCGCGCAAGCTGCCGGCGGAGTACGTCGCGCTCAACCGCTCGCCGCGCGACTGGCGCCCGACGGACTCGGTCGCGGCGGCCTCGCTGATCGGCGGCATCTTCGGCCGTGGGGGCGGCAAGGAGGACGTCAACGGCGAGATCCTGCAGGCGCTGCGCGCCAAGCTCGGGCCGAAGGCGCGCATCGCGTTCGACGACCTGCACGGCCGCAACGACCCCGAGGCGCCGGTCACGATCCGCAAGCGCTTTCCGTACGGCAACCCGGGGCGGGTGGACCGCCGGGCGGTCGCCGTTCCCGACGGCGGGTCGCTGAAGACCCACAACCCGGTCGTCTCCGGCTCGGACGCCGCGCCGGCGCCGCGCACCACCGGCGCCGTCGGCGGCCGCTCGCTGGCGTCGAACGCCCTGCTCGTGACCGGCCGCCGCTCGAAGAGCGGGCGCCCGCTCGCGGTCATGGGCCCGCAGGTCGAGTGGTACTCCCCGCAGATCCTGATGGAGATCGACGTCCACGGCCCGGGCATCGACGCGCGCGGCGCAACGTTCCCGCCGTTCGGCTACGTCCTGATCGGGCGCGGGCGCGACTTCGCCTGGAGCGCGACCACCGCGCAGTCCGACAACGTCGACATCTTCGCCGAGCGGCTCTGCTCGCCGGACGGCGGCGAGGTCACCACCGCGTCCAAGCACTACCTCTACAAGGGGCAGTGCCGGCGCATGGTCACGCGCCGCCACCAGTACTCCACCACCACGTCGGCCGGCAGCACGCAGGCGCCGCGCACGGTGGTGCTCGAGCTCGAGCGCACGGTCCACGGCAACGTCGTCTCGCGCGGCACGGTCAACGGCCGTCCGGTCGCGTTCGCCGAGCAGCGCTCGACGTTCATGCACGAGATCGACTCGGCCATCGCCTTCCGGCGCCTCAACTCCAACCAGGTCACGGGCCCGGCCGGCTTCCGGCGCGCGATGAGCTACGTCAACTTCGCCTTCAACTGGTTCTACTCGGGGCCGAAGAGCATCGCGTTCCTGCAGTCGGGCTGGTACCCGCGGCGGGCGCGCGGGACCGATCCCGAGCTGCCCACGTGGGGGACCGGCCGGTGGGACTGGCAGCGCTTCGACGCCGCCGAGAACCTGTCGCGCCGGCTGCCCCGTTCGCGCCTGCCGCAGGCCACCGACCCGCGCCAGGGGTACATGGTCAACTGGAACAACAAGCAGGCACCCGGCTGGCGCGCGGCCGACGACAACTGGAGCTTCGGCGCGGTCCACCGGTCGCTGCGCCTGGAGGGCCCGCTGCGGCGGCTGCTGCGCCGCGGCGGCAAGGTCGACGTCGCGCAGCTCGTGAAGATCATGGCGCTCGCCGCGACGAGCGACGTGCGCGGCTACAGCGTCTACCCGACGCTGCGCGCCGTCATCGGCCGCAGGCCCACCGGCGACGCGCGCACGGACGAGCTGCTCGCCCTGCTGGACCGCTGGTCGCGGG
The DNA here is from genome assembly GCA_035540675.1 of Solirubrobacteraceae bacterium. Taxonomy (GTDB): domain Bacteria; phylum Actinomycetota; class Thermoleophilia; order Solirubrobacterales; family Solirubrobacteraceae; genus DATLGB01. Next base: position 331 of record DATLGB010000046.1, on the reverse strand, counting down.
GCTGGGCGCACCGGCGCGACCTCGACAAGGACAACGTGTTCGACGAGTCGGCCGCGGTGGCCCTCATGGACGCGTGGGAGGAGCCGCTCGTGCGGGCGATCTTCGAGCCGGTGATCGGGGAGCGCGCCGTGGACCGGATCGCGAGCCTCAACCCGATCGTCGACACGCCGCGCTTCAACAAGGGCTCCGGCTTCGGCCAGGGCTGGTACGGCCCGGTCGTCAAGGACCTCCGCCGGCTGCTGGGCCGCCCCGTGGGCGGCCGCTTCGGCCTGCGCTACTGCGGCCGCGGGTCGCAGGCGCGCTGCCGGTCGATCCTCCTGCGCACGCTGCG
>DATLGB010000045.1:0-15635 GCA_035540675.1 Solirubrobacteraceae bacterium | reverse complement strand
GGCGCACGTCGCGGCCCTCGGCGTCCGGCAGGACGATGTCGGCGAGCGCGTCGGCAACCGTCATGGGCAGCAGGGTAGTTGCCGCAGCGGCCGGTGCCCGCCCGGACGCTCCGGGCGGGCACCTTCGCGCTCAGTCGAGGGCGATCAGGCGCGCCCCCGGGTCGCGCACGGGCTCCGGGCCGCGCGCCGCGGCGATGCCCTCGAGCTGCGCGGAGCTCGCCGCGCGCGCCGCGCTCGCCCGGCGCTTGCCGGTCGCGCGGATGCGGAACGACTTGGTCGTCCCGCGGCTGGCGCCGGCCGGCTGGAAGGTGACGCGCAGCAGGTAGCGGCCGGCCGGGATCTTCTTCGGGAGGCGCAGCTTCAGCGAGTACGTTCCCGGGCCGCCGAGCGTCGCGTTGCGGCGCGACACGACGCGCGAGCCGCGCAGCAGCGCCGCCTTCACCTCGCCGCCGGTCTCGGCGGTCAGCGCGAGCAGCACGGCCTTGGCGCGCTTGAGGTTCAGCTTGCGCGGCGCAACGACGTCGAGCTGGCCGAGGTCGCCGGCCTGGGTCCCGCCGCCGCCGGCCTGGTTGGAGATCGTGGTCGTCGGCACCGGCTGCTGGACCGGCTGGGCGCCCGACGTGCCGTCGCTCGTGCCACCGCCGGTCCCGCCGCCGGTGCCGCCGCCCGAGCCGCCCGAGCCGCCGCCGTCACCGGTGCCGCCGCCGCTCGGCGGAGGCGCGTTCACGGTGATCGTGACGGTCCCCTGGCCGGAGTTGCCGGCGCCGTCGGTGGTGGTGGCCTTCGCGACGTACGTGCCCGCCTGCGTGTAGGTGTGGCTCGTCGCCGCGCCGCTGCCCGGCTGCGTGTTGTCGCCGAAGTCCCAGGCGAACTGGTTCGAGACGCCCGACGCGTCGCTGGCCGCGGCGGTCAGGTTGACGAGCTGGCCGACCTGCACGGTGGTCGCGCTCGCCGAGGCGGTCACCTCCGGGGCGACGCGATCGACGATGACGTTGCCGCACGCGACGCCGGACAGGTTCGCGTTGTTGGAGAACGCGTTCGCGAACTGGTTCGTCCCGCTCGGGTTGTCCGGCACGGCCGCGTCGGCCGAGCGCGCGCAGAAGAAGTACTGACCGTCGGGATGCGCCGAGACGTCCGCGCCGCAGTCGAAGGAGTTGATGCGGTTGTTGACGGCGTTCGGGACCGAGCAGTTGAGGTCCGGGTTGCCGGCGGGCGTGCAGGGCGAGCCGACCTGGATGCACACCCAGTTGGACGCGCGGCCGTTGGACCCGAACCACGGCGGCGAGATCGCGTCCAGGTAGTCGATGCGGAACTTCAGCTGCGGGTTGTTCGTGTGCGTCGCCGTGCCGTTGACCGAGGCCTGGATGGCCGGCGGCGAGCGGTCGATGACCGTCGCCTCGCACGACACGTTGTCGTAGCTCCATAGGTAGACGTACCAGTAGTAGCCGCTGGCGCACATCGTGTAGGCGGCGCCGTCGTCGAGACGGTACGTCGCGCCGGTGAACGGGTACGCGCCGAAGTCGCCGGAGCTCGGATTCGCCCCGCTGCGCAGCGAGCCGGTGCAGTTCTGGCTGCCGGGGCCGTTCGTGCCGTTGCTGGTCTCGACGAGCTGGCCGTTGCGCTCGGTCCTGAAGCACAGGTAGTACGTGTAGTTGGTGCTGCCGTTCTCGTTGAGGCCGTCGCGGGCGACCCAGCGCCACCAGTAGGAGTTGTTGTTGGCGGTCTTCGTGTACGCCGGCTCGTCGAAGACCTGCACGCCCGCGGAGGCCTGCGGCGCGCCGGCGGCGAGGGCCAGGACGGCGATCAGCGCCGCCAAGGCGGCAAGCGCGGCAAGCCGGGCGACGCCCGGTGATTCGGTGGGGAGCGACATCGTGTTCTCCTGCGGCAAAGTCAGAGTTGAGAGATCGGCGCGAGCGTACGGACGCTGGCACTGCGATGCAACCGGCAGTGGACGGAACGCCCCCCGGCTCCCGTCTCGGCTGACGGGCTGCGAGCCGTCGCCGCCCCGGATCAAGCGGGCTCCGAGTGCGCCCCGGCCCGGTAGCGTTGCGATCGACAGCAGGTTCGAGCTTCGGGGGAAGCGGATGCGGATCGGGATTCCCGCGGCGGCCACGGCCGTCGCGTGTGCGGTGCTGGCGGGGGCGGGCGGCTACGCGATCGCCGCGGGCGAGGAGACGGGCGAGCGGATCTTCGCGTGCGCGTCGGAACGCGACGGCGCGCTGCGGATGGTCGCGCCGGGGACGGCGTGCGGGAACCGGGAGCGGCCGGTGCAGTGGAGCGTCGCGGGCCCGCAGGGGCCGGTGGGCGCGACGGGGCCCCAGGGGCCGGCGGGCGGGCCGGGCGCGCAGGGACCCGCGGGCGACACCGGCCCGCAGGGACCGGCCGGCGAGCGCGGCCCGCAGGGACCGGCGGGTGAGCGCGGTCCGGCGGGCGCGGACGGCGTGTCCGGCTACGTGACGCGGAGCGGCACGTCGCCGATGGACTCGTCGTCGGACAAGTCGGTGGCCATGACGTGCCCTGCCGGCACCAAGGTCATCGGCGGCGGCGCGGGGATCGCCATGGATCCGCCCACCACCACCGACGTCACCGGCGTGCCGTCCATCACCACCAGCCAGCCGGACGGCGCGAACGCCGGTTGGTCGGCCTACGCGCAGGAGCCGACCAACCTCTACACGGGCAACTGGCAGCTCAGCGTGAAGGTGATCTGCGCGACGGTGCGGTAGCCGCGAGGCGAGGGCGCGCGCGTGCCGGGCGCTCGCGCGCGCCTCAGGCCGCGGCGGGGATCCGGCGCGGCAGCCGCGCCCGCAGCGCCCAGCCGCCGTCGGCGGTCGGCGCCGCGTCGAGCGCGCCGCCCACCTCGGCCAGCCGCTCGCGCAGGCCCCGCAGGCCGGTGCCGGTCCCGCTGACGTCGCCCCGGCGGCCGGGACCGTTGACCACCTCGACCGCGAGCGCGTCGGCCCGCCCGTCGATCAGCACGTGCACCGCCGCGCCGGCCGCGTAGCGCAGCGCGTTCGTCAGCCCCTCCTGCACCACGCGGTAGGCGACCTGGACGCTGCGGGCCGGCAGCAGTTCGCGGTCGCCGCGCAGCTCGAGCCGGACGTCGAGCCCGCTGCCCGCGGCGCGCGCGACCAGCTCCTCCACGAGCGCGAGGTCCGGCGCGCCGGCGGACGGCTCGCCTTCGGCCAGCAGCGCGACCAGCCGCTCGAGGTCCTCCTCGGCCTGCCGCGCCGCCTCCCGGATCGCGCCGAAGGCCTCGGCGGTGAGATCCGGGTCCCCGGCCGCGAGGCGCTGGCCGGCGGCCGCCTGGACGACCATCACGCTGATGGCGTGCGCGACGATGTCGTGCAGCTCGGCCGCGATGCGGGCCCGCTCGTAGCGGACGGAGAGCTGCGCGTACGCCTCGCGCTCGTCCTCGAGCTCGCGCGCGCGCTCGGTCAGCCGGTCGGCCATCACGCGCCGCTCCCGCAGCGCGCGCCCCACGGCGAACGCGGCGGAAACGGTGATCGCCAGCGGAACGAGCGCGCTCCCGGCGACGGCGAGCGCCACCGTCGCGATCGCCACGGCGACTCCGCCGGCGACGGCGTGCGGGGTCCGCGCGTGGCGCGCGACGACGAAGGCGGCGGCGACCAGCGCGATCCAGCCGAGGTCGGCCGCGTCCGGCACGTCAGGCCGCCGTTCCGACCGGGAGCTGCGCGCATGCCTCGGCGCGACCGCCGCGCCGGCTCGTGCTGAGCGTGCCGCGGTGCAGCTGCACGCGCTCGCGCGCGCGCTCGAGCGCCGGGCCGAGGTCGCGCCGGCGGGTCTGCCCGCTCACGCGCAGCCCCAGGCTGTCGGGCTCGAACGCGACCTCCACCTCCACGTCCGGCGCGTCGGCGAGCGCGTCGAGCAGGTGCTCGATGACGCGGTAGGCCGACAGCTCGACCCCCGGCGGCAGCGCGCGCGGGTCGCCCGCGACGCGCAGCTTCCCGGTCGCGCCGCGCGCCCGCACCAGCAGCGCGTCGACCCCCGCGAGCGTCGGCGGCGGCACCACCGCCGCGGCGCCGTCCTCCGAGCGCAGCGCGCCGACGAGGTCGCGCATCTCCTCGAGCGTGCGCCGGCTCTCGCGCTCGATCTCGGCGAGCGTCGCGCCGGCGGCGCCCGGGTCGCGCAGGTCGGCGCCGTCCTCGGCGAGCTGCGCAAGCGTCGCCAGGCGGCGCTTGAGCAGCTCGTCGAGCTCGGTCGAGAGCCGCGCCCGGTCCAGCGCGACGTCGAGCCGGGCGCGCTCGTCGCGGACGCTGCGCAGCGCGGCGGTGCGCTCGTCGAGCTCGGCGTTCATGCGGGTGCGGGAGCGGACCAGACGGCCCGCTCCCCACAGCACCAGCACGACGGGCTGCAGCACCAGCCCGGTCTCCCCGTCGCCCGCCGCCGCCATGACCATGCAGGCGGTGATGGCGAGGACGAGCCCGAGCAGCGCCTCCCCCAGCGGCAGCCGGACGGCCGCGGAATACGCCATGAAGAACGCGAGCAGGTAGACGGGCCCGCAGCGGAAGGCGTCCTGGAAGGCCACGCCGTGGAGCGCGAGCGCCACGAGGCTGAGCGCCAGGCCGAGCACCGGCGCCTGGCTGCGCGCGAGCAGCGGGAGCGTGACGAGCAGGATCAGCGGCACGGCGACCAGCGGTGCCGACATGGTCTCCCCGTCGATGACGGTGCCGCCGACGTGCAGCGACATGACGTAGACCGCGAACGCGCTGACGAGCAGCGTGATCGCGATGTCGAGCCGGGTCACACGGCTCAGTGAGAACGCAGGAGCCACGGAGCCGATCATCGCGCTTCCGGGCCGCTGCGGATAGATGGTGTCTGCCATGACCGGGAGACTGCCGCGCCCGCGCCGCGCCGTCGTCACCTGAACGGGTGAGCGCCGGCGGCAGGCATCACCCGCACAGGTGACGTGGCGTGCGCGAGCGGAGATGATGATCCGGTCCGTGCCCGGCCCGTTCCTCACGATCATGTTCGCCGACCTCGCCGGCCCGGAGTGGCTGCTCGCGCGCGACGGCGAGGCAGCGGCGCGCGAGGTGCTCCGCGCGCACCGGACGGCGGTCGCGCAGGCGGTCGAGCGCCACGGCGGCCGGGTCGTGCGGGTGCTCGGCGACGGGCTGTTCGCGACGTTCGACAGCGCGACCGCCGCCGTTCGCTGCGCCGTCGAGATGCAGACGGCCGCCGCCGAGGCGGCACTCGAGCTGCGCGTGGGGCTCGACGCGGGGGAGCCGCTGCTCGAGGACGGCGAGCCGCAGGGCACGCCCGTCGTCGCCGCCTCCCGGCTGTGCGACACCGCCGAGGCCGGCGAGATCCTGGCCGGCGAGATCGTGCGGGCGGTGGCGGCGCCGCACGTGGCCGTCCCGATCCGCCCGCGCGGCCCGTTGCGCCTGCGCGGGCTGGCGGAGCCGGTCGGCGTGGCGCAGGTCGTGTGGCGCGACGACGACGCGGCGCAGCTGCCGGCGCCGGCCGCGCCGCCGCAGCGCCGGATCTCCGTCGTCGTCGCCGACGACCAGCGGCTGCTGCGCGCCGGCTTCCGGGTCATCCTCGACGCGGAGCCCGACATCAACGTCGTCGGCGAGGCCGCGGACGGGCGGGCGGCGGTGGACGTCGTGCTCCGCCGCCACCCTGACGTCGTGCTCATGGACATCCGCATGCCCGAGCTCGACGGCCTCGACGCCGCCGAGCGGATCCTCTCCGAGCCGGGAGTCGAGACGGCGGTGGTGATGCTCACGACCTTCGACGCGAGCGAGTACGTCTACCGGGCGCTGCGCATCGGCGCGAGCGGCTTCCTGCTCAAGGACACGCCGTCGGACCGCCTGCTCGACGCCGTGCGGGTCGCCGCTGCGGGCGACGCCCTGATCGCACCCTCGATCACGCGCCGGCTGGTCGAGCGCTTCGGCGCCGGAGTCCGCGACCCCGCGTCGATCCCGGGGCTCGCGGAGCTCACGCCGCGCGAGCTCGACGTGCTGCACCTGATCGCGCGCGGCCTCTCCAACGGCGAGATCGCCAGGAAGCTCGTGGTCGGCGACAACACCGTCAAGACGCACGTCGCGCGCGTGCTGGCCAAGCTCGGCCTGCGCGATCGCGTGCAGGCGGTGGTGCTCGCCTACGAGTGCGGGCTGGTGGCGCCGGGGCAGCAGCCGGCGTCCGGGTGAGCGGCGCCCGGCGGCGCGAGCGTCATTCCCGGGGACGTGGCGGGTCAGGCGTACGGCGCGTAGCGGTGGTGGAGCATGAGGTCGTTGCCGTCGGGGTCGGAGAAGAAGGCCATGTGGCAGACGCCGGTATCAAGGGTCTCGCCGCGGAACTCGACCCCCTGCGCCTCGAGCTCGGCGCGCGTGGCGGCGACGTCGTCGCAGCCGAGCGCCCACGGGTTCCCCGTCTGGGCGACGAACGGCAGCCCGAGCTTCTCCGGCTCCCAGATGCCGAAGCAGGTCTCCCCCGCCCACTGCTCGTACGCGCCGTGGTCGTCGGGACGCAGACCGAGCGTCTCGCGGTAGAAGGAGCGGGCGCGGTCGGCGTCTTGCGAGGGGATGCCGATGAAGTCCAGGCGGGTGATCATGGGTGGGAGGTCTATCAGCCGGCCGGCTGAAGCCGAGGGGGTTCAGCGATGGCCCCCTGCGGATAGATCTGCCACGCATGCTGCGGATCGCGGGACTTCTCACCGGCGGCGCCGGCCTCTCAGCGGGCCTCGGGATCGAGCGGCGGGCGCGGCGCCGGTGATCCCGACCTACCGGCAGCGCCTGCGGGCCGAGGGCGCGATGCTCGCCGCGGCGGGCGCCGTCGCCGCCGTGCTGGTGCTCGCGCTCAGCGACGAGGCGACGGAAAACGCGCTCTCGACCGCGATCCAGCTCGCGATCGTCGCCGCGCTGATGGCGACGCTCGGCGTGCGCAGCGTCCGGCGCTCCATGGCCGCCGCCGTGCCGCGGGATCCTGACGACCTCGGCACGGGCGAGCCGACCCCGCTGTGGCAGCACCCGTTGATCGTCGCCGGCCTCACGCTCGGGTTCGGCGTCCCGGCCGGCTGGGACGCCGGGCTGCGCGTCGGCGCCGGCTGCGTGATCGTCGGGCTCGCGCAGGCGATCGTGTTCGAGCGGCTCGTCGCGCGCGAGGAGCAGCAGCGCGGGGTCCGGTTCCATCGCGTCGCAGGATCGTCGCTGTTCACCGGCACGCGCCTCGGCACGGTCCGGTGACCGCCGGCGCGGAGCCGGAAGGTCACTCGGGCGTGACGTAGGCGCCGGAGATGCCGCCGTCCACGAGGAAGGTCGACGCGGTGATGAACGACGACTCGTCCGACGCCAGGAACAGGACGGCACCGGCGATCTCGCGCGGCTCGGCGAAGCGGCCCATCGGGATGTGCACGAGCCGCCGCGCCGCCTTCTCCGGGTCCTTGGCGAACAGCTCCATCAGCAGCGGCGTGCTCACCGGACCCGGGCACAGCGCGTTCACGCGGACGTTCTGGCGCGCGAACTGGACTCCCAGCTCGCGTGACAGCGCCAGGACGCCGCCCTTGGATGCCGTGTAGGAGATCTGCGACGTCGCCGCGCCCATGGTCGCGACGAACGACGCCGTGTTGATCACCGACCCGCCCCCGGCGGCGAGCAGGTGCGGGATGCCGTGCTTGCAGCACAGGAAGACGCTCGTGAGGTTGACCTCCTGCACGCGCCGCCAGGCCTCCAGCGAGGTGTCCAGCACCGAGGCATCGTCGTCGGGCGAGATGCCGGCGTTGTTGAACAGGACGTCGATGCGCCCCAGCTCCGCGCGCACGCGCTCGTAGAGATCGGCGACCGCCGGCTCGTCGGTGACGTCGGCCTCGAGCGACAGGTCGGCGTCGGAGGGAAGGAGATCGACGCCGGCCACGCGCGCGCCCTCTTCGCGCATGCGCGCCACCGTCGCGGCGCCGATGCCGCTCGCCGCGCCGGTGACGACGCAGACCTTCCCCGCCAGGCGGCTCACTCCGCCGCTCCGGTCGCGATGTACACCGACTTGACCTCCGTGTAGTGGTCGAGCGCGTGCGGGCCGAGTTCCCGGCCGACGCCGGACTGCTTGAAGCCGCCGAACGGCGTCGCGACGCGCACCGAGGTGTTCGAGTTGACCGCCAGCACCCCCGTCTCGACCGCCCGCGCCACGCGCAGCGCCTTCGCGCCGTCGCGCGTCCAGATCGATCCGCTGAGCCCGTAGATCGTGTCGTTGGCGAGCGCGACCGCGTCCGCCTCGTCCTCGAACGGCACGACGACCGCAACCGGGCCGAAGATCTCCTCGCGCACCGCCCGGTCGCCGGGGTCGACCGGACACAGCACCGTCGGCGGGAACCAGTAGCCCGGGCCGTCGGGTACCCGCCCGCGCACGGCCACGGCGGCGCCGTCGGGCACGAACGACGCCACCGCCTCGCGGTGCGAGGCGGAGATCAGCGGGCCCATCTGCGTCGACTCGTCGAGCGGGTCGCCGACGTTGATCGCCGCCACCGCCGGCGCGAGGCGGTCCATGAAGTCGTCCAGGCACGAGCGCTGTACGAGGATGCGCGAGCGGGCACAGCAGTCCTGGCCCGCGTTGCCGAAGACGGCCATCGGCGCGGCCGCGGCCGCCGCCTCGAGTTCGGCGTCGGCGAACACGATGTTCGCCGACTTGCCGCCGAGCTCCAGCGTCACGCGCTTGATCGTCTGCGCCGCCGCCGCCGCGATCGAGCGTCCGACCTCGGTCGAGCCGGTGAAGGCGACCTTCGCGACGTCGGGGTGCTCGACGAGGCGCTGCCCCACCGATGAGCCCGGGCCCACGACGACGTTCACCACGCCCTCCGGCAGCCCCGCCTCGAGCGCGATGCGCTCGAACTCGATCGCGGTGAGCGGCGTGAGCTCCGCCGGCTTGAGCACGACCGTGTTGCCGGCGGCGAGCGCCGGCGCGAGCTTCCACGCCGCGATCGTCAGGGGGAAGTTCCACGGGGTGATGAGCGCGACCACGCCGAGCGGCTCGCGGAAGGTCATCGCGACGCCGCCGGCGACCGGGATCGTGTCTCCGAGGACGCGCTCGGGGGCACCCGCGTAGTAGCGGAAGGTGTCCACCACCATGCCCATCTCGCCGCGCGCGTCGGCGATCGGCTTGCCGGCGTTGCGCGCCTCGAGCCGCGCGAGGTCCTCGACCCGCGCCTCGAGGGCGCCGGCGAGCCGGTGCAGGATCCGCGAGCGATCCGCGGGCGCGATCGCGCGCCAGCCCGGCAGCGCCGCCTTCGCCCGCGCCACGGCCGCGTCGGCGTCCTCCACCGTCGCGCGCGGGACCTCCGCGAGGGTGCGCTCCGTCGCCGGCTCGAGCACCGTGAGCGTCATCGCAGCACCCGCCCGGCCTCCTCGACGAGCGCCGCGATGATGCGCGAGCCCTCGTCGACCTCGGGATGCCACTGCACGCCGAGCGCGAACCGCCGCTCGGGGGCCTCGATGGCCTCCGGCACCCGGTCGTCGACCGACCAGCCCGTGACTTCGAAGCCCTCGCCGACGCGGTCGATGCCCTGGTGATGGTGCGACTTCGTCGGGTGGAGCGTGTCCCCGGCCGCGCGCGCGGCGAGCGAGCCCTCCTCCAGCGCCACCGGATGGTCGGCGAAGCTGCCCGGGGTGTGGCGGTGCAGGTCCGAACCCAGGCGGTCGGGCAGGTGTCGCACGAGCGTGCCGCCCGCGGCGACGTTCATCAGCTGCATCCCGCGGCAGACGCCGAGCACGGGGATGTCGCGCTCGAGCGCGCGGCGGGCCAGCGCGATCTCGAAGCCGTCCCGTTCCACGTCGGGCGCGTCCGTCCGCGGGTGCGGCTCCGCGCCGTAGGCGGCAGGCGCGACGTCGGTCCCGCCGCAGAGGATCAGTCCGTCGAGGCCGTCGAGCACCGCGTCCGGATCAGCCGTCCAGACGTCGTCGGGCGGCAGGACGAGGGGCGCGCCGCCGGCACGCTGGACGGCGCGCACGTAGTGGCGCGGGACGAACACGACGTCCTCGTTCCAGACGCTCCATCGGGCCGTCGCCTGGCAGGCGCACAACCCGATGCGCGGGCGAAGGGTCGCAGGCTGCATCCTCTGCCACGGTACGAGGTCGGCGCGCGGGATGTCACCTCGCCGCGGCCGGCGGTTTGACTTCCCGCCGACCCCGCGCGTAGCTTTCCGCCGCAATCGGGAGGGAGCCGAACCCTCCCTGGGAGCTGAGAGGGAGCGACCTTGTCGGAACGGCAACGCGGCGTGCGCTACGAGAACGTCGGTGAGGGCTACCTCGACCAGCGGCGGCTCAAGAAGGGCGCCGCGGGCTGGGTGCTGCTCGCCGGCCTCGGCGTCGCCTACGTCATCTCCGGCGACTTCGCCGGCTGGAACTTCGGCCTCGCCGAGGGCGGCTGGGGCGGCCTGCTCATCGCGACGATCCTCATGGGGATCATGTACACGGCGATGGTCTTCGCGCTCGCGGAGATGTCGTCGGCGCTTCCGACCGCGGGCGGCGGCTATACGTTCGCCCGCCGCGCGCTCGGCCCGTGGGGCGGCTTCCTGACCGGCACGGCGATCCTGATCGAGTACGCGATCGCCCCGGCCGCGATCGTCGTGTTCATCGGCGGCTACGTCGAGTCGCTCGACATCGGCATCAGCACGGGCTGGCCCGTGTACCTCGCGTTCTTCGCGCTGTTCGTGGGCATCCACCTCGTGGGCGTCGGCGAGGCGCTCAAGGTGATGTTCGCGATCACGATCATCGCGGTCATCGCGCTGGCGGTGTTCGTGATCGGGATGATCCCGCAGTTCGACGCGTCGAACCTCACGAACATCCCGCCGGAGGCGGGCGGCTCGAAGTTCCTGCCGTTCGGCATCTCCGGCGTGCTGGCCGCGTTCGTGTACGGGATCTGGTTCTTCCTGGCGATCGAGGGCGTGCCGCTGGCGGCCGAGGAGACGCGCGATCCGGCGCGCGACATGCCGCGCGGCATCATCGCCGCCATGCTCGTGCTGCTCCTCTTCGCGGCGCTGATCCTCACGCTCGCGCCGGGCGCGGGCGGGGCCCGCGAGATCTCCGAGTCCGACAACCCGCTTCCGCTGGCGGCCGACAACGCCGGCAGCGGGGCGATCTCCGACTTCGTCAACTACGCCGGCCTGGCCGGGCTCATCGCGAGCTTCTTCTCGATCATCTTCGCCTACTCGCGGCAGCTGTTCGCCCTGTCGCGCGCGGGCTACCTGCCGCGCGCGCTGTCGGTGACGACGAAGCGGCGGGTGCCGGCGATCGCGCTGATCCTGCCCGGCGTCATCGGCTTCCTGCTGGCGGCTATCACCGAGGACGGCGCGCGCATGATCCAGGTGGCGGTGTTCGGCGCCACCGTGTCGTACGTGCTGATGATGCTGTCGCACATCGTCCTGCGCCGGCGCGAGCCCGGGCTCGAGCGCCCGTACCGGACCCCCGGCGGCGTCGCCACGTCCGGCGTGGCGCTCGCGCTGGCGGTCGCGGCGGTCGTCGCCGTGTTCTTCGTGGACGAGACGGCCGCGCTCATCACCCTGGGCGTCTACCTGCTGTTCGTCCTGTACTTCGCGCTCTACAGCCAGCATCGCCTGGTCGCGCAGGCGCCGGAGGAGGAGTTCGACGCGGTGCGGCGGGCCGAGGCCGAGCTCGTGGGCTCGTGACGCTCGACGACCTCCGCGAGCAGGTCGAGGACGGCCGTATCGACACGGTCGTCCTCGCCCTGTGCGACATGCAGGGGCGCTTGATGGGCAAGCGCCTCACCGCCCGCCACTTCCTCGACGAGGTCGTCGAGCACGCGGCGGAGGGGTGCAACTACCTGCTCGCGGTGGACGTCGACATGAACACGGTCGGGGGCTACGCGATGTCCTCGTGGGAGCGCGGCTACGGCGACTTCGTCATGGCGCCGGACCTCGCGACGCTGCGGCCGGTGCCGTGGCTCGCGGGCACCGCGATGTGCATGGCCGACGTGCGCTGGGAGGACGGCAGCGACGTCGTCGCGTCGCCGCGGCAGATCCTGCGCCGCCAGCTCGACCGGCTCGCCGAGCGCGGCTGGCGCACGCACGCGGCCACCGAGCTCGAGTTCATCGTCTTCCGCGACACCTACGAGGAGGCGTGGCAGAAGGCCTACCGCGACCTGACGCCGGCCAACCAGTACAACGTCGACTACTCCCTGCTCGGCACCGCGCGCGTCGAGCCGCTGATCCGCCGCATCCGCAACTCGATGATGGCGGCCGGCCTGCCCGTCGAGAACTCCAAGGGCGAGTGCAACTTCGGCCAGCACGAGATCAACTTCCGCTACGCCGACGCGCTCGCCGCGGCCGACCTGCACGTGATCTACAAGAACGGCGCCAAGGAGATCGCCGCCCAGGAGGGGATGGCGATCTCCTTCATGGCCAAGTTCGATGAGCGCGAGGGCAACTCGTGCCACATCCACTTCTCGCTGGCCGACGAGAGCGGCTCCAGCGCCTTCGACGGCGACGAGGCGCTGTTCGGGCGGTTCCTCGCGGGCCAGCTCGCGGGCCTGCGCGAGCTCACGCTGCTGTTCGCGCCCAACGTCAACTCGTACAAGCGCTTCACCCCGGGCTCGTTCGCGCCGACCGCCGTGGCGTGGGGGCATGACAACCGCACGTGCTCGCTGCGCGTGGTCGGCCACGGCGCCTCGAAGCGCTTCGAGAACCGGCTTCCCGGGGCCGACGTCAACCCGTACCTGGCATTGAGCGCGATCATCGCCGGCGGCCTGCACGGACTCGACGAGGGCCTCGAGCTCGAGCCGCCGTTCGAGGGCAACGCGTATGTCGCCGACAAGCCGCGCGTGCCCGCGACGCTGCGCGAGGCGCGCGATCTGTTCGCTTCCAGCGACCTCGCGCGCCGGGCGCTCGGAGACGAGGTGGTCGACCACTACGTCAACATGGCCGACGTCGAGCTCGCGGCCTTCGACGCGGCGGTCACCGACTGGGAGCGCTTCCGCGGCTTCGAACGGCTCTAGCGCCGGCGCGCGACCAGGGCACGCGCCGGCGCGTTGATCGCCGCACCGCGGTCGCTTCGCGTCGGCCGAGATCCGTCTCGCGGCGGCAGCCTTCCTGGGTGATTCGCGTCGCCTGCTGCCCCGTCAGCCGGCCGCAGGCCCGCCGAGGCGGCCGGCGATCTCGGCGATCGTCCGCTCCGTCCCGACGAATTGGATGGCGTCCATCCCGGCGGCGCGCGCGCCGTCGCAGTTGGCGCGCAGATCGTCGACGAACAGGACGTCGCGCGGCTCGACGCCGAGGCGGTCGCAGGCGATGGTGTAGATCGCCGGGTCCGGCTTCAGGAGCCCGACCTCGTGCGAGTAGACGATCGCGTCGAACATGCTCTCGAAGTCATGGGCCGACTGCTCCCGCTCGCGGGCCCCGACGAAGCTGTTGCTGAGGATCCCGGTCTTGAAGCGGGGCCGGAGGCTCCGGGCGAACGCGGCGAGCCGGCGATTCAGCGAACCGACGTACTCCGTCCACAGATCATCCATCAGCTCGGCAACCTCGCCGCCATCGAGGTTCAGCGCCGCGGCAACTCGCCGCTCGACGTCGGCCAGGGTCACCGCTCCGGTGTCGCCGCCGGCCGTGGCCGACTCCACGCGTCCGTGAAGGTCCGCTTCGGTGAGGCGGAGCCGGGCCGCCCAGCGCTCCGGCCATCGCGTCGACGGGTTGACCTCGAGAACGCCTCCCACGTCGAACAGCACGGCGCGGACCACGCGCCAGGTATACCAGCGCCCTTCGGTGAGCTCGCCGCGTCCCGGGCGCGCGGGCGACTGCGGCGGATCGAGGTCCGCCGCAGTCGCGCGGCACGTGAACGTGGCTAGCGCAGCGTGATCTTCTTGGTGATCGTCTTGCGCTGCCCGCCCTGCGAGTCGGTCACCGTGAACACGACCTTTAGGGCGAACTTCTTGACGCCCTTGCGCTTGAGGGCCTTCTTGGCCTTCGCGGAGAGCTTCATGTAGAACGGGATCCGGCCGGCCTTGGTGATCGTGGCCTTGCCGGTGGCGACCTTGACCGCCTTCTTGCCCAGCTTGAGCTTGCGCGCGACCTTCTTGTCCGCGGTCGCGACGGCCGTGACCCGGCACTGGACCGAGCAGCGGACGCGGCCGCGCACCCCGCGCTTCACGACCGTCTTGCGCTTGCCGCTGTCGGCGGCCGCATCGACCGTGAGCGTGCCCGAGGTGGGAAGCGTGCTGCCCGGCGCAGGCTGACCGGGACCCGGCGCCGGCTGCTGGCCCGGCTGCTGCTGCGGCGGCTGCTGGGCGGGCGGCTGCTGCGGGTCTCCCGCCGGGGGCTGCTCGCCGGCGGCCGGCGGCGTCACGCCGAGAAGCTCGGCCGTGCCGTTGAGGGGCGCGGCCTCGGCGAAGTAGTACTCGACCAGGAGCAGGTAGTAGCCCGGCGTCACGGCGACCTTGCACTGCTCGCTCGGGAAGCTGGTCACGCAGTCCGGCTCGCCCTTCTCCGCGTCGCCGTTGCTCAGGCTGTCGCCCTGCTGCTCGCCTGCCGCGTTGCTCTTGTAGAGATACCCGTCGACGTCCTGGAAGCTCACGAACGGCCCGGGGTCGCCCGGCACCGTCGGCCCTTCCGTGCCCTCGGGGCTGTCGAGCGTGATCTGGAGATCGGCAGCGGCCCCGACGTTCAGCAGGACGCGCTCGCAGTCGGTCCCGGCCGGGAACCCCCTGCACTGCTGAAGGGGCGCCTGCGCGTTGAACAGGTAGAGCGTGCCGCTCCCACTGCTCTCCCAGGTGAACTTCGGAGTCTGCGCATCCAGGGTGCCGCTGAAGTCAACCTGGGCAGAGGCGGTCGCTGCAGGAACCAGCGACAGGGCAAGAGCCAGAAGAACGAGCCTGTTCCGCATGGCTGCGTCAACGCACAGGAACATGAGAACTTGCCGCGGCCTGCGGGGACATACTTCGGGCGACCCGTCGCATGAGCATGCCGCACCCCTCCAGCCACGGACCGCCGGATCCGCTTCTGCCGCCGCTCCGCGTGAACCGGTGAGCGGGTCGATCTTCGTCGACCTCACGTCGCGGGACCCGCCGCGGGTCATCCGCGGCATGTGGGGGCTCGTGATGCTGCGCGACGCCGCGGTGCTCGACGCGCTCGCCGCGGCGCTGCCGGTGATCGAGCGGGCGACCCAGGGGCTGGAGCTCGGGGGCATCGCCTACTCGAACGACAAGACGCTCGCCTTCGCGCTGCGCAAGCTCGCCTACCACCGCGATCGCGCCGGGTGCCTCTGCGGCCTGTACCCGGAGCTTCTCCTCTACGACCCGGAGCGGGAAGCGGAGGCGGGCCACGTCCGCATCCTCGAGACGCGCTACCTCGACGACAAGTGGCTCGACTCGCACCAGTGCGAGTGCACGCTGTGCGGGACGCGGTTCCACGTCCAGCACGGCGAGGCGCACGCGAGCTGGTGGGAGTGGTCACCCGCCGGCGACTGACGTCAGCGGCGCCTCGGGCACGCTGCCCGCGCCTGCCGTGCAGGCCGGCGCGGGCAGAGCACGATCCGTCAGGGGTCAGCCGTTCTTCGAAGAGCCCTTGCCGCCACCGCTCGAGGCGGCGCGCAGCGCGAAGTCAGCGGTCGCGGTCCCGCCGGAGGGGACGGTCACGTTCTGCGACTTCGAGGCGTAGCCCGACTTGCTCGCCGTGCAGGTCC
>DATLGB010000044.1:0-14155 GCA_035540675.1 Solirubrobacteraceae bacterium | reverse complement strand
TCGTCGACCGCGACACCCGCCGGCCGGTCGAGATCCCGCCGCCGCTGCGTGCGGCGCTCGAGCGCCTGGTGGCTGCCTAATGCGTTTGTCAAGCTGCTCTGACGTAGTCGCTTTCGTAGAAGGTGCGGTTGCGCAGCATTGCGTGCAGGACGTCGACGCGGCGGCGTGCGAGCGCGAGGACGGCTTGGTGGTGGGTTTTCCGTTCGTCGCGTTTGCGGCGGTAGAAGGCCTTGCTGTTGGGATGGCTGAGCGAGCAGAAGGCCGACTGGAAGAAGACGCGCTTGAGCGTCTTGTTGCCGCCTCGGGCGCGTTGCAGGTAACGGACCTTGCCGGACTGCTTGAGCACCGGGACCAGCCCGGCGGCCGCGGCGAGCTGGTCGGGAGTGGGGAAGCGCTCGATGCTGCCTGCCTCGGCGATGAACTCGGCCGTGAGCGTGACCCCCATCCCCGGCAGGCTGCGGATGAGGGCCGCGTCAGGGTGGCGTGCGAGCGCGGCTTCGAGGTCGGCGTCGAGATCGTTGAGGCGGGCGCGGGTGCGCGCGCACTCGCCGGCCAGCTCGCCGACCAGGTCGGCGGCGACGCGCTCGCCGGGGACGCTGATCGCCTGTGCCTGGGCGGCGGCGAGCGCCTTGTCGGCGAGCTTCTCGGCGTGCCGGCGGCTAACACGGCCGGCTTTGAGGATGTGCTCGACGAGCCGCCGGCGCCCCGCTGCCCGGATCTCGCCCGCGGTGACGTAGCGGCTAAGCAGCTGCTGGGCGCCCTTGGTAGTCGCGTCGAGCGCGTGCTCGAGGCCGGGATGGATCGAGGACAGCAGATCGCGCAGCCGATTGATGCGGCGCGTCTGGTCCTGAACGAGCTCGCGGCGGCGGCTGACGAGCAGCCGGATCTCGGCGTCGAGTTCTGTGAGCGCCTCGACCGGGCGCAGATCGCGGCGGTGGCGGACCATGTCGGCGATCACGGCCGCGTCGCGCGGATCGCTTTTGTGCTCACCGCCGGCCGTGCCCTCGCGCGCGCGGTTGACCGCCAGCCCCGGCACATGCACGACCTCGATGCCGGCATCGAGCAGCATCACCGAGAGCAGGCTCGCGATGCCGCCGACGACATCGATGCCGACCGTCACCGGCCCGCCTTGCTGCAGCTCGACGAGCTGCTCGACGAACTCGGCCAAAGCAGCGGGCGTGTTATCGACCCGACGGCTGCCGAGCACCTCGCTGTCGCTGCGGTCGACCATCTGAACCCAGTGGAAGTCCTTGGCGACGTCGATTCCAACGGCCACTCCCTGCATGCCCCTCCTCTCTCAGACGGCAGTGCCCGACGCGCTCTCGTTCCCGACTCCGCCCTACAAAGCGATCGATCGCGGTGCCTAATCAGCGGTGACAGAGAGCCGGCAAGACGGGGCGACCAGCCACCTGAGCCATCAAGGGCAGCAAGCATGAAATCGATCCCCGTCTCACCGCGTCCGAAAGGTAGGGCGGCGTGAGGGTGCGCGGCGCCGTCCTGCGCCGGATGGGCGCACCGGCGCCGTACGCCGACTCGCGCCCGCTCGAGGTCGCCGAGCTCGAGCTCGCGCCGCCGGGGGAGGGCGAGGTGCTCGTGCGCGTGGGCGCCGCCGGCCTGTGCCACTCCGACCTGTCGGTGATCGACGGGTCGCGGCCGCGCGTGATGCCGATGGTGCTCGGCCACGAGGCGGCCGGGGACGTGGTGGAGGTCGGACCGGGGGTGCGGACGCTGCGGCCGGGCGACCGCGTCGTGCTCGCCTTCGTGCCGGTGTGCGGCGACTGCGGCCCGTGCCGCGACGGCCGCGCCGCGCTGTGCGAGCCGGGGGCGGCCGCCAACGTCGCGGGCGCGCTGCTCGGCGGCGGGCGGCGCTGGCGCGACGCCGGCGGCGGCGAGCTCAACCACCACCTGGGGGTGTCGGCCTTCGCCGACCACATCGTGGTCTCCGAGCACTCGGCGGTGCGGGTGGAGCGGGACCTGCCGCTCGAGCTGGCGGCGCTGTTCGGCTGCGCCGTGCTGACCGGCGTCGGCGCCGTGGTCAACTGCGCGCACGTGCGGCTCGGCGAGTCGGTGGCCGTGTTCGGGCTGGGCGGCGTCGGCCTCGCGGCGCTGCTCGGCGCGGTGGCCTCCGGCGCCACCACCGTCGTCGCGGTCGACCGCGTGCCGGCCAAGCTCGCGCTCGCGCGCGAGCTGGGCGCGACGGCGACCGTCGACGCGCGCGAGGACGATCCCGTCGCCGCCGTGCGCGAGGCGACGGCCGGCGGCGCCGCGCACACGATCGAGACGGTCGGCAGCGCCGAGGTGCTCGCGCAGGCCTACGCGGCCACCCGCCGCGGCGGCCAGACGGTGACCGTCGGGCTGCCGCACCCCGAGCGGATGCTGTCGATCCCGGCGGTGTCGCTGGTCACCGAGGAGCGGACGCTGCGCGGGTCCTACCTCGGCTCGTGCGTCCCGGCGCGCGACATCCCGCGCTTCGTCGCGCTGTACCGCGACGGCCGCCTGCCCGTCGACCGCCTGCTGACCCACCGGCTGGCGCCCGACGAGCTCAACGAGGGCTTCGACCGGCTGGCACGCGGCGAGGCGGTGCGCCAGGTGGTGAACTTCTAGGGCATGCGGCTCGAAGGCATCCACCACATCACCGCCATCACCGGCGACGCGCCGGGCAACGTGGAGTTCTACGCCGGCGTCCTCGGGCTGCGGCTGGTCAAGAAGACCGTCAACCAGGACGACCCGACCGTCTACCACCTGTTCTACGGCGACGACGAGGGCACGCCGGGGCTCGACCTCACCTTCTTCGAGTACCCGGGCGCGGCGCCGGGGACGGCGGGCGCCGGGATGGTCCACCGGATCCTGTGGCGCGTCGGCGCCGCGGAGGCGCTGGACTTCTGGGAGGACCGCCTGACGGGCGCCGGCGCCGATCCCGCGCGCGTCGACGGCAACCTGCGCTTCCGCGATCCCGAGGGGCTCGAGCACGAGCTGCTGGTGGCCGACGTACCCGATGCGCCGCTGACCGCCGGCGCGCCCGACGTGCCGCGCGAGCACGCCCTGCAGGGCTTCCACGGCGTGCGCGCGTTCACGTTCGACCACACCCGCAGCGCGCCGCTGCTGCGCGACGGCCTCGGCTTCGAGGGCGGCGAGCGCGGCCAGTGGCTCGTGCGCGGCGACGAGCGCCGGGCCGTCGTCGCCTACGACCCGCCGCCGCCGGTGCGGTCCGCGCCGGGCGCCGGGACCGTCCACCACGTCGCGTTCGCGACGCGCCCGGAGCAGCACGACGCCTGGCAGGAGCGGGTCGCGCGCGCCGGCGCCCGGCCGACGCCGGTGATCGACCGCTTCTACTTCAAGTCGATCTACTTCCGCGAGCCGAGCGGCGTCCTGTTCGAGCTGGCGACGATCGGCCCCGGCTTCGCCGTCGACGAGGACCCGCAGCGCCTCGGCCAGCGGCTGTCGCTGCCGCCCGACTACGAGCGCCTGCGCGACCGCCTCGAGCCGATCCTCACCCCGCTGCCGGACCCCTGGGCCGCCCGCCGCTAGCCCGAACGTCCCGGAGTCCGGGCTCTGGCACGGACTGCGGGACGTTCAGCGCAGCTCGGCGGAGGTCTTGCCGAGCAGCTGCCGCGCGATGATCAGCAGCTGGATCTGCTGGGTGCCCTCGAAGATGTCGAGGATCTTCGCGTCGCGCGCCCACTTCTCGAGCAGCTCGTCCTCGCCGTAGCCGGCGCTGCCGCACAGCTCGATGCAGCGCATGGCGACGTCGACGCCGGTGCGGCCGGCCTTGGCCTTGGCCATCGACGCCTGCAGCGAGTTCGGCTTGCCGTTGTCGGCCAGCCACGCGGCCTCGAGCGTGAGCAGGCGCGCGGCCTCGTAGTCGGCCTCCATCGCGAGCAGCTCGGCGGCGGCGGCCGGCTGCGTGAACGCGGGCGCCGCCGGGTCGATCGTGACGCCGGCCGCGGCCAGCGCGTCGCGCGTGTGCTCGAGGCACGCGCGCGTGACGCCGACCGCCATCGCCGCGACGAGCGGGCGGGTGTTGTCGAAGGTCTGCATCGCGCCGGCGAATCCCTGCTTGACGTCGATGTCGGGCGTCCCGAGCAAGGCGTCCTTCGGCACGCGGCAGTCCTCGAGCGAGAAGGCGGCGGTGTCGGAGGCGCGGATGCCGAGCTTGTCCTCGACGCGGATGAGCTTCAGGCCGGGGTTCGAGCGCTCGACGACGAACGACTTGATCGCCGCGCGGCCCTTGGAGCGGTCGAGCGTCGCCCACACCACCACGAGCTCGGCGCGCTCACCGGCCGTCACGTAGATCTTCTCGCCGTTGAGGACGTACTCGTCGCCGTCGAGGACGGCGGTGGTGCGGATGGCCGCGGAGTCCGAGCCGGCCTCGGGCTCGGTGATCGCCATCGACGCCCAGCGGCCGCCGTAGCGCTCGAGCTGCTCGTCGTCGGCGACGGACGCGATCGCGGAGTTGCCCAGCCCCTGCCGCGGCATCGACAGCAGCAGCCCGACGTCGCCCCAGCAGAGCTCCATGATGCTCAGCGCCGTCGACATGTTGGAGCCGTTGCGCACACCCTCGGCGCGTGCGCCGTTCGGCGAGCGGCGCACACCCGCGGCCCCGGCGCCGCCGGTGGCGCCGGAGTCGTTCATGCCGTCGATCACGGCGGCGAGCATGTCGAGCTCCTTGGGGTAGGTGTGCTCCTCGCGGTCGTAGCGGCGCGAGATCGGCCGGAACACCTCGCGCGCGACCTGGTGGGCCTGCGCGACGAGCGGCGCGAACTTCTTGGGGGTCTCGAGGTTGATGGCCATCAGACGATCAGTGCGCCCTCCATCACGCCGGTCGCGCGCAGGTCCCGGTACCAGCGCTCGACGGGGTGCTCCTTGACGTAGCCGTGGCCGCCCAGCAGCTGGACGCCGTGCGAGCCGATCGCCGTGCCGCGGGCCGCGCACAGCCGGCGCGCGAGCGCCACCTGGTGGCCGAAGTCCCGCCCCTGGTCGGCGCGGCTCGCCGCGCGCCAGGTCAGCAGCCGCATGCCCTCGATCTCGATCGCGATGTCGGAGACGGTGAAGGCGACCGCCTGGCGGTGGGAGATCGGCTCGCCGAAGGCGACGCGCTCGTTGACGTACGGGATGACGTAGTCGAGCACGGCGGTGGCCGTCCCGACGGCGAGCGCGCACCAGGCCAGGCGGGCCCGCTGCACGGCTTCGGCGTAGACCGCCGGGTCGCCCTCGCCGAGCACGGCCGTGGCCGGCACGCGCACGTCCTCGAGGACGAGTCGCCCCGCGGCCGACGCGCGGACGCCCATCGCCGGCTCGGGCTCGACTCCGACACCGGCCGTGCCCGACTCGAGCAGGACCAGGCGCGGCCGGCCGTCCGCGCCGGCGGCGGCCACCACGAACAGCTCGGCGGTCCGCGCCAGCGGGACGAGCGACTTGACGCCGTTGAGGACGAGGTCGCCGCCGCCGGAGCGGGCGGTGGTCTCGAGCGCGAACGGGTCGAACAGCGGCCGCGCCTCGAGCAGCGCCAGCGCGGCGGCCGGCGGCTTGTCGCCGACGAGCGCCGGAAGGTAGGTCGCCTGCTGGTCGGCGTCTCCCCACAGCGTCAGCGCGGTGCCGACGCCGGCGGGCGCCAGCAGCGCCGCCGCCAGGCCCATGTCGCCGTAGGCGAGCGCCTCGGCGATCAGCACGGACGTCACCGCCGAGCGCTCGGTGACCGCGCCGCCGAGCTCGTCGGGGACGCCGAGCATCGTCAGCCCCAGCTCTGCCGCCTGGTCGAGCAGCTCGCGCGGCGCCTCGCACGCAGCGTCGGCGGCCTGCGCGGCCGGGCGCAGCTCGCCCAGCGCGAACTCCTTGAAGGTGTCGCGCAGCATCTGCTGCTCGTCGTCGGGCGTCAGGTCGAACAGCCCGCTGGAGGTGGCGGGGGACAGCCGCGCGGGGCGGCCGAGGCGGGTCGCGGCGGTGAAGGCGCGATTCGCGGCGCCCGCGGCGCGCGCGCCGTTGCGGCTCGCGCCGTACAGCAGCCGCTCCGCCGGCTTGCGCAGCCCGAAGCGGTCGACCGCCTCGAGGCCCGCCAGCGCCCGGATGGCGCGCAGGCCGAGGCCCATGCTCTGGTCGGCGATGCTCACGCCGCGCATATTACCCGACTTCTAATTGCCCCACCCCGCGAACGTCCCAAAGTGCGCGCCAGGACGCGCAGAACCGGACGTTCGGCGCCGGGGCGGTATCTTACTGAGGAGTCAATTGACCTCCTCGGAGACCTGAGCCATGCCACCGACCGCCCCCCGCCGCGTCGCCGTCCTCGGCGGCAACCGCATCCCCTTCGCCCGCTCCAACGGCGCCTACGCCGCCGCCTCCAACCAGGACATGCTCACCACGGCCATCGACGGCCTGGTCGAGCGCTTCGGCCTGGAGGGCGAGCGGCTGGGGGAGGTGGCCGCGGGCGCCGTGCTCAAGCACTCGCGCGACTTCAACCTCGCCCGCGAGGCCGTGCTCGGGTCCCGGCTGGCCCCCGACACCCCCGCCTACGACGTCCAGCAGGCGTGCGGGACGGGCCTCGAGGCCGTGGCGCTCGTCGCCAACAAGATCGCCCTCGGCCAGATCGACGTCGCCATCGCCGGCGGCGTCGACACCACCTCCGACGCGCCGATCGCCGTCAACGAGGACCTGCGCGAGATCCTGCTCGAGCTCAACCGCGCGCGCACGAACGCCGAGCGGCTGAAGGCGGTCGCGAAGCTGCGGCCCTGGCACATCACCCCCGAGATCCCGCGCAACGCCGAGCCGCGCACGGGCATGTCGATGGGCGACCACACGGCGCTGACGGCCAGGGAGTGGGGCATCACCCGCGCCGAGCAGGACGAGCTGGCCGCGCGCAGCCACCAGAACCTCGCCGCGGCGTACGACCGCGGCTTCTTCGACGACCTGATCACGCCCTACCTCGGCCTCGAGCGCGACCAGAACCTGCGGGCGGACTCCAGCGTCGAGAAGCTCGCCAAGCTCAAGCCGGCGTTCGGCGGCGAGGACGGCACGATGACCGCCGGCAACTCGACGCCGCTGACCGACGGCGCCTCGGTCGTCCTGCTGGCCTCGGAGGAGTGGGCGCGCGAGCACGGGCACGAGATCCTCGCCACGTTCGTCGACCACGAGACGGCGGCGGTCGACTACGTCGACGGCGGCGAGGGCCTGCTGATGGCCCCGTCGTACGCGATGCCGCGGCTGCTGGAGCGCAACGGCCTGAAGCTGCAGGACTTCGACTTCTACGAGATCCACGAGGCGTTCGCGGCGCAGGTGCTGGCGACGCTGAAGGCGTGGGAGGACCCGGTGTTCTGCAAGCAGCGCCTCGGGCTCGACGCGCCGCTGGGCTCGATCGACTCGGACAGGCTCAACGTCAACGGCGGGTCGCTCGGCGCCGGGCACCCGTTCGCCGCCACGGGCGGCCGGATCGTGGGCTCGCTGGCCAAGATGCTCCACGAGCGCCCGGGCAGCCGCGGCGTGATCAGCATCTGCGCCGCGGGCGGCCAGGGCATCGTCGCGATCATGGAGGGACCGCAGGCATGAGCGACCGCTACGCGCAGATCACCCGCCTGCCCGTCGCCGGGCAGCTCGTCAAGAACCTCGGCCTCCCGCAGCCGCCGGAGCTCGAGCGCTGGGAACCCGGGATGCCGGTCGTCGACGGCCCGGTGCTGCTGGGCGCCGCCGCGGGCGGCCGCCTGGCCCCGCCCGTCGCGCGCCTGCTCGCGGCGATCGGCGCCGAGGTGCACACCGAGCTCGGCGGCGAGGCCCGCGCGGCGGCCGCCGACGCCGGGCTCGACGCGAAGGTGTTCAACGGCGAGACGGCGGGCGAGCAGCGCTTCAAGGCGCTCGTCTTCGACGCCTCCGGGATAACGACGAGCGACGATCTCGCCGAGCTGCACGCCTTCTTCTCGCCGGCGATCCGGCGCGTGTCGCCGTCGGGGCGGGTCATCGTGCTCGGCACGCCGCCGGAGGACGCCGGCGACCCGCGCGAGGCCACGGCGCAGCGAGCGCTCGAGGGCTTCGAGCGCTCCGTCGCCAAGGAGGTCAAGCGCGGCGCGACCGCGCAGCTCGTCTACGTGCGCCCGGGCGCGGAGGGCGCGATCGAGTCGACGCTGCGCTTCCTGCTGTCGCCGAAGTCGGCCTACGTGTCGGCGCAGGTGATCCGCATCGCCAAGCCGGTGGCGACGGCGACCGTCGACTGGGAGCGCCCGCTGGACGGCAAGGTCGCGGCGGTCACCGGCGCGTCGCGCGGCATCGGCGCCGCGATCGCCGAGGTGCTCGAGCGCGACGGCGCGACCGTGATCCGCATCGACGTCCCGCAGGCCGGCAGCTCCGACCTGCCGCTCGACGTGACCGCCGACGACGCGCCGCAGCAGCTCGCGGCCTACGTGAGCGACCACCACGGCGGCCTCGACGCGATCGTCCACAACGCCGGCATCACGCGCGACAAGACGCTCGGCCGCATGCGCCCCGACCAGTGGGCGTCGGTGCTCGACGTCAACCTGGCCAGCCAGGAGCGCATGAACGACGCGCTGCTCGACGCCGGGCTGCTGCGCGCCAACGGGCGCATCGTCACGGTGTCCTCGATCAGCGGGATCGCCGGCAACGCCGGCCAGACCAACTACGCCACGTCGAAGGCCGGCGTGGCCGGGATGGTCGCCGCCTGGGCGCCCGTGCTGGCCAAGCGCAAGCTCACGATCAACGCGGTGGCGCCCGGGTTCATCGAGACGCAGATGACGGCGCGCGTCCCCTTCGCCCTGCGCGAGGCCGGCCGCCGCATGAACTCGATGTCGCAGGGCGGCCTGCCGGTGGACGTCGCCGAGGCCATCGCGTGGTTCGCGAGCCCCGCGTCCGGCGGCGTCAACGGCAACGTGGTCCGCGTCTGCGGCCAGAGCCTGCTCGGGGCGTGAGCGTGCCGACGACCCGCGAGCTCCAGCGCCCGCCCCGGATGCTCGGCCTCTACGCGCGGGCGGCCGCCGGCATGCTGCCGCTGGCCGGCCGCCGCGGCGGCGGCGAGGTCCCCGAGCTCGAGCTCGCCCTGCGCGACGTCGCGGTGGACCGCGCGCATCTCGCGCGCTACGCCCGCGTGTGCGGGTTCCGCGTCGGGGACGAGCTGCCGGCGACCTACCCGCACGTGCTCGCGTTCCCGCTGCACATGGCGCTGATGACCGACCCCAGCTTCCCGTTCGCGCCGGTCGGGATGGTGCACCTCGCCAACCGCATCACGCTGAAGCGGCCGCTCGACGCCGGCGAGCGGCTCGACCTGCTCGTGCGCGCCCGCGAGGGCGAGCCGCACCCGAAGGGGCGCCTGGTCGAGATGGTCACGGAGGCGCACGCCGGCGGCGAGGTCGCGTGGGAGGGGCTGTCGACGTTCCTGCGCCGCGGCGGCGGCAGCGGCGAGACGGCCAAGAAGCGCCGCAAGCCGCCCGAGCCGCCCAGGGGCGCCGTGTGGCGGGTCCCGGGCGACACCGGCCGCCGCTACGCCGACGTCTCCGGCGACCGCAACCCGATCCACCTGCACGACCTGACCGCGAAGGCGTTCGGCTTCAAGCGCGCGATCGCCCACGGCATGTGGACGAAGGCCCGCTGCCTGGCCGCGCTCGAGGGGCGGCTGCCCGACGCCTACACGGTCGAGGTGACCTTCGAGAAGCCGATCCTGCTGCCGGCGCGCGTGGCGTTCGGCAGCCTGCGCAGCAGCTCGAAGAGGATCGACTTCGCGGTCCGCGACGAGCGCACGGGCGCGCCGCACCTCACCGGCACGATCCGATGACGCTCGACGCCCGCGCGCTGCAGGCCTTCCTCGACGGCGAGCACGCGGAGATCCGGGCGCGCGGGCGCGAGCTGGCCGAGCGGCCGGAGTTCGCGCTGGTCAGCGGCCTGCCGGCGGAGGAGTACCGGGCGCGGGTGTGGGAGTGGGCGACGGCGCTCGCCGCCACGGGCGAGACCGGCCGCGGCTTCCCGGTCGAGTACGGCGGCGGCGGCGACGTCGGCGGCTCGATCGCCGCCTTCGAGACCCTCGGGCACGGCGACCTGTCGCTGCTGGTCAAGTGCGGCGTGCAGTTCGGGCTGTTCGGCGGCGCCGTGCTGCACCTCGGGACGCGCGCACACCACGAGCGCCACCTCGACGCGATCCGCACGCTCGAGCTGCCGGGCTGCTTCGCCATGACCGAGAGCGGCCACGGCTCCAACGTCCAGCAGATCCTCACCACGGCGACCTACGACCCGGACACGGACGAGTTCGTCGTCCACACCCCGGAGGAGTCCGCGCGCAAGGACTACATCGGCAACGCCGCGCGCGACGGGCGGATGGCCGCCGTGTTCGCGCAGCTGCGGGTCGGCGACGCCGACCACGGCGTCCACTGCCTGCTCGTGCCGCTGCGGGGCGACGACGGCGAGACGCTGCCGGGCATCCGCATCGAGGACTGCGGCGAGAAGCTCGGCCTCAACGGCGTCGACAACGGCCGCATCTGGTTCGACCACGTGCGCGTGCCGCGCGACGCGCTGCTGGACCGCTACGCGCGCCTCGACGAGCACGGCACCTACTCGAGCCCGATCGAGAACGCCAACAAGCGCTTCTTCACGATGCTCGGGACGCTGATCCAGGGGCGGATCTCGGTCGGCGGCGCGTCGATCAGCGCCACGAAGTCGGCGCTGACGATCGCCATCCGCCACGCGCTGGAGCGCCGCCAGTTCGGCCCGCCGGACGAGCCGCGCGAGGCGCTGCTGCTCGACTACCGCACCCACCAGCGGCGCCTGCTGCCGGCGCTGGCGACGACGTACGCGCTGCACTTCGCCCAGGAGGGGCTGGTGGCGCGGCTGGACCGCTGCTTCTCCGACGAGGAGTGCCCCGAGCGCGAGCGGCGGGAGCTCGAGACGCACGCCGCGGGCGTCAAGGCGCTGGCGACGTGGCACGCGACGGCGACGATCCAGGAGTGCCGGGAGTGCTGCGGCGGCGCGGGCTACTTGGCGGTCAACCGCTTCGCGGCGCTGAAGGCCGACACCGACGTCTTCACGACCTTCGAGGGCGACAACACCGTCCTGCTGCAGCTCGTCGCGAAGTCGCTGCTGACCGACTACCGCGACCAGTTCGGCGAGCTCGACCCGCTGGGGACGGTGCAGTTCGTCGCCGCGCAGGTGTTCGAGGCGATCGCGGAGCGCACGGCCGCGCGCGAGATCGTCGCGCGGGTCGCCGACGAGGTGCTGCGGCGCCGCACGGAGATCGGCGACCTGCGGGCGCGCGAGTTCCAGCTCGCCCTGTTCCGCTGGCGCGAGGAGCACGTGCTGTCGGCGCTCGCGCGGCGCCTCAAGCGCGGCATCGACAACGGCGGCGACCCCTTCGACGTGTTCATCGAGGTGCAGGACCACGTGCTGCTCGCGGCGCGCGCGCACGTCGAGCGCGTGGTGCTCGAGGCGTTCGCGGACGCCGTCGAGCGCTGCGAGGACCCCGAGCTGCGCGAGGCCCTCGACCTCCTGTGCGACCTGCACGCGCTGTGGCGGATCGAGCAGGACCGCGGCTGGTTCCAGGAGCACGGCCGGCTGTCCTCGACGCGCTCGAAGGCGGTGCTGCGGGCGGTCAACGAGCTGTGCGCGCAGCTGCGGCCGCACGCCGGCGCGCTGGTCGACGCCTTCGCGGTCCCCGAGGCCACGCTGCGGGTGCCGCCGGCGAGCGCGGTCCGGCAGGATCCCGAGCGATGACCGTGCACACGATCGCGCCGGACGACATCGTCCGCCGCTGGGACGACGTCCGCCCCGACGCGCGCGAGCCGCTCGTGGTGCTCGACCCGCTGCTCGCCTTCCTCGACGGCCACGACCTGGGTGAGGGCCCGGCCGAGCTCGAGCCGATCGGCGAGGGCCACTCGAACGTGACCTACGCCGTCGCGCGCGGGGGGCGGCGGTTCGTGCTGCGCCGGCCGCCGCGGGGCCCGCTGCCGCCGAGCGCCCACGACGTGCTGCGCGAAGCGCGGGTGCTGCGGGCGCTGCACGGCCGCGCGCGCGTGCCGGAAGTGCTGGCGGTGTGCGACGACGCCGCCCTGATCGGCGTCCCGTTCTACGTCATGGAGCACGTCGACGGCGTCGTGGCCGGCTCGTCGCTGCCCGAGCAGTTCGACGACCCCGAAGGCCGGCGCCGGATGTCGGAGGAGCTCGTCGACGCGCTCGTCGAGGTCCACGCCGTCGACTGGCGCGCGGCGGGGCTCGAGGGCTTCGGCAAGCCGACGGGCTACCTCGAGCGGCAGGTGCGGCGCTTCCTCGGGCTGTGGGAGCACAACCGCACCCGCGACCTGCCGGCGGTGGAGCGCGTCGGGCGCTGGCTGGCCGACCACATGCCGCAGGGCTCCGAGGCCACGGTCGTGCACGGCGACTTCCGCCTGGGCAACGTGATGTTCGCCCCGCAGCCGCCGGCGCGCGTGAACGCGATCTTCGACTGGGAGATGTCGACGATCGGCGACCCGCTGGCCGACCTGGGCTACCTGACGACGTTCTGGTTCGAGGCGGACGACCCGGCGCTCGGGCTGCCCGCCGGCGAGCTGACCCGCGCCACCGGCTTCCTCAGCCGCGACGAGCTGCTGGCGCGCTACG
Organism: Solirubrobacteraceae bacterium; assembly: GCA_035540675.1. Classification (GTDB taxonomy): domain Bacteria; phylum Actinomycetota; class Thermoleophilia; order Solirubrobacterales; family Solirubrobacteraceae; genus DATLGB01. The sequence continues at coordinate 1,585 of DATLGB010000044.1, read as the reverse complement.
AGGAGCGCTCGGGGCGCTCGATGTCCGACGCCCGCTGGTACCAGGTGCTCGCGCTCTGGAAGATCATCGTGTTCATGGAGGGCAACTACAAGCGCGCCGTCGCCGGCTCCACCGACGACCCGTACCTGAAGGCGTTCGGCGACACCATCGTCACGCTCGGCGAGCGCGCCGAGGAGGCGACGCGTGGCTGAGCTGGCCGGGAAGGTCGCGCTCGTCACCGGCGGGGCGAGCGGGCTCGGCCGCGCCACCGTGCTCGCGCTGGCCGCCGCGGGCGCGCGCGTGGTGGTCGCGGACGTGGCCGAGGAGGCCGGGCGGGCCGTCGCGGCCGAGGTGGAGGGGGAGTTCGTGGCCGTCGACGTCGCCGACTGCGAGGCCAACCAGGCCATGGTCGCGTTCGCGGTCGAGCGCTGCGGCGGCATCGACCTCGTGCACCTCAACGCCGGGGTCTCCTCGAACACGGCGCCCGGCGACGGCTTCGACCTCGCGCTGTACCGCCGCGCGATGGGCGTCAACCTCGACGGGGTCGTCTTCGGCATGCACGCCGCCCTGCCGGCACTGCGGGCGCGCGGCGGCGGCAGCGTGGTCAGCACCGCCTCGCTCGCCGGGCTGACCGGGGTGCCGATGGACCCGATCTACTGCGCCAACAAGCACGCCGTCGTCGGCTTCACCCGTGCCATGGCGGGCCTGGTCGGGCCCGAGGGGATCCGCGTCAACGCCGTCTGCCCGGGCTTCGCGGAGTCGGCGATCATCGCCGGGATCCGCGAGCAGCTGATCGAGTCGGGCTTCACGATCATCCCGGCCGGGCAGGTCGCCGACGCCGTGCTGGCCCTGTTCGGCGGCGACGCCAACGGCGAGTGCTGGGTCGTGCAGGCGGGGCGCGAGCCGATCCCGTACGCGTTCCGCGGCATCCCGGGCCCGCGCGTCTAGCCTCCGTCGCGATGGCCGACGACGACACCGGCGACCGCCGCTCCGCCCGGCGCCTCGCGGCGCTCGCGCGGAGCGTCGACGAGCACCCGCTCCTGCTCAGGCTGGCCAAGGCGGCGCGGCGGCGGCTGCCCGGAGACGACCGCTACGGAGACCCGCTGTCGCTGGACGGCGACGAGGCGCCCGGGCTGCTGGGCCAGCGGCTGGCCCTGGTGGCGGCCGAGCGCCCGAGCGCGCTCAAGGAGGTCGGCTTCAGCGCCCTGCAGGTCTGGCAGTCGCTGTCGGAGGCCCAGGGCCGCGGGCGCGGCGACGAGGAGGTGACGATCCTCTTCACGGACCTGTGCGGCTTCTCGTCGTGGGCGCTCGAGGTGGGGGACGCGCAGGCGGTGGAGCTGCTGCGGCGCGTCGCCAACGCGGTCGAGACGCCGGTGCGCGCCAACCGCGGGCGCGTCGTCAAGCGCCTCGGCGACGGGCTGATGGCCGCGTTCGCCGATCCCGAGGACGCGGTGGCGGCCGCCGCGGCGGCGTCGGCGGGCGTCGCGACCATCGAGCTCGACGGCTACCGGCCGAAGCTGCGCGCAGGGGTGCACGTCGGGCGCCCGCGCCGGCTCGGCGGCGACTACTTCGGCGTCGACGTCAACACGGCCGCGCGCATCGCCGC
>DATLGB010000043.1:0-13669 GCA_035540675.1 Solirubrobacteraceae bacterium | reverse complement strand
CCCTTGGGCTTGCCGCCGCCGTTGCCGCCGCCGTTGCCGCCGCCGCCACCACCGGTGCCGCCGGTGGTGGAGCCGCCGCAGCTGGTCGACGCCGCGCCGGTGGTGGAGCCGTCCGCGTTGACGAGCTGCAGGCCGGTCTGGGTGAGGATCTTGGTGATCCGCGTCCCGGCCACCGTCGACGGCGTGTAGTTGCGGTCGTAGATGATCAGGTGCGTCAGGTTGCCCGCGGCGAGGCCGGCCGAGGTCACGACCGCGTCGCCGGAGTCGCCGGGCGCCGCGACGCCCTCCCAGCCGTAGCCGTCGTCGTGCCAGACCAGCGCGAGGCCGCCCTCGGGCTTGCCCTGCGCCACCGCGACGCCGTAGCCGTGGCCGTAGTTCTTGACCAGCTCGGGGCCGCAGCCGGTGTAGATGCCGTTGGGGCCGCCGACCACCGGGATCGCCGGGTTGACGCCCCACTTCGAGGCGACGTCGGGGTAGATCTTGATGATCGCGAAGTCGTCGCCCGGCTCCTCCTGCGCGCTGCGGTAGGAGACGGTGCCGACTTCGGCCAGCGTGGTCGTGTCGACCTGCATCACCACGGGCTGGCCGACCTTGTCGACGCAGTGCGCCGCCGTGCCGACGTACTTGCTGGTCCCGTCCGTGTAGATGAAGTTCGCGGTGCAGCCGTAGGGCGCGACGATGCAGCCGGCGGCCTGCACGCCGGGGGACTGGTAGCCCGGGCACTCCGTGTTGAGGTACTCCGCGGCGACCTGCACGCCGCCGGCGCCGGCCGAATGGACCTGCTCGGCGAGGGCGACCGTGTACCAGGCCGGCGGGAGCTCGCGCGGCACCGGCTGGGCTGCGGAGGCGGCGGGGGCGAGCACGAGCGAACAGGCGACCGCGGCGACGGTCGCCGCCAGGCGTAGCAGCATGACGGTCAATCCCCTTGCTTCGAGAGTGGATGCGGACGGATCGCGCCCGGAGGGAGCGGCGCGGCCACCTTCTGACCCCTTGTCCTTCCGCGGCTGCCGACGCCCAAACCGGTTTCAGTCAGAAGGCGGACGCCCACGCGCCAGCTCGGCCCGGGCGAGCCGGGACGGCAGCCAGATCCGGGGGCCGAGGTCGAGCACGAGCGCCGGGACCAGGACGGAGCGCACGACGAACGTGTCGAGCAGCACGCCGAAGGCGATGATGAAGCCGATCTCGGTCAGGAAGACCAGCGGCAGCACCGCGAGCACCGAGAACGTGCCGGCGAGCACGATGCCGGCCGACGTGATCACGCCGCCGGTGACGGCGAGGCCGCGCAGCATCCCCTCGCGCGTTCCGTGGCGCAGCGTCTCCTCGCGGACGCGCGCCATCAGGAAGATGTTGTAGTCGATCCCGAGGGCCACGAGGAACACGAACGCGAACAGCGGCAGCGACGGGTCGACGCCCGGAAAGCCGAACACCACGTCGAACACCACGGCGCTCACGCCCACCGCCGCCAGGAACGACAGGATCACCGTCGCCGTCAGCAGCAGCGGGGCGACGAGCGAGCGCAGGAGCCCGATCAGGATCAGCAGGACGACGCCCAGCACCATCGGCACGATCAGCCGGGTGTCGCGGCCGGCGGCGTCGTTGACGTCGCGCTGGATCGCGGTCGGGCCGCCGACGAGCACGCCGGGGCCGCCGGCGGCCTGCGCCGCCGCCCGCAGATCGGGCACGAGCTCGAGCGCCTCGTTGGAGTAGGCGTCGCGGCGCAGCACCACCGACAGCAGCGCCTCGGGCGCGTCCGGCCGCACGCCCGGCGCCGGCGCCACCTGCGCCACGCCCTCCACCCGCTGCAGCGCGGCGGCCACCGCCGGGACGCGGGCACGGTCGGGCACGACGACGTCGGCCGGGGCGTTGGCGCCGGCCGGGAAGGACTGGGCCAGCAGCTTCTGGCCGGCGACGGACTCGACCTCGTCGCGGTAGGCGTCGGTCTGGGTGAGGTTCGTGTTGAAGTCCGACAGCCCGAGCACGCCGAGCGCGAGCAGCAGGCTCGTGAACAGCCAGACCTGCCGCGGCCGGCGCGCGACGCGGTCGCCGACGCGCCGCCAGGACCCGCGCGTCGCGTCCGAGCGGTGGCCCGTCTCCCAGCCGCGGCCGAAGCGGTCGATGCGCGCGATCAGCGGCATCCGCCGCAGCCGGCCGGGCGCCGGGGCGCCGCCCGGCCCGTAGGGCACGAGCGGCCAGAACGCGCGGCGACCGAACACGGCGAGCGCGGCCGGCAGCAGCGTCAGCATGGTCACCAGCGCGACGACGACGCCCATGGCGCCGATCGGGCCCAGCCCGGCGGTGCCGTTGACCTCCGCCACCGACAGGCACAGCAGCGCGGCGCTGACCGTCAGCGCCGACGCCACGATCGCCGGGCCCGCCTGCCGCAGCGCCACGCGCAGCGCCTCGTGGTGGTCCTCGTGCGCGTGCAGCTCTTCGCGGTAGCGCGCGACCAGCAGCAGCGCGTAGTCGGTGCCGGCGCCGAGCACGAGCACCGACAGGATCGACGACGACTGGCCGTTGACGGTGATGCCGCCCTCCGTGAGCCCCCACCCGACCGACCGGCTGGCGATCTCGGCGAAGACCACCGACAGCAGCGGGATCCAGAAGAAGATCGGGCTGCGGTAGATCAGGATCAGCAGCACGAACACGAGCGAGCCCGCGGCCAGCACGAGCGTCCCGCTGATGCTCTCGAAGACCTTGATCGCGTCTGCGGAGAAGCCCGCCGGGCCCGTGACCTTGCCCTCGAGGCCGCCGCCGGGGTCGCTGAGCAGCTCGCGCGCCGTCTCGACCGGGTCGATGATCGTCTCCGACCGGCCCGTGCCGGCGCTGATCGTGCCCGTGTAGAGGACGGCGTCGGGCGCGCGCGGCCCCGGGCGCAGGTCCGAGGTGCGCCGGAACGGGTCCTCACCCGCCGCGGCCCGCCGCGCCCGCTCGGCGTTGAAGCGGTCGATCCGTGCCGAGATCTCGGCGCGGTCGGCGGCGGTGAGGCCGCCCGCGCGGCGATAGACCACGACGATCGGCGCCTGCTCGCCCGACTGCAGCCGCCGCGCCGCCTCGAGTGCCTGCGTCGACTCCGCGTCGCCGGGAAGGAACGACGCAGCGTCGTTCTTCTCGGCGTCCTGGAACTTCGCGGGCAGCTGCGCGACCAGCGAGCCGGCGATCGCCAGGGCCCACAGCGCCACGATCACCCACTTCGCCGTGCGGCCGGCGGCGACCTCGAGCAGGCGGCTCATGGCCGCGGCAGGCTACTGGGGCCCGCGATCAGGACAGCAGGGCCTCGAGCTCGGCGGGCTCGGTGACCGGCCGCCGGCAGGCGAAGTTCTCGCACACGTAGGCCGCCGCCCGGCCCTCGAGCGGCGTGCGGCCCTCGAGCAGCGGCACGGCGCCGCCCGGTCCGCTGCCGCCCGCCAGCACCACGTGCGGCCGGTGCGCGCTCCGCACCACCGCCGCCAGCGGCGCGACGTCGTCGCCCACCAGCGCCACCTCGCGCACGGGCTCGAGGTGGAACGCGATCGCCTGCAGCAGGTGCCCGAACGCCTGCGGGAAGCGGCCGACGGCCTCGCCCAGCGGGCGCATGACGCCGAGGGCGTGCTCGGAGTAGTCGCGCTCGCCGGTCAGCGCCGCGAGGCGCAGCAGGCCGTAGGCGATCGACGAGGCACCGGACGGGATCGGCGTGTCCTCGAGGTCCTTGCGGCGGGCGACCAGCCGCTCGTGGTCGTCGCTGGTGGTGAAGAAGCCGCCGCGCTCGCGGTCGCCGAAGCGCGCGATCGTCTCGTCGGCCAGCCGCCGCGCCTCGACGAACCAGCGCTCCTCGAAGGTCGCCTCGTAGAGCACCAGCAGCGCCTCGACCAGGTAGGCGTGGTCCTCCAGGTAGGCGGCGATCTTCGCGCGCCCCCGGTTGTAGCTGCGCAGCAGCCGGCCGCGGTCGTCGCGCATCGTGTCGAGCAGGAAGGCGGCGCACGTGCGCGCGGCGTCGACGAAGTCCGGCCGCCCGAGGACGGCGCCGGCCTCGGCCAGCGCGGCGATCGCCAGCGCGTTCCAGGACGTGAGGCGCTTGTCGTCGAGGCCCGGTCGCACCCGGCGCTCGCGCGCCTCGTACAGCGCCGCCTTGATCTCGCCCAGGCGCGGCGGGTCCGCGGTCGCGCGCACGGGGATGTTGACGCCCTCCCAGTTGCCCGCCTCGGTCATGCCGAAGTGGCGGATCGCCTCGTCGGCGAGGTCGCCGTCGAGCGCCTCGCGCACCTGCTCGAGCGTCCAGACGTAGTACCTGCCCTCGACGCCCTCGGAGTCCGCGTCGAGGGCGCTCGCGAAGGCGCCCTCCTCCTGGCGCAGCTCGCGCAGCATCCACTCGAGCGTCTCGACGCAGACGCGCTGCAGCAGCGGGTCGCCGGACACCTGCCAGCCGTGCAGGTACGCGCGCGCGAGCAGCCCGTTGTCGTAGAGCATCTTCTCGAAGTGGGGGACGACCCAGCGGGCGTCGACGGAGTAGCGCGAGAAGCCGCCGCCCACCTGGTCGTACATGCCGCCGTTGGCCATCGCTCGCAGCGTGTGCAGCGACATCGCCCGCTCCCCGCGCCCGAGCAGGAACTCGACAACCGACGCGGGCGGGAACTTCGGCGCGGTGCCGAAGCCGCCGTGCTCGCCGTCGTAGATGCTGCGCAGGCCGTTGACCGCCGCGTCGAGCGCGGCCGGGTCGAGCTCGCCCTCCCGGCCGTCGATGCCCGCCGCGCCCTGCAGGCGCGGGAGGATCTGGGCGGCCCCCTCGACGATCTTCTCGCGGTCCTGGCGCCAGGCGTCGGCGATCGCGATGACGATCTGGCGCCAGCTCGGCATCCCGCGGGCGGGCTCCGGCGGGAAGTACGTGCCGGCGTAGAACGGGACGCCGTCCGGCGTGATGAACGCGTTCAGCGGCCAGCCGCCGTGCCCGGTCATCGCCTGCACCGCGTCCATGTAGATGGCGTCGACGTCCGGGCGCTCCTCGCGGTCGACCTTGACGCACACGAACCGCTCGTTCATCAGCCGCGCCGTCTCGGGATCCTCGAAGGACTCGCGCTCCATCACGTGGCACCAGTGGCAGGCGGAGTAGCCGATCGACACCAGCACCGCCTTGTCCTCCGCGCGGGCGCGGGCGAACGCCTCCTCGCCCCACGGGTACCAGTCCACCGGGTTGTCCTTGTGCTGCAGGAGGTAGGGCGAGGTCTCCTCGGCCAGCCGGTTCACGTAGGTTCCCTCCCCATGTCGCACCACCGTGAAACCGTCACCGCCGTGGGCGCGCCCGCCGCCGTCGGCCCCTACTCGCACGCCGTGAAGTCCAACGGCCTGCTGTTCTGCTCCGGCCAGGTCGCGCTGCACCCCGACACCGGCGAGCTGGTCGGCGAGACCGCCGCCGAGCAGGCCAGGCAGTGCCTGGAGAACCTGGCCGCCGTGGCCGCCGCCGGCGGCGCCACGCTGGCCGACGCCGTCCGCTGCACCGTCTACCTGGCGGAGATCGGCGACTGGGGCGAGGTCAACACGATCTACGAGCAGTACTTCGGCGGCGACGCGCCCGCCCGCACCGCGTTCGCGGTCTCGGCGCTGCCCAAGGGAGCGCGGGTGGAGATCGACGCCATCATCGCGCTGCCGGACTGATGCGCCCGACTGCCGCCGACGTCGCCGCCGCGCGACCGGCGGTGGAGGAGATCGCCAAGCGCACGCCGGTGCTGTCGTCGCGGACCTTCTCCGAGCGCACCGGCGGCCGCGTGCTGCTCAAGGCCGAGAACCTGCAGCGCACCGGCTCGTTCAAGGTCCGCGGCGCGGCGGCCAAGCTGCACGCGCTCGGCGACGGCTGCGCCCGCGGCGTCGTCTGCGCGTCGGCCGGCAACCACGGCCAGGGCGTCGCGGCGGCCGCGGCGGCGCGCGGCGTGCGCTGCGACGTCTTCGTGCCCGACGACGCCCCGATCGCCAAGTACGAGGCGATCATGGGCCAGGGCGCGCACGTGCACCGCGGCGGGCCGCTGATCGAGGAATGCCTCGCGGCGGCGCTCGCGCACGCGACCGAGCACGAGCTGGCGTTCGTGCACCCGTACGACGACCCGGACGTGATCGCCGGCCAAGGTTCGATCGGCCTCGAGCTGGTCGAGGACGTCCCGGATCTGGCGGCGGTCGTCGTCCCGGTGGGCGGCGGCGGCCTGGCGTCGGGCATCGCGCTGGCGGTGCGGGCGGCGCGGCCGGACGTGCGCGTGGTCGGCGTGCAGGTGGTCGACAGCACGCTGACCATCGCCGACGGCATCGCGGTCAAGCGGCCCGGCGAGGTGACGCGGCCGCTGCTGGACGAGTGGCTCGACGAGGTCGTGACGGTGGGGGAGGACGAGATCGCCGAGGCGATGTTCCTGTGCCTCGAGCGCGCGAAGCTGGTGGTCGAGGGCGCCGGGGCGGCGGGCGTCGCCGCGCTGCTGAGCGGGAGCGTGCAGCCGGCCGAGCGCGGCGCGACGGTCGCCATCCTCTCGGGCGGCAACGTCGACGCGGGGCTGCTGGCGGCGACGGCCCGCCGCCACGAGACCGAGGCCGGGCGGCGCCTCGTGCTGTTCACCAAGCTGCGCGACCGTCCCGGCGCGCTGGTCGCGCTGCTGCAGCACGTGGCGGACACGGGCGCCAACATCGTCGACGTGTCCCACGTACGCGAGGGCGTCGACCTGCACGTCCGCGAGACCGCCGTCGAGCTCGTGCTCGAGACGCGCGGTCGCGAGCACGCCGACGGCGTGATCGCCGAGCTCACGGACGCCGGCTACGAGGCGCGCGTGCTGCGCTGACCGCCGCCGCTACGGCAGCAGGCCGGCCAGGATCTGCTCGGTCCCGTCGATGTGCTCGCGCATCGACGCGACGGCGGCGGGCGCGTCGTGCGCCTCGACGGCGGCGATGATGCGGCCGTGCTGCTCGTTGGCGTGGTGGCGCGCGGGCGACGGGTACGCGATCCGGTCGAGCAGGTCGCTGACGTCGCCGTGGATGCCGGTCATGGCCGCCACCACGCGGCGGGACCCGCTCGCCTCGGCGACGGCGAGGTGCAGCGCGATGTCGGCGCGGCGGTACGTCGGATAGTCGCTGTCGACGGTCCTCTCGAGCCCGGCGAGCGCCTCGCGCAGGCGCGTGACGTCGTCGTCGCCCGCCCGCTCGGCGGCGAGCTGGACCGCCCCGAGCTCGATCGCCACCCGCCAGTCGAGCAGCTCGCGCCAGCGCTCGAGCGGGAACGGCTCGCGCGAGGCGATCGGCGGCGACGCCGCCACGAAGGTCCCGCCCGTGCGCCCGCGGACCGCGACGAGGTGGCCGCTCTCCGTCAGGGTGGAGAGCGCCTGGCGCAGCGTGGAGCGCGAGATGCCCAGCTGCTCCGCGAGCTCGCGCTCCGGCGGCAGGCGCGTCCCGGGCGCGAGCAGGCCGATCCGGACCGCGGTCCCGAGCCGGGCGACCGCCTCCTCATAGGTGCTGTGGGCGCTCAGCGGCTCGAAGACGGCGGAGCGGGCGGGGGGAACCCGGACCTGCGGCGGCTTCATCGTGGTCGCTCAACGCACCGTGGGCCGGAAAACTGACGGCAGGTTGTCAGCGCACGCAAGAACCTGACGCGTACGTCATGTTCGGTTATCGTGGCCGCCCCATGGGCGCGGGCGCGCACGACTTCGACTGGCTCGTGATCGGGTCGGGCTTCGGCGGCAGCGTCAGCGCGCTGCGCCTGGCCGAGAAGGGCTACTCGGTCGGGGTGCTCGAAGCCGGCCGCCGCTTCGCCGACGACGAGCTGCCGCGCTCGACCTGGGACCTCCGCCGCTACTTCTTCGCGCCGCGCCTCGGTCTGCACGGGATCTTCCGGCTGTCGATCTTCAAGGACGTCGCCATCGCCAGCGGCGCGGGCGTCGGCGGCGGCAGCCTCGGCTACGCGAACACGCTCTACCGGGCCCCGCGGCGCTTCTACGACGACCCGCAGTGGTCGGGCCTCGAGCCGGACTGGGGCGCGGCGCTGGCGCCGCACTTCGACGAGGCCGAGCGGATGCTGGGCGTGACCGAGGTCATCGCCGACGACCCCGCCGACCAGCTCCTGCGGGAGTTCGGGCGCGAGATCGGCGCCGAGAAGAGCTACGCCAAGACCCGCGTCGGCGTCTACTTCGGCACGCCGGGGGAGACGGTCGACGACCCGTTCTTCGGGGGCGACGGTCCGCCGCGCACCGGCTGCACGGCGTGCGGCCGCTGCATGGTGGGGTGCCCCGTCGGCGCCAAGAACACCCTGGTCAAGAACTACCTGTGGCTGGCCGAGCGCCACGGCGCGCGCATCCAGCCGGCGCGGACCGTGGTCGACGTCCGCCCGCTCGGCAACGGGACGGGCGCCGACGGCTACGAGGTGGTCACGGAGCGTTCCGGCGCGTGGGTGCGCAAGGACCGGCGCACGTTGACCACGGGCGGCGTCGTCGTCGCGGCCGGCGCGCTCGGCACGAACAAGCTCCTGCAGCGTTGCCGGCTCAAGGGCGGCCTGCCGCGGCTGTCGGCGCGCCTGGGCGAGCTCGTGCGCACGAACTCCGAGGCGATCCTGGCGGTGACCGTCCCCCGCGGGGCCGAGGACCTGACCAAGCGCGTCGCGATCTCCTCGAGCGTGTATCCCGACGCCGACACCCACATCGAGACCGTCACGTACGGGCGCGCGGGCGACTCGATGAGCCTGCTCTACACGCTGCTCGTCGGCGACGGCACGCGGCTCACGCGGCCGCTGAAGCTCCTGGCCGCGGCCGTCCGGCACCCGGTCCGGCTGCTCAGCGTGCTGTGGCCCGTGGGCTGGTCGCAGCGGACGATCATCGTCCTGGTCATGCAGACGCTCGACAACGCGATCGCCCTGCGCCCGCGCCTGACGGCGTTCGGCGGCGTGCGCCTGCAGACCGAGCAGGACCCCGAGAAGCCCAACCCGACGTTCATCCCGGTCGCCAACCGCTTCGCCGAGTGGCTCGCCGACCGCACGGGCGGGATCGCCCAGAGCTCGATCATGGAGGCGCTGGCCAACATCCCGTCGACGGCGCACATCCTCGGCGGGGCGGTCATCGGCCGCTCGCCCGAGGACGGCGTCATCGACGCCCGCCACCGGGTCTTCGGCTACGAGAACCTGCTCGTGTGCGACGGCGCGGCGGTGCCCGCCAACGTCGGCGTCAACCCGAGCCTCACCATCACCGCGATGGCGGAGCGCGCGATGTCGTTCGTCCCGGCGCGCGCCGAGCTCGACTCGCCGGCGCAGCTGGCCGCGGCCGCCTGACCGGCGGCGGTGGCGCGTATTCACCGCTGGACAGCGGGGCGTCGCGACGAGTACCTTTGGTCGGTCATCCATGAAGGCGGCGGCAGGCCTGGCCGGCGGAGGGGTGGCTGGAGGCACTTTGAAAGGCGAGGGATGCAGGACGTCCTGAGGACGGTTCGCACGGGATGCATGGCTGCGGTGGCGGCCGCGGTCTTCGCGGCTCCCTCGGCGCTCGCGCACGGCCACAAGGACGGCGGGCGCCCTGCCAGCCCGGGCAACTCGGAGTCCGCGCAGTCGCGCAACCCCTCGAGCCAGGACGACCGGCGCTCGTCGCGGCGCGGCGGCGGCGGCCCGCCGGCGAGCCGCCCGGCGCCACCGGGCCACGCCCGCGGGAACGGTGGCGGCAAGCCGCCGAAGGCCCGGCCGAAGCCCGCGCCCGCCCGGCCTCAGCCGGCGCGCCCCGCGCCTGCGCCGGCCCCGCCGGTGGCGCGGCCGGCGCCGAAGCCGCGTCCGGCGGCGCCCCAGGCCAGGGCGAACCGCCGCGACCGCGCAGGTGCGCGTCGCCGGGCGGCGGCCCCGTCCCCGCGCAGGTCCGGCGGGAGCCGCCGCACGCGAGCGCCGCGGCGACGCTCCGCCGCGGCCGCGCCCGTGCTCGACCCGCTCCAGACGTTCGTCCGCGCTGCGCCGCGCGCGCGGCGCCGGCCGGTCGGCGAGGTCGCGGGCGAGGCCGCCCGCTTCACCGCCGCCGGCGGGCGCGGCGACCAGATGGAGCGCGGCGCGCCACCGCCGCGCCGCAAGGGGGCTCCGGCGCCGGTGCAGCTTCCCTTCGCCGGCGGCCCGCTCGTGTGGCTGGCGGTGGCCGGCTTCGCCCTGCTGATGATCGGCGGCGGCGGGCGGATCCTGCTGCGCCAGACGCGCCCGACCTGAGGCCCGGCGTCAGCGGCGCAGCGCGGCGCGGCGGATCTTGCCGCTGGCGGTCTTGGGCAGCTCGCGGGCGAAGTCGACGACCCGCGGGTACTTGTACGGCGCCGTCTCGGCCTTGACGTGCTCCTGCAGCTCGCGAGCGAGCGCGTCGGTCGGCCGGTGCCCGTCGCGCAGGACCACGACCGCGCGCACGACCGATCCGCGCTCGTCGTCGGGCGCCGCCACCACCGCGGCCTCGGCGACGGCGGGGTGCGCGACCAGCGCCGACTCGACCTCGAACGGACCGATCCGGTAGCCGGCCGAGATGATCACGTCGTCCGTGCGGCCCTCGAAGTACAGGAAGCCGTCGTCGTCGGCGCGCACGCGGTCGCCCGTGTGCCACGCGACGGCGCGGTCGTGGTCGGGCTCGCCGAGGTAGCGCAGGAAGAAGGTGGGATCGGTGCGCGGGTCGGCCAGCACGAGCTCGCCGTCGCGGACCTCGAGCTCGACTCCCGGCAGCGGCCGGCCCATCGAGCCGGGCCGCGGCGCGGTGCCGGGCGGGTGGCCCGTCAGCTGGCCCGTCTCGGTCTGGCCGTAACCGTCGCGCACCCACACGCCGGTGGCGTCGTGCCAGGCGCGCAGCACCTCGGGGTTCAGCGCCTCGCCGGCGGCGACCAGCTCGCGCAGCGCCGGCAGCCGGCGCAGCTGCGCCCGCTTGGCCATCACGCGGTACTCCGTCGGCGCCATGCACAGCACGTCCACCGCCTCGCGCTCGAGCAGCTCCAGGCGCTCGTGGGGGCCGAAGCGCGCGTCGTGCAGCAGGGCGGCGGCGCCGCACAGCCACGGCGCGATGAAGACGTTGCGCGCCGACTTCGACCACCCGCTCGCGGCGGTGCACCAGACCAGATCGCCGGCGCGGGGCGCCAGCCAGTGCCCGGCCTGCAGGCGCTGCCCGGTGAGGTAGCGCTGGCCGTGCACGACGCCCTTCGGCTCGCCGCTGGTGCCCGAGGTGAAGGTGATCAGGCACGGGTCCTCGGGCGCGAGGTCGGCGGCCGGCGGCGCGCCGTCCGCCCGCTCGCGCCACAGCAGCGGGCCGTCCCAGCCCGCCGCCTCCAGCACGTCGTGGTTGCGCGGGTCGGCGACGACGACCGCCGGCGCCGCGGCCTGCAGGCGCGCGCGCAGGTCCTTCGCCCGCAGCTGCTCGTTGCACGGCAGGACGACATAGCCCTGCCGGAAGCAGGCGAGCATGGCGAGCACCCACTCGGGCCGGTTGCCCACCAGCGTCAGCACCACGTCGCCGCGCCGGGCGCCCGCGGCGTGCAGCGCCCCGGCCGTCGCGAGCGCGGCGTCGCGCACCTCGCCGGCGCTCCACTCGCGCCGGCCGCCGTCGCGCGCCAGCTCCACGAGCGCGCGATCGGCCGGCGGGCGGTCGAGCAGCAGCTCGAAGCCGTTCACCGCGCGACCGCCCACAGGCGCCAGCGCCCGGGAACGCCCCGCAGCTCGCGCTCGCCGCGCTCCTCGAAGTCGAGCCCCGACCCGACCACGAGGTCGCGCACGGTGCTCGAGACGAGCACCTCGCAGCGCCCGGCGAGCCCCATCACGCGCGCGGCGATGTGGACCGCGAGGCCGCCGACGTCGTCGCCGATCATCTCGCACTCGCCCGTGTGCAGCCCGGCGCGCACGTCGATGCCGGCGCCCGAGAGGTCCTCCACGATCCCCTGCGCGGCGCGGATCGCGCGCGCCGGGCCGTCGAAGGTCGCGAGCACGCCGTCGCCCGTCGACTTCACGAGCCGGCCGCGGTGGCGGTCGAGCCGGCCGTGGACGATCTGGTCGTGGCGCGCCAGCAGCTCGCGCCAGCGCCGGTCGCCCAGCTCGGCCGCGCGCTCGGTGGAGCCGACGATGTCGGTGAACAGCACGGTGGCGAGGATCCGGTCCCCCTCCAGGTCGTGCCGCTCGCCGGTCAGGAACTCCTCGATCTCGCCGACCACCGCCTCGGAGTCGCCCGTGAAGGGCAGCGAGTCCGAGCCCGGCAGCTCGACGTAGCGCGCGCCGGGGATGCTCCGGCCCAGGTAGCGGCCGTGGCGGACGTCCATCGCCTGGTCGTCCGTGCGGTGGATGACCAGCGTCGGCACGCGGATGGTCGCCAGCAGCGGGCGGACGTCGAGGCGGCCGTTGAGGGTGGCCACCCGCCGCGCGTACGCGGGGTCCATGGCCAGGCGCTGGAGGCGTCCCAGCCAGTCCGCGAGGGCGCGGTCCTGGGTGTGGCTCGGCGCGAACGCGCCGACGAACGAGTCCCCGTCGCCCCACGCGCCGCGGAAGGCGTCCATCCGCGCGTTGCGCTCCTCCTCGGTCCAGGCCCAGTCGTAGTCCGGCGCCCAGCGCGACCGGGCGAAGGCGGCGTAGAGCACGAGCGCCGACACGCGCTCGGGCGCCGTGGCGGCGAACATCATCGCCATCGGCCCGCCCTCGTAGAGCGCGAGCACCGCGGCGCGCTCCGAGCCGGCGGCGTCGAGCACCGCGTGCAGGTCGTCGATCTGCTCCTCGAGCGGCGCCGGCTCCACGATCCGCTCGGACATCCCCGAGCCGCGGCGGTCGAAGAGGATCAGCCGCGAGAACGCGGCCAGGCGCGCGAAGAAGGCGGCGACCGCCGGGTGGTCCCACATGTGCTCCATGGCCGAAACCGACTGCGGGACGTAGAGCAGGTCCGTCGGGCCGTCGCCCACGGTGCTCCAGGCGATCGCCCGCCCGTCGCGCGTCGTGACGTAGCGGGTCCGCGGTGGCACGGCCGAGAGCCTACGCGCAGGTATCCTCCGGCGCCCCGACTTCGCGCCCGACACCCTGAGGTGAGAACCCCGCCATGGCCGTGACCTCGACGCAGTTCTACGACAAGACCGACGAGCAGAAGGCCATCATCGAGATGGTCCGGCAGTTCGTGGACGAGCAGATCATCCCGAACGCCGAGCACTACGACGCCCAGGACGAGTTCCCCGGGCCGATCGTCGAGCAGATGAAGGAGCTCGGCCTGTTCGGCGTCACCATCCCCGAGGAGTACGGCGGGATGGGGCTCGACCTCACGACCTACACCATGATCGTCGAGGAGCTCTCGCGCGGCTGGATCTCGATCTCCGGCGTCGTCAACACCCACTTCATCGGCTCCTACCTGCTGATGAAGTTCGGCACCGACGAGCAGAAGGAGCGCCTGCTGCCGAAGATGGCGACGGGCGAGATCCGCGCCGCCTTCTCGCTGTCGGAGCCCGAGCTGGGCTCCGACGTGCAGGCCATCAAGACGTGGGCGAAGAAGGGCGACGACGGCGCCTACGAGATCAACGGCCAGAAGATGTGGGTCACCAACGGCCTGATGTCGGGCGTCGTCTTCACGCTCGTCAAGACCGACCGCGACGCGTCGCCGCCCTACAAGGGCATGACGTGCTTCATCTGCGAGAAGGAGCCGGGCGCCGCCGACAACACCGGCGACCACGCCGGCCTCCACGTCCCGCCCAAGATCAAGAAGATGGGCTACAAGGGCGTCGAGTC
>DATLGB010000042.1:0-30270 GCA_035540675.1 Solirubrobacteraceae bacterium | reverse complement strand
CGGGCTGTAGCCCAGCTCGTAGAAGTAGAAGAGCACCAGGACGCGGATCGCCCCGTCGGCGATCGTGTCCGCCCAGTAGGCGCCCGTGACGATCGAGTAGTTGCGAACGTCGCCGGAGCGGCTCATCGCGCGACGGCAGCGAGGTTGAGCGCGACCCCCGAGCGAGCTCGACGAGGCGGTTCGCGTAGCCCCACTCGTTGTCGTGACCAGGCCAGCACCTTCACCTGCGTGCCGTCGGTGACCATGGTCGACGGCGCGTCCACGATCCCCGAGTGCGGGTCGTCCTTGAAGTCGATCGACACGAGCGGGCGCGTCTCGTATCCGAGGATCCCCTCCAGCGGCCCTTCCGCCGCCGCGCGCAGGAGCTCGTTGACCTCTCCGACGCTGGTGGCCCGGGAGACCTCGAAGACGCAGTCGGTGAGCGACGCGTTGAGGAGCGGAACGCGGACGGCGAGCCCGTCGAGCTTGCCGAGCAGATCAGCCCGATCGCCGTCGCCGAGCCCGTGGTCGTGGGGATCAACGACATGCCGGCCGCGCGCGCCCGGCGGAGATCCTTGTGCGGCGCGTCCACGATCGTCTGCGTGTGGTCAGATCGTGCAGTGTGGTGATGGAGCCGCGCTCGATGCCGATCCCCTCGTGCAGCACCTTCACGACCGGCGCGAGGCAGTTCGTGGTGCAGGATGCCGCCGTGAGCACGTCGTGCACGTCGGGGTCGTAGAGGTGGTCGTTGACGCCGACCACGACGTTGAGCGCCCGGTCGTCCTTCACCGGCGCGGCCACGATCACCTTGCGAACGCCGGCCTCGAAGTACGGCGCGAGCGAATCGATGGTGCGGAACTTCCCGGAGCACTCGAGCACCACCTCGACCCCGTGCCCCGCCCAGTCGACCGCGCCCGGCTGCGCCTTCGACCCGTACGAGATCGGCTGGCCGTCGATCATCAGCGTCCCGTCCTCGCCGGACGCCTCGCGCGACCAGCGTCCGTGCACGGAGTCGAAGGTCAGGAGGTGAGCTGCCGTCGCTGCGTCGCCGTTGAGCTCGTTGACGTGCGCGACCCGAGAACCGGCCCGCCCCAGGCCGCCCGCAACGCCAGCCGCCCCATGCGGCCGAAGCCGTTGATGCCGACGCGGGTCACGCCACGCTCCGCCGGGAATCGATCACGGTCGATGTCCTGACATCGATCGCGGTCGATGGCAATTGCCACCGCAACGCATCCGCGTCAGGATCGAACCGTGGAACCCATCACCGCCCTCGACGAGACCTGCCCGCCGCTGCTGCAGTCGGCGATCAGCCGGGAAGAGGCCGAGCGGCTGGCCGCCGCCATGAAGGTCCTCGCCGACCCCACCCGCTTGCGGCTCCTGAGCCTGATCGAAGCGCAGCCGGACCGTGAGGCCTGCGTCTGCCACCTCACCGAGCCGCTCGGGCTCTCGCAGTCGACCGTCAGCCACCACCTCAAGGTGCTCCACGGCGCCGGCCTCGTCGGACGCGAGCAGCGCGGCAGTTGCGCGTTCTACCGCGTCGTCGATGACGCGCTGTCCGCGCTACGCAACGTCCTGAGCTGACGCTCCCGGCGTCGGCCCGGGCTAACCCGCTCGTTCCAGCTCCTCGAAGCGCCGGTGCGCCAGGGCGACCGCCATCGCGCCCTCGCCGACCGCTCCCGCCACGCGCTTGGTCGAGCCGTGCCGCACGTCGCCGGCGGCGAAGAAGCCGGGCACGCTGGTCTCCAGCGCGAGCGGGTCGCGGTCGAGCGGCCAGCCGTCCGGCCGGGCGCCGCCGTGCAGGAGGTCGGGCCCGGTCAGGATGAAGCCGCGGTCGTCGACGGCGACGCCGCTCTCGCCGGCCCAGCCGGTGGAGGGAACGCCCCCGAGGCACAGGAAGAGGGCGCGGGCGTCCTGCCGCTCGGGCACGCCCGCGTCGTCGGTCAGGGTGACGGCTCGCAGCGCGTCGTCGCCGTGGATCTCGGTGACCTGCGTGTGCAGCCGCACGTCGATCTGCGGGTGACGCTCGATGCGGTCGACCAGATAGGCCGACATGGTCCTGCCGAGGCTGTCGCCGCGGACGGCTTGGACGACCCTGGCGCCGGCGTTGGCGAGGTCGAGCACCGCCTGGCCGGCCGAGTTGCCCGCGCCCACGACCACCACGTCGTCGCCGGCGCAGTGGGCCGCCTCGCTGCGCCCCGCCCCGTAGTAGACGCCGCGGTCCAGCAGCTCGTCGACGCCCTCGACGTCGAGGCGGCGCCAGACCATCCCCGGGGCGGCCAGGACCACAGGGGCCGTCACCTCGCTGCCGTCGCGGAGGGAGATCACCGCGCGGCCGCCCTCGTAGCGGTGGCCTGTGACGCCGTTCAGGAGCACCAGGTCCGCGCCGAAGCCCTCCGCCTGGCGCCCGGCGAGGCGCGCCAGCTCCGCGCCGCCGATCCCCCCGGGGAAGCCGAAGAAGTTCTCGATCAGCGAGGTGTGGGAGGCCTGGCCGCCCGGCAGGTCGCGTTCGAGCACGACCGTCCTGAGCCCGTCGGAGGCGGCGTAGACGGCAGCCGCCAGACCCGCCGGCCCGGCGCCGACGATCGCGATGTCGTAGTCGCGCTGCGCCGGCCCGGTACCCTCGCCCCACGCGGCGGCCAGCGACTCGACGGTGGCGCCGGTGTGCACGTGCGGGTCGTCGATGACGACCGGCAGCGGCGCGTCCCGCAGGCCTCGCTCGGCCAGCAGCGCGTCGGCGTCCGGCGCGCCCGCCTCGAACCACTCGTGCGGCTGCGCCGCGCGGGTCAGGAAGTCGCGCAGGCGATGGTGGTCCGCCTCCAGCCGGCGCCCGACCACCTGGACCCTCGGCCGGACCGGGCTCACCGCGCCCTCACGCGCCTGCCGCCGCCCCGGCGCCGTCCCGCAGCCGGGACAGCATCGCGTGCAGCTGCTCGCGCTCGCCGGCGTCGAGAGCCGCGAAGAAGGCGTCCTCCGCGTCGCGGAAGGCCTGGTCGGCCTGGGCGAGGCGGCGCTGCCCGGCGGCGGCGATGGACACGACGTGCTTGCGCCGGTCGGCGGTGTCGCGCTCGCGCTTGATCAGCCGCTCGGCCTCGAGCGGGTTGAGCAGGTTCACGAGCACGCTGTGGTCGATGCCCATCAGCTCCGCGAGCTCGCGCTGCCCGACGGGACCGCGGTCGGCCAGCAGGTCCAGGATGCGCAGCTGCCGCGGCTTGAGCTGGTGCGCCGCGAGCACGTCGCGCCCGGTCCGCTGGAAGCTGTCCCCGAGGATCGTGAGCAGGAAGCCGGTGCGCGAGCCGACGCTGCCGAGCACCCGGCCGGTCTGCAGGGAGTCGATGGACGCCACGGGCTCACCGTAGCGCCCATCGTTGTCGGACGTCGATGGTTTCCCCGGCGGCAAGGAACTAGGCCGTCAGCACCATCGCGTTGCCGGCCGGGTCGCGCACGAGGTGCCCCTCGGCGTGCGGCGTCCCGCCACCGACGCGCTCGAGCGCGGCCTGGAGGCGCCCGGGGCTGTCGAAGCGGATCGTGAAGTGCCGCAGGGCGGCGGTGCCGGCGGGCGGCTGCGAGGCGCCGACGCCCTGCCAGACGTTGATGGCCATGCGGTGCTTGAAGCGCCCGTTGGCGTGGAAGTCGACGCCGCTGCCGAAGTCGTTGGCGAGGACGAACCCGAGGCCGTCGCCGTAGAAGCGGCGGTTGGAGGCGATGTCGCCGACATGCAGGTGCACGTGGCCGATCTTCGTCCCGGCCGGCAGCGGGCGGTCGAGGCCGCCGTCGGGCAGGTGGGAGAGGACCTCGCGGACGTCGAGGGGGTCGCGGCCGCTGCGGCGCCGGCCGTCCGCGTCGATGACCTCGGGGCCCGTCGGGGTCATCCGCACCGAGCGCAGCCGCTCGGGGGTTTCGAGCGTGAACTCGAGGCCCAGCCCGTCCGGGTCGTCGAGGTAGATCGCCTTCGAGAACACGTGGTCGGTCGGCGACATGAACGTGCGGCGGTCGAACAGGCGGGCCAGGACGCGCGCGAACTCAGCCTCGTTGGGCAGGTGGATCGCCAGGTGGTACAGCCCGGCGTGACCGCGGCGCGCCGGCGATGTGGCCCCCGGGTGAAGCACGAGCAGCGTCTCGTCCTCGGTGCCCAGGCTGAGGGCGCCGTCGTCCGTGCCTCGGAGCTGGAGCCCGACGCGGTCGCGCCAGAACGCGAGCGAGCGGTCGGCGTCGGTGACGTCGAGATGCACGGGGCCGAAGGTGGCGAGCTCGGCGTTCGGCGGCGCCGCGGGAGCGTGGGGCATAGCGGTCTGGTTCATGAGGGCCTCGGTCGGTGGAAGCGGGACGGGATAATCCGTTGCGAACAGCATATCATTGTTTTACGTCAATGATCTGCTACCTTCCACATCTCCTTGAAGTCGCGACACCCAGGATCGGAGAGATCATGAAGGCCGTAACCGTTTCCCACGAAGGCGCGACTCCGTCGCCGGCGGAGATCGACGAGCCCCGCGCGCCCGGCGCCGGCGAGGTGCTCGTGCGCGTGCAGGCGTCCTCGGTGAACCCGCTCGACGGCGGCGTCGCAGCCGGGATGCTCAAGGCGATGCTCCCGCACGAGTACCCCATCACCCTCGGGCGCGACTTCGCCGGCGTCGTCGAGCAGGTCGGCGAGGGCGTGACGGCGATCGCGGCCGGCGACGAGGTCTTCGGCGAGGTCCCGGTGTTCGTCCCGCCGGTGCACGACGGAGCCTGGGCCGAGCGCATCGTCGTCGGCGAGGACGTCCTCGCCATCAAGCCCGCGGGCGTCGACACCGGGCAGGCGGGCGCCGCGCCGCTGGTCTCCCTCACCGCACTGGCCGTCGTCGACGCGCTGGAGCTCTCGGCGGGGCAGACCGTGCTCGTCGTCGGGGCCACCGGCGGCGTCGGCTCGATCGTCGTGCAGCTCGCGAAGGACGCGGGCGCGACCGTGCTCGCGCCCGCGCTGCCGGAGGACGAGGAGTTCCTCCGCGGCCTCGGCGCCGACGAGGTCCTCCCGCGCGAGGGCGATCTGGTCTCCGCCGTCCGCGAGCGCTACCCGGACGGCGTCGACGCGCTGGCCGACCTGGTCACGCCGTACCAGCCCACCCCGTACGACGGCGTCCTGGCGGACGGCGGGCGCGTCGCGTCGCCGACCAACGCCGCCGGCGAGGGGCCCGGCCGGACGAACGTCAACCACGGCGCGATCCTGGGCCGCGAGTCGCTGGACCGCATCGCCGGCCTGCTGGCCGACGGCACGATCACGGTGCCGATCCAGCAGACCTACGAGCTCGCCCAGGCGCCCGAGGCGCTCGGCGCGCTGGCCGGCGGCCACACGCGGGGCAAGCTCGCGCTGCGCGTCGCGGACCCCCGGTCCGGCTAGTCCTCCCGCGGGCGGGAGTAGCGCGTCGTGACGGGCCGGCGCTCGGTGCGGCCTTCGGGGTAGCGGATGACCCGCGTCACCGTTATCTCGAAGGTGCCGCCGGGGACGGGGCGCCGGGCCCCGGCCTCGGCGCGGACGCGGCGCCCGCCGTTGTCGCCGTAGAGGCTGACCGTCACCGAGGTGGCGTCGGCCACGGCGCGGACGAACACGGGGACCTCGGTGTCGTTCGCCCAGACCACGTCGATGTCCGGGTAGTTCAGCGTCGCCTCGCGGCCCGGCGGGTACCGGTCGATGTAGAGGCTGTGGGGCTGGTGGGCGTCGAGTCGCAGCCCGGCGAAGTAGGCGGCGTTGTACATCGTCGTCGCGAACTGCGAGACGCCGCCGCCGACGGACGGCACGATCTTGTCGTCGGCGATGAACGGCGCCTTGACGTATCCCTTCGCCCGGGTTCGCGGCCCGGAGATCCGGTTGATGGAGAAGCTCGACCCCGGCTGGACGATCGTGCCGTCGACGGCACGGGCGATGCGCTGGATGTTCCTGACCCGCGGCTCCCCCGGCGCGTAGCGCGTCGTGAACGTCCCGATCAGGAAGCGCGCCCGGCGCAGCGCGCGCCCCTCCAGGCGCGGCCGGAGCCTCCGCACCGCAAGCGCGACGCGGTGGCGCCCCCGGCGGACCGCGGCGTCGAGGCGTGCGGCCAGCCGCCGGCGCTGGACCTGCCGGCCGACCAGCGACGGCCGGACGCTCACGGCGGCGGGACGCGGACGCCAGGACGCATCCTCCTTGCTCTCGAACAGCGCCGTTCGGGCGGGCGCCGCGATGCGGGCCTCGCGCGGCGGCCGGTCGACCCGCCGGGCGACCAGCTCCGCGAGGCGCGCCCGGCCGCGCCGGGTGGTCGCGAGACTCGCGGAGCGGCCGTCCCGGGTCGCGGCGACCGTCAGCGCGGCCGCCACGCGGCGGGGCGGGATCGTCACGCGGCCGGAGCCGACCCGGACGGCCGTGCGAAGGTACGACCGCGCGCGATCGGCGACGTCCTCGACCGCCGCCCGCGGCGGCGCCGGGTCCTCGACCACCGGTGCCGTGACCTGGCGCTGCGTCGCCACCGCAAGCGCCCGCCGCAGACGCCGTCCCAGCGCATCCCGGTCCACCCGCACGCCGTCGCGCGGCGCGACCGGCGTCACCTCCAGCGTCCGCCGGTCCACCCGAAGACCGCCGCGGAAGGCCGGGCGCGAGCCGGCGCGCACGACGGCGGAGACCATCCGCTCGAACGCGACCCGATCGAGATCGGCCGCCACGGGCACGCGGCCGGGGCCGACGAGCCAGAGCAGGCGACCGGCCAGCCCGCCGGCGCCGTCGTCGCGACCGGCGGCCAGCGCGCGTTGCAGCGTCGCCTCCACGTCCGCCCGGTAGCCCGCCTCCCCGGCCGTGACCAGCAGCTCGCGTCCCGCTCCGACGACCCGGAGCCTGCGGTCCGGCGACAGGGCGGCCGCGAGGCGGCTGCGCGCCTCCTCGGCCGACGCGCCGCCGAGCTCGATGCCGGCCACGGTCGTGTTCGGAAGCACCCGCCCGGAGTAGACGGCCCCGAGCGTGAGGCTGGCGCCCGCGAGGACGACGACGAGGGCCGCGGCCGCCGCGATCGCCCGTCTCGCGACGCCCTTCTTGCCCGGCCACTGCATCGTGGCGATGAACCTAGTCGCGGCGGCGGCGGACGCGCGCCGGGCTCAGCGGCGGGCGCGCTTGAGGAGGTTGTTGGCCTCCGCCAGCCGCAGCTGGTAGCGGCCGCGGTACTGCTCCGCCGGCCGCTCGACGTCCGCGATCCACTCCCCGAAGTGCGCGGGGTCGTCCACCGGCAGGCCGCGCGCGAGCCGCTGCCTCTTCACCGCCAGCGCCTGGTCGATGAACCACTTGGCCTGCAGCTGAGGGTTCTCCGGGTAGCCGGCGTACTCGCCGCGGTTCCAGATCCCGACGCGCATCTGGAAGAACCCGACCGAGTCGGCGTCGCCGTAGTTGAGGTTGCGCAGGTTGGACTCCACGAGCGCCGCCATCACCGGGAGCTGCGGCGGGAGACCGGCTTCCGCGGCCTGCTTGGCGAGCCAGCCCGCGATCTGCTCCCGCGGGGCGTCGTCGCCGGGGTAGTCGCCGTCGAGGGAGCTGAGATCGACCGCCTGGGCGCCTGCGGCGGATGCCGGCACCGCCGCGGGCATCTCGGCCTCGGGCGCGCGCGCGGCTCCGTCCGCGACCGCCATGAAGGCGCCGGAATCCGCCGCCTTGGCGCTCGCGCGGTCCCCGTCGCCGACGGCCAGGAAGCTGCCGGAGGCGCCGGCGGTCTCCGGCGCCGCGGACGGGGCCGGGACCGGCGGCGCGGGCGCCGCGGGCGCCGCGGGTTGCGGCGTCACGGCGGCGGCACTCGCCGGTGACGCCGGCGCCAGCGGGGACTTCCAGTCGCCCGTGATCGGCTCGTCGTAGGCGAAGTGGATGTGGTCCTGGTGGCCGGCGTCGGTGAAGAAGCCCGGAGCGGCGATCGCCCACGGCGTGCCGACCTCCGTCGGCCGGATGGAGGGGTCCAGCTCCGCCAGCGCCTCGGCCACCTTGCGCGACGCCGGCGAGTTCGGGCGGACGAGCTCGCCGTCCACCGTCCCGATGTCGATCCCGCGGCCGAACCAGTGGTTGGAGCGGCTGCCCCCGGAGGAGAACTCCGGGTGGTCGGAGGTCGTCGACGTGATCGTGATCTCGTGCTTCTCGGCGATCTTCAGGATCGCGGCGGCCACCCGCGGGTCCATCTTGCCCTGCTCGAAGTCCGCCTTGCCGTTGCCGTCGAGCGTGATCCTCGGGTTGTCGAGGACCGCCCGCGCCTCGGCGCTGACGGCGCCGCCGCCGCCCGCCATGCCGTACTGGCCGGCGTCCGGCTCCGGCCCGCCGGCCGAAGCCGGCGCCGCCTCCGGAGCGGCGGGCGGGGAGGAGGCGCCCGCGCGCGGCTCGGCGGCCGCGGCGGGTTCCACCGCCATGAAGCTGCCCGACGCCGCCGCGCCGGTGCCTTCGCGCCGGGCCGTCCCGGCGGTCACCGCCATGAACGAGCCCGAGTCGCTGGTCGCCGGCGCCGCGGTGGCCGGCGGCACGGCCGGGCCGGAACTCGCCGGCGGCGCGCCCGCGCCGTTTCTCAGCAGCGTGCGCGCCTCCTCCAGGCGCAGCTGGTAGCGCCCGCGGTACTGCTCGGCGGGGCGCTCGACGTCGGCGATCCAGACGCCGTACTGCGACGGGTCGTCGACCGGCAGGCCACGGGCGATCCGCTGCTTCTTCACGCCCTCGGCCGTGTCGAGGAACCACTTGAGCTGGAGCTCCGGCTTGTCGGGGTAGCCGGCGTACTCGCCCTTGTTCCAGATCGTCTCGAGCATCTGGAAGTAGCCGAGCGAGCTGGAGTGACCGTAGTCGAGGTTCTGGAGGTTCGACTCGACGAGCCCGGCCATCACCGGCAGCTCCGGCGGCAGGCCGCGCTTCTCGGCCTCCCGGCCCATCCAGGCCGCGATCTGCTCCTTCGGCGCGTCGTCGCCGGGATAGCGGTTCGGCCCGGCCTCGGCGGCCGCTCCGGCGCCGACGGCGTCCTCCGGCATGCCGCGCGCCGGGGGCGCATCCGGCACGTCCGGCGCTGCGCCGCCGCCGATCCGCAGGAACTTGACGTTCGTCGTGCCGCCGAGCTGGCGCGGGACCTTGAGGACCGCGTCCTGCCAGTTGCCCTCCACCGCCGTGAACTTCCCGTCCTTGACCTCGCTTGCGAGGAAGCCGATGTGGCCGTCGGCCCCGAAGTCCTCCTGGCCGCCCCAGTCGTAGGCCACGAGATCCCCGGGGCGGGCGTCCTCCGCGCTGACGACCTTCAGGTCGTTGGTTCCCTGCCGTGCGTTCTGCACCCAGGTCGCGACCGCGGCCCAGCCGCCGCCCTGCATCTTGTGCCCGGACTTCTCGAGCGCCCAGGTCACGAAGCTCGCGCACCAGGGGTTGCCGGACGGGACGCCTGCGGCGGCCAGGTACTCGTTGACCTCCTTGCCGGCGTTGGTGCCCTGCTCACGGATGCCGATCTGCGTGTCGGCGATCTCGAGGGCCCTCGCGCCGAGGCTGCTGCTCCCACCCGCGGCGTTGGCGGCCGCGTCGACGACGGCGGCGGGCACGGCCGCCGGGTCCGCGACCGCCTCCGGCGGCCCCACCGGCGGCGTCACCGCCAGGAACGCGCCCGACTCCGAGCCGGCCCGGCGCTGCGCCGCCTCGGCCGTCACGGCGAGGAAGCTGCCGGAGCCGGCGGTGGCGGGCGGGCGGCGGCCGCCGGCTGCGGGTCCGCCTGCCGAGCCGTCGGCGGCGGCACCCGCGGCGACGTCATCCGGGGGCTTCCAGCCGGGGTCGATCGGCTCCTTGAAGCCGAGGTGGATGTGGTCCTGGTGCGCCGCGTCCGTGAAGTAGCCCGGCGACGCGATCGCGAACGGCGTCCCCACCTCGTCGGGCCGGTAGCTCGCGTCGAGCTCGGCAAGCGCGGCGGCCACCTCGCGCGCCGCCGGCGAGTCCGGCCGCACGAGCTCGCCGTCGATCGTCCCGATGTCGAGGCCGCGGCCGTGGGCGTGGTTGGAGACGTTGCCGCTCGCGCTCATGCGCGGGTGGTCGGAGCAGATGCTGGTCACGGTGATCTCGTGGTCCTGCGAGAGCTTCGTCAGCACCGCCACGACACGAGGGTCGATCTTGCCGGCCTCGAGGTCGGCGATCCCGTCCGCGTCCAGCGTCACCTTCTTGTTGTCGAGCAGCGCCTGGACCTCCGGCGTCGGCCTCGAGCCCGTCCCGTCGAGGCCGTAGAGCGACGGGTCCGGACGCGGCCCGCCGGCGGCCTCGGCGGGCGGCGGCGCCGACGCCGCGCGCGCCTCCTGCGCCACCTCGGGGGTCGCCGCGTCAGCCTCGGCCGCCACCTCCGGCTCCGGGAGGTCGTCGGCGCGCGGCAGGTCGGGGGCCGCCTCCTCGGGCGACGCCGGGGCCCGGGCGTCCGCCGCTCCTGCGGGCTCGGGCGAGAGCGCCGGCGGCGCGGGCTCCACCGCGGCCGCCGCGAGGGGTTCCACCGGGGCCGCCGGCGCGACCGGCCCGGACCCGCCGCCCGCCAGCGCCCCGCGGCCCGGCACCGAGATGGCGGGCAGGTTCACACGGCTGAGGACGTCGCCGACCGCGTCGTCGACGTCGGCGAGCGCGGGCGCCACGTGCTCGGCGAACTGGACGACGCCGACGCCCTCCATCGCCGCCGCCATCATGACCCCCGCCAGGCTGGATCTGGACTCGCGCAGGTCGAGGGTCATCATCGCGCCGCCGGCGCTGAGCGCCATCTCCTCCGCGAGGTCGGCGAGGCCGGCGGCCCGGCACGTCCCGGAGGGATCGCGCCGGAACTCCGCTCGGAACGCCGGCTCCGTGAGCAGGCGCTCGATCAACTGCGCCGCAATGTCCGCGTGGGTCCTCACTCGAGCCGCTGACCTGACCTCGCAGCGGACTCTAGGCAGCGGCGAGCCGTGCGGCAACCGGCGCGCGAGGCGAGCCAGCCGCGCGCGGCCACCAGAGCGGCGCACGTCCAGCCCGCCAGCGGCAGGAGCGCCTCCTCCACCGGCAGGCCGGCGACGTGCGCGATCACGTGGCCGCCTCGTCGCGCTCGAACGCCTTCACGCCACGCTCCACCTGCTCGCTCCACTCCCGCGAGGGCGGCGCGTCCGCGTAGGCGTCGTGCCAGTTCCACCACGCGTACGTCGGCGTCTGCGGGTAGCCCGCCGGCGAATCCTCCCACTCCTCCTGGCGCCCCAGCGCCGTGATGTCGAGGTAGCTCCAGGTGCCGCCCATGGCCTCGTCGCCGCGGTTGTTGACGAAGTAGGTGCGGAACACGCGGTCGCCGTCGCGGACGAACGCGTTCGTCCCGTGCCACTCGTCCACGCCGAAGTCGGCGTCGAAGCCGTCGGTGATCGTGTACCAGGGGATGTGCTGCCAGCCCATCTCGGCCCTGAGGCGCGCGATGTGCGTCTGCGGCGCGCGGGAGGCGAACGCGAGCGTCGTGTCGCGGGCGTTCAGGTGGGCGGGGTGGGCGACCTGGTCGGCCACCATCGAGCAGCCGCGACACGCGCGCGCCGGCCAGCCGGACACGCCGGGCTCGTAGAACGCGCGGTAGACGATCAGCTGGCGACGGCCCTCGAACAGGTCGAGGAGACGCACGGTGCCGTCCGGCCCCTCGAACGCGTACTCCTTCTCGACGGGCAGCCACGGCATCCGCCGGCGCTTCGCCGCCAGCGCGTCGCGGGCGCGGGTCAGCTCCTTCTCCTTGACGAGCAGCTCGAGGCGCGCGGCCTCCCATTCCTGCGGTGAGACGATCGCCGGTGTCTCCATGGCGAAGCTCCTCCTGCGTTCGGGTTCGTCAGCTCTCCTCGGCGAGCCGCTTGATCGCGACCAGCCGGGCGTCCCACTGCGCGGCGATGGCCGCCATCCAGCGGGCGGCCTCGCCGAGGGGCTCGGTCCGGACCGTGTACCGCACCTCGCGGCCCTCGCGCCGCGCCTCCACCAGGCCGGCGCGGTCGAGGACGACGAGGTGCTTGACCACCGCCACGCGGCTGACCGGCAGTTCGGCGGCCAGCGACGTGGCGGTGCCCTCGCCGCGCTCGGCGAGCAGGCTGAGCACGCGCCAGCGGGTCGGGTCCGCCAGCGCGACGAACACCTCCTCCGCCGGCGTGCTCATCAGGCGGCGATCTTCTGCGCGTACTCGCGCAGCTCGTCGATCTCGGCCACCCAGCCCCTGCGGTTGGCATCGGCGTTGCGGGCCCGCTGCTCGTCCGACGCGTGAAGCGACGCGAAGCCGCTCTCGACGACGCGCAGCCGCGTGCCGTCGCCCTCGCGCGTGAGCGTGAACTCGACGAGCGTCGAGTTGCCCTCCAGCGGCTCCTCGCCGGCCGGGTCCGCGAACGGCGCCCACCGGTAGGAGAAGCGGCTGTGCGGCTCGACGGCGACGACGCGGCCATGGCTCGTGCCGTGCTCGGCCCAGCGGAGCACCATCGCGCCGCCGGGACGCAGGTCGATCTCGGCGCCGGCGTCGCCGAACCAGCGGCCGACGTGCTCGGCTTCGGTGAGCAGCGCCCACACGCGCTCGACGGGTGCCTCGATGACGATCTCGCGTTCGATCTGGTCGGGAACCATGGGATCTCCAATCCGTTGACGTGTCACCTTTAGGTTACACGTTCTGGGCCGGAGATGCAACCAGCGGGTTACGCCTCGTCTTCTCGGCGGCGGCGCCTGATCTAATGCGTCACCCCGTGCTCCGACCGCTCGTCCTCACCGGCGGATGCGCCGCCGCCCTCTACGCGCTGGTGGTGCGGGGCGACCTGACGCTGGATCTGAGGATCGGGCGCCGGGTCCGGCCGCTCGGTCCTCAGCGGCTGCGCATCGCCGCGCCGCGGGAGACGGTGTTCGACGTCGTCGCCGGGCCCTACCGGCGGACGCCGCGGGCCATGCGCGACAAGCTCGAGGTGCTCGAGGCGTCCGACGCGATGGTGCTGGCGGCTCACCGGACGCCGGTCGCCTTCGGCCTCACCGCCGTCACGCTCGAGACGGTGCGCTTCGACCCGCCCGCCCGGATCTCGTTCCGGCTCGTGCGCGGCCCGGTCCCGCACGTGACCGAGACGTTCGAGCTGACCGAGGAGGACGGCGGCACGATCCTGCTGTACACCGGCGAGCTGGGCACCGACCTGTGGGCGGCGGGGGCCCGCTGGGGCGATGTCGTCGCCCGCTCGTGGGAGCGCACGGTCGCGGCGTCGCTCGAGGGGATCCGGGACGAGGCCGAGCGCCGTGCCGGCCGCCGCTGAGCGGCGGCCGAGCGGCCCGGTCACCGACGGGGAACGGTGGGCGCGCGACGCGCTGGGCGAGCTGCGGGAGGCGGGGTATCCGCCTCGCGCGTGGGCCAGGTTCCTGCGGGCGTCGCACCGCCGCTCCCGCGCCGTGCACGCCGCGCGGCCCGCGCTCGTCCGCCAGGCGCGGACGTGGATGGCGCTCGGCACGGCGGCATGGGTCGCGCCGGCGATGCTCGGGATCCAGCCGTTCCGCCGGCGGCTCGTGCCCGGGCTGCGCGGCTGGGCGATCACGTCGCTGATGCTGGAGTGGCATCTCGGGATGCTCGAGACCGAGGATGGGCGGCCGCGAGCGCTCGGTCCGGCCGACGCGTGCACCCTGGCGCGCGCGTGGCTGGTGCCGCTGGCCGCCGACCGTCCCACGACCCTCGTCTGTGCCGCCGGCTTCGCGTCCGACGGGCTCGACGGGATGCTGGCGCGCGCCGGCATCCCGACCCGCGCCGGCCGTGACCTGGAGGGCGTCGTCGATGCCGCCTTCTCGGTGGCCGCCGTGCGCGGCGGCGTCCGGCAGGGCTGGCTGCCGGCGCCGGCGGCCGCCGCCGAGCTCGGGCGCCTCACGCTGGGTGCGGCCGTCGGCTCGGTCCTCTACTTCCGCGGGGCAGCGCGGCCGGACCCGAGGATCACGCACGCCGGCCGCGCCTTCACGCCGCTGCGCGCCGCGGGCCTGCTCGCGGCGTCGCGGGGATGGCGACGCGCCGCCGGCGCGTTCGTGACGATGGCGGCCGCGTCGGGTGCCGCCGCGGTGGTCGAAGCTGCCGCTTCGAGCCGTCCGAGCGGGACGCAACTCGCGGGCGCCAAGTCAGCCGCTCCGCTATTTGATTCTGCGGGCGCCCGGCCGATGTAACTCTGACGTGCCCCCGTCGCGAGGCGGGGGCGCAAAGCCAGGGGCCTCGCCCGCCAGCGAGGCGGCCCAGTTGCCCAGGAGGCAAGGATGAACCCCAGGATCAGGACGATGCTCGCGCTCGGCGCCCTCGGTGCGCTGGCGCTGCCGGGCGCCGCCGGCGCCCACGACCGCAGCTCGACGAACAGCGTCCGCGCGCACCTGCGCAGCGCCGACTCCGCCCTCGAGCGCGTGGCCGACCGGGTGCGCGAGCACGACGAGGCGGCGGCCGCCGTCGCCTTCGCGCGCAACCGGCTGGAGATGCGCCGCGCGCAGGCCGAGGCCGCGCGCGTGCAGCGTCGCGATGCCGCTGCCGGAGCCCGTGCGCAGCGCGCCGTGGCGCGCGGTCAGGACGCGGCCGCCGATGCCTACATCGCCCTCGTCGACGAGGCGACGGGCGACGTGCAGGTGCAGGTCGCGAAGGCCGCGGCCGCCAGCCTCAAGGGCCGCGACCGCGCGCTCGCCGAGCTGGCGCGGCTGGCCGCGGAGCTTCCCGAGCCCGCGCGTGCCGGGATCGCCCGCGCGATCGCGGCGCTGTCCGGCGACGGCTCGGCGCAGGTCGAGCAGCTCCGCGCGGCACGCGCCGGCGCTCCGGCCGACGTGCGGCCCTGGATCGAGTTCGCGATGGCGCAGGCCACCGCAGGGCTCCTGACGGCGGCCTCGCAGCTCGAGGCGCTGATCCCGCAGCTGCCGGCCCAGGCGCAGCCGCACGTGCAGGGCGCCCTGGACCGGGTCACCGGCGCGCTGGCGCAGGTCGGCGCCACCCTCGAGGGGATCTTCGGCCCCAGCGCGACCGGTGGCGCCGGCGGGCTGCCGATCCCCCAGCTGCCGATCCCGTTCGAGCTGCCGATCCCGAAGCTTCCGATCCCGTTCGGCTCCAACGGCTGAGCCCGCACCGGCCGCCGCGGCGACCTCGGGTCACCGCGGCGGCCTACGCGGCCGCGGCCGCCTCGAGCTGCTCGACGACGTCGGGCCCCTCGAGCGGCCCGAGATGGCCCGGGCAGACGATCCGCGGCTTCAGCGCCGCGAGCTTGGCGACGGCGGCCCGCGCCTGCGCCGTGTCGAGGTTGTAGGCGTCGAGCGGGACCGCGGGCGGCTGCGGCTTGCCGTGCATGTCGCTGATGTAGATGCAGTCGGAGACGAGCGCGAGCCGGTCGCGCTCGCGCCACAGGCCGATCAGCCCGGGCGCGTGGCCGGCCAGCTCGATCACCTCGAAGCCCGCGACGGCGTCGCCCTCGCGAACCGTGCCGTCGATCTGCACGGGACCGCCATCCCACACGAACCGGTGCAGGAAGCCGTGCAGCAGCCGCACGTCGAGCGGCAGCTCGTCCATGCGCCAGTAGTCGCGCCCGCCCGAGCCCTGCGCCTGCGCGACCGCGTCCGGATGGCAGACGACGCCGGCATAGGCCCGCAGCGCCGGCGCGGCGCCGCGGTGGTCGGTGTCGGCGTGCCCGAGCACCACCCGCGCGAGGCCGCCCCGCTCGCGCGCCGCGGCGAGGACCGGCGCGGCCATCGCCTTCTCGCCGGCGTCGTAGGCGACGACGCCGCCGCTGCCGGCGTCCTCGAGCAGGTAGACGTTCATGCTCCGCGCCAGGCCGCCGCGCAGGAGCCAGACGCCGTCGGCGATCGGCTCCGGCGGCGCGCTCGCGATCTGGCGCAGTCGCGGGCGGGAGCGAAGGGGCGACGGGCGCGCGCCGGCATGGGAGCTCATGGGCTGAGCTTTACCGGACGCGCGCCGTCGACGGCTATCTGACCTTGAAGGCCTTCTTGTTGTCCGACGTGAAGCCGGCCTGCTGCTGGCCGGCGCTGTCGGTCGCGCGGGCGAAGAGCGTGTAGGAGCCCTTCTTGAGCTTCTTGCGCAGCTTGTAGGACCACTTGGTCGTGCCCTTGGCCGCGAGCCAGGACGTCGGCGCGTCGCACTTGGCGAGCTTGACGAACGTGCCCTTGCGCGTCATCTGGCGGCACTTCTTGCCCTTCTTGAGCTGGACCGCCACCTCGACCTTGCTGACGCCCTTGTCGTCGCTCGCCGTCCCCGAGAAGGACTTCGGCTTGCGGGCGATCTTGCCGATCTTGGCGTCCGGCGTCTCGTCGCTGCCGCCGGTGGGCGGCGTTCCCGGCGCGGGAGTGGGCTCGCCGCCGGGCGGCGTCGGATCGGCGGTGCCGCCGTCACCGCCGGCGCCGCTGCCGCCGGAAGCCGTGACCTTGCCGTGGAACGTGCCGTTGAAGGTCAGGAAGGCGTTGACCTCGATGACGTAGGAGCCGGGGCTGAGGCCCTTGACCGACAGCGACTCCTGCTCGGTGTCGGCCGTGATCGCCTCGCCGAGCGGCTCGCCCTGGGGATCGCCCTCGGCGTCGGCCACGTAGAGGCGGATGTCGAAGTCCGGCTCGCCGCCGTCGTCCTCGAAGTCGGTGAGCTTTATGGCGAGGTTGCCGCCGCCCGGAAGCTTCACGAGCGTGTCGTCGCGGTCGTCGTCGACGCCGAGGATCAGGCCGGTGAGCGGGCCACCGTCCCACTCGAAGGTCGGGTTGGCGGTGGTGAGCTCGGTGCTGCGGTCGGGAGCGGCCAGCGCGACGGCCGCCGAGCCGGCGAACAGCACGGCGGTAAGGGCGCCGAGCGTGCGGCGGGGGAGTCGATGCATGGTGAGGTCAACGCCGCCGCGGCCTCAGACTTGCTGTCAGCGCGCCGAGCGCCGCCGGCCTCGCGGTCGCGACCGGCGCCTCAGAAGGCGTAGCGGACCTCGCAATACGGCAGGCGCTCGGCCATCAGGTCGGTCAGCTCGCGTACGCGCGCCCCCTTGAAGCCGCGCTTGTAACGGACGTTGAAGCCGCCGGTCTGCGAACGCTTGACCTCCTGGATCTCCGGCGTCCACAGCAGCTCCTCGGCGCGCGGGTGCCAGCCGAGGTTGACCTCGTGCATCTGCTCGTTGTGGGTGAGGAAGATGATCTCCGCCTTCAGCTGGGCCTTCGCCTCCGGGCCGATGCCGTCGTCGAGCGCGTCCAGCAGCTCGCGCCACTCCTCCAGCCAGCCGTCGCGCACGACGACCGGGCTGAAGTTGACGTGCACCTCGTAGCCCGCCGCGACGAAGTCGTCGATGGCGGCGATGCGGTCCGCCACCGGGGCGGCCCGCACGTCGAGCTGGCGCGCGACGTCGGGCGGCATCAGGCTGAAGCGGATGCGCGTGCGGCCCCGCGGGTCGTAGTCGAGCAGCGCGCGGTTGACCTCCTTGGTCGCGAACGACGCCTTCGCCGTCGGCAGCCGCCGGAACAGCTCGACGTAGTCGCGGACGTTGTCGGAGATCGCCGCGTCCACCGACGCGTCGCTGTTCTCGCCGATGTCGTAGACCCAGGCGTGGGGGTCGCATTGGTTCGGCGCCGGCTTGACGCCCTGGCGGCCGACGTGGCGCTCCGTGGCGCGCAGGATCTGATCGGCGTTCGCGAAGACGGTGATCGGGTTGGCGAAGCCCTTGCGGCGCGGGACGTAGCAGTAGGCGCAGGACATCGCGCAGCCGTTGGCGTGCGACGGAGCGATGAAGTCGCTCGAACGGCCGTTGGGCCGCAGGCGCACGCTCTTGAGGACGCCGAGCACGAGCGTCTCGCGCTTGATGCGCAGCCAGTCCTCGACGTTGCCCTCGTTGCCGTGCAGGCCGGGGATGTTCCAGTGCGATGCGATCTCGATGCGCTCCGCATCGGGGAAGCGCGCGAGGATCTCGCGGCCGCGCTCGTGCTCGAGCGCCGCGGGCTCGACGTAGATGCGGCGGACGTCGAGCAGGCGCTCGACGGGGGTCGTGGAGGAGCTCACGAAGGGGTACGGCCGCGGGCGCCCGCGGGCTCACGCCGGCGGTCGGTCAACCGCCGGCCAGCACGACGTCGAAGCCGTCGCCGCGCAGCACCTCCACCACCACGTCGCGGTGGTCTCCCTGCAGCTCGATCACGCCGTCCTTGACCGACCCGCCGACGCCGCAGCGCTTCTTCAGCCGGCCGCCGAGCTCACGCAGCGCATCGTCGGGGAGCGGGACGTTCGAGATCGTCGTGACGGCCTTGCCGCGGCGGCCGCTCGTCTCGCGGCGCACCTTCACGCGGCCGCCGCCGCGCTGCGCGTCCGGCTTCGGCGGGCGCGCGCGGCGCAGGTCGCCGTCGGTGGTGGAGTAGACCGGCCGCACGTCGCGCCTGGGCACGCCGGCGACGGTAGCGGACGCGGCATCCCGCGATGTGCGACCTATGATCGCGGCGTGGAGGCGTTCCTGCGGTCGCTGATCCCGCAGGCGGGCGCGCCGGCCGGCCCGTTCGGGCTCGAGCGTGTGCGGGCGCTGCTGGCGGGGCTCGGCGACCCGCACCGCGGCCGCCGCGTGGTCCACGTGGCGGGAACGGCGGGCAAGGGCTCGACGGCGACGCTGCTGGCGTCGATCCTGCGCGCGGCCGGCTACCGGACCGGGCTGCACGTGTCGCCCGAGGTCGTGACGCTGGGCGAGCGCGCGCAGGTCGACGGCGCGCCGGCGACGGCGGCCGAGCTCGGCGCCCTGCTCGACCGCGTGCGCCCGGCGGTCGAGGCGCTCGAGCCGCGGCCGTCCTACTTCGAGACGCTGTGGGCGATGGCGCTGCTGCGGTTCGCCGACGCCGGCACCGACGTCGACGTCGTGGAGGCCGGGCTCGGCGGCGGCGGCGACGCGACCAACGTCGTGGAGTCCCGCCATCAGGTGCTGACGAACGTCGGGCTCGACCACACCGCGGTTCTCGGCGGCACCCGAGCGGCGATCCTGCGCGAGAAGCAGGGGATCGTCAAGCCCGGCTCGACCGTGGTCAGCGGCATCCGCGACCGCGCGCTGCGCGCGCAGCTCGAGGGTCACGCGGCGGCGCTGGGCGCGACCGTGGCCTTCGCGGGACGCGACTTCTCGGCGCGACGGCGCGGCGGCGCCTTCGACCTGCGCGACGGCGACCGGCGGCTGCGCGGGCTCGAGGTCGCGCCGCTCGGCCAGCACGCCAACGGCGCCCTGGCCGCGGCCACGGCGCTGCGGCTCGGCGGCGAGCTCGAGCGCATCGACGAGATCGCGATCCGCCGCGGGCTGCGCGAGGCGCGCCTGCCGGGCCGGCTCGACGTCGTCCGGCGCGCGCCGCTGACCGTGCTCGACGGCGCCCACAACCCGGCGAAGGTCCGCTGGCTGGTCGCGGCGCTGCGCGACGCGTTCCCCGGGCGCCGCTGGATCACCGTGTTCCGCTTCAAGCCGCGCGCGGACGTGTGGCGGTCGCTGCACGCGCTGGACGCGATCAGCCGCCACCTGATCCTCACCCGCTCGGACCGGCCGGGCGACATGGGCGTCGAGCCGGGCTACGACGACGCGGCGCTGCGGCGCGCGGCGCGGGAGCTCGGCGCGAGCGCCTGCCAGCCGCCGGCCGAGGCGCTCGCGCGCGCCACCGCCATGGCCGGCGACGACCCCGGGGCCGGCGTGCTCGCCACCGGCTCGATCCACATGCTGGCCGAGCTCTACGCCGCGCTGCGCGCGGACTGAACCGCCGGCTCGACCACGTCGAGCGTCCAGCCGCCGCGCGCGGGGGCGAGCTCGACGCGCAGCCCGGCGGCGCCCGCCGCGGTGGCCACGTCGGCCGGGGAGCGCGGCGGACTCGGCGCCAGCAGCAACGCGCGCGCGACGTCGCCGCGGGCGCGCTTGGCCATGTGGCTGATCGGCTTGCGCGTGCCGTTCGGGAGCTCGGCGTACGCCCGCACCGTGACGTGGCCGGCGCGCGCGGGCCGCCACGCCGCCGCGTACGCGCCCGAGCGCAGGTCGACGACGAGCCCCTCGTCGGGCAGCGCGTCGCGCAGCGCCGGCCGCCAGAACGCGGCGAGGCCGGGCAGGCCGGACAGGCGGGCGCCGATGGACAGCCGGTAGGCGGGGATCCGGTCGTCCGGGCGCAGCACGCCCCACAGCGCGCTGGCGATCAGGACGTGCCGTGCCGCGCGGGCGCGCGCGGCCTCGGGCAGCTCGCCGAGGCGCAGGCGCTCGTACAGCACGCCGGTGTAGACCGCGCCCGCCGGCGCGGCCGGCGCCTCGCGCAGGGACGCGTTGCGGTCGATCTCCGCCGCCTGGCCCTCCGAGAGCCCGAGCGCGGCGAGCGCCGCCGCCCGCGGTCCTGCGGCCAGCGCGGCGAGCGCGTCGAGCAGCGCCTCGCGCCGCGCCGCGAGCGCCGGGAAGGCCAGCTCCCGCACGTCGACCCGCGGCCCCTCCGGCGGCGCGGCCTTGCTCTCCGACGGCGGCAGCACAACGAGCACGGCGGCGCACCGTACTCGCTCTCGCGGGCGACGCCGGATCGTCCGCGAGGCGGACGGCTGATCGTCCGCACGCCCGACGACCGCCGACGCTCCGGCGCGGAAGCTTCGGCCAGACCTCGAGAGAAGAGAGAGACCCGATGACCGACATGCTCACCCGAGCCGGCGCCGACGCCGGCGTCCTGCGACCCGGCCTGCTCGTCACCCCCGCCGACGCCGGCTGGGACGCCGCGCGGCAGGCGTGGAACCTCGCCATCGACCAGCGCCCGGCCGCGGTCGCGCTGCCGGAGAGCGACGCGGACGTGGTGGCCGTGGTCCGATGGGCCGCCGAGCGCGACCTGCGCGTGGCCGCTCAGGGCACGGGCCACAACGCCGGCCCCTTGGCCGCAGGCGGCCTGGGCGACGTCGTCCTGGTCAAGACGCACCGGATGCGCGGAGTCGAGATCGAGCCGGCCGCCCGCATCGCCCGGGTCGAGGCCGGCGCGCTGTGGAAGGACGTCGTCGGCCCGGCGGCCGAGCACGGCCTGGCGGCGCTGTCGGGCTCCTCCCCCGACGTCGGCGTCGTCGGCTACACGCTCGGCGGCGGCATCAGCTGGCTCGCCCGCCGCTACGGCTTCGCCGCCAACAGCGTGGTCGCGATCGAGCTGGTGACCGCCGACGGCGAGCTCGTGCGCGCCGACGCCGAGCACCACGCCGACCTGTTCTGGGCGCTGCGCGGCGGGGGCGGCAACTTCGGCGTCGTCACCGCGCTCGAGCTCGAGCTGTTCGAGCTCACGTCGATCGAGGGCGGGATGCTGATGTTCGGCGTCGAGCGCGCCGGCGAGGTCTTCCGCGCGTGGCGCGAGTGGGCGGCCGGCGTCCCGGAGACGGTCACCTCGTCGATCCGCATCCTGCGCCTGCCGCCGCTGCCCGAGCTGCCCGAGGAGCTGCGCGGCGGCGAGTTCGTGGTCGTCGAGCCCTACGTCATCGCCGCTCCCGGCGAGGCCGGCGAGCTCGTCGCGCCGCTGCGGGCGCTGCGACCGGACGTCGACTCGTTCCGGACCATCCCGATGGCCGAGCTCGTCCACGCCCACATGGACCCGGAGGAGCCCGTCCCCGCCATGGGCGACCACGTCATGCTCGAGGACGTCGGCGACGCGACGATCGATGCGATCGTCGAGCAGGCGGGCGCCGGCAGCGGGACCTCGCTGCTGATGGTGGAGCTGCGCCAGCTGGGCGGCGCGATCGCCCGGCGCCCGGCGCACGCCGGCGCCGTGGGCGCGATCGAGGCGGGCTTCGCCGCCTACAGCGTCGGGATGGTGATGGGCCCGGAGATGGGCGCGGCCGTCGCCGCCGACCTCGCGAAGCTGCGCACGGCGCTCGCGCCGTTCGAGGCGCGCCGCAGCTACCTCAACTTCGCCGAGCAGCCGACGGACTCCCGCCGCCTGTTCGACGAGGCCACCTACGCGCGCCTGCGCGCGATCCGCGCGGCGGTCGATCCCGGCGAGCGCTTCGTCGCCAACCACGCGATCCCGGCCGCGTAGCCCAGGCGGGGAGGGGCGGCGGCGGAAGGCGGCCGCCCCTGCACGCCGCCGTGCGTGACGTCCGACACACATGGTAAGCGAACAGCTGTTCGGACGGTTGGCGAACAACCGTACGGGTACCTCTGGTGCGTACCGCGGTGCAGACCGCGGCCCCAACCACGCACCCAGGAGCGAGCACGTGACCAACCCCGACATGCCCGAACGCACCGCGGGCGGCCTCGCCGGCAAGCTCGCCGGCAAGGCCAAGGCCGCCGCCGGCAGCGTCATCGGCGACGACGACCTGGCCCGCGAGGGCCGTCTGCAGGAGGCGCAGTCCGAGGCCGAGATCGACGCCCGCCGCGAGGCCGCCGAGGCGCGGCAGCGCGAGCAGGAGGCCGAGGTCGTCGAGGAGAAGGCCGAGATCGAGGACGAGCGGCGCCGGCTGAACACCGAACTGGCCGCCAAGGAGCGCGAGGAGGCCATCGAGCGCGACCGCAGGAAGGCCGAGCAGGCGGCCCAGGCCGACGCGCAGCGCGCCGAGCGCGCCGCCGAGGAGGCCAAGCGCGCCCAGCAGTCGGCCGCGGCGATCCAGGAGCAGCGCGCCGAGGAGGAGCGCATCCAGGACGCTCGCACGCAGATCGAGCTCGAAGAGGAGGCCCGCCGCGCCGAGGCCGCCGCCGCCGCCGTCGACCCCGAGGAGAACCGATGAACCTCCGGACCATCCCGCGCCTCGCGCTGGACACCTACCTCAAGGCGGTCAAGTGGCCGCTCGACCGCGCCGCCGGCCTCGTCGGCGGCGACGGCAACGGCAACGGGACGACGCCGGCCAAGCTCGCCGTCGACCGCGCCGACGCGACCGTCCGCGGCATCGCCGGCGCCGTGCTCGGCGACCGCGAGCTCCAGGAGGACGCGCAGCGCCGCGCCATCGCGGCCGACAAGCGCGAGGAGGCGCTTCGCCTGCGCGGGCAGGCCGAGCAGGTCGCCCAGAGCGCGGACGAGGAGCTCGACGAGCGCAAGCAGCAGGCGCAGCAGCGCCGCCAGCAGGCCGCCAAGCGCGCGCAGGAGCGCAAGCAGCAGGCCGAGAAGGAGCGCAAGGAGCGCGAGCGCAAGGCCGCCCAGGCCACCAGCAAGCGCAAGGCCGCCAACGCGAAGGCGACCGCCAAGGTCGAGGAGACGATCGAGGAGCGCGCCAAGCGCGAGCGCCTCGAGGCGCTCGAGCGCAAGGAGGACGCGCTCTCCGAGCGCGAGGAGGCCCTCACCGCGGCCGACGAGGCGCAGCGCCTCGCCAAGGCCGCCGCGCAGGCCAAGGCCGCGCGCAAGAGCAGCTGACGCCGCACCGAACGTCCCGCGATACGCGCCATGGCGCGTATTGCGGGACGTTCGCGTTCTAGGCGTCGCGCAGCAGCGCGATCCAGTCCTCGGTGGCGCCCAGGCGCGAGAGCAGCGCCACGAGCTGGCCGAGCATCCGGGCGACGGCGAGGTCCGACGGCTGCGGCGTCACCTGCGCCGCGAGCGCCAGCCCGTCCTCGAGGCGCGCGAGCGCCCGCTCCCCCACCGCCGCCAGCGCCGGCTCGTCGAGCCGCGCCGGTCCCGTCACCAGCTCGCGGAGCACGTCGCGCAGCAGCGCGTGCGCGGTGCGTGCCGCGGGCGCCGGCAGCAGTGCGAGCCGCTCCGCCACCGCCGCCTCGAAGGCCGACGGATCGCGCTCTCCGAGGGCGACGAGGGCGTCGACCGCGCGCAGGCGGCGGTCGCGGTCGCCCGGGCGCGACACCCCGGTCCCGAGCAGGCCGATCGCGCCGCCGCCCAGCAGCACGACGTGGCTCGGCCGCGGGTCGGTGAGGATCGTCCCGCCGTCGCGCCACGCGACGAGGTGCGCCGCGACCAGCGCGCGTGCCACGGCGCCGGCGTCCTCGGGCGCCGCCTCGGCCAGCGTCGGCCCCGCGAGCCGCTCGCTCACCATCACCTCGTCTGCCGCCAGCTCGCCGTGCACGGCCGGCACGACCACGCCGTCCACGCGCCGCAGCAGCCGCGCCGCCTGCCGTTGGGCGGTCGCCTCGTGCTCGAGGTCGAGCTCGTCGAGCGCCGCCTCGCGCAGCTCGCGCAGCACGGCCCCGACGTCGAGGCGCGGGAACGCGGCGCCGAGCGGCGCGGCGAGGGCGTCGAGCAGGGCGAGGTCGCTGCGCACGGCCGCCGCCAGCCCCGGCCGCAGGGCCTTGACGGCGACGGGCTCGCCGTCCAGCTCGCCGGCGTGCACCTGCGCCGACGGCGTCACCGCCAGCGGCTCCGCATCGAAGCGGTCGAGCACGCGCCCGGGCGGGCGGCCCCACGCGTCCCGCAGCGCCCTCTCGACGCGCTTGGCGGGCACGGGCTCCGTCGCGCCGGCGTAGGCGGCCTC
Source organism: Solirubrobacteraceae bacterium (assembly GCA_035540675.1). Taxonomy (GTDB): domain Bacteria; phylum Actinomycetota; class Thermoleophilia; order Solirubrobacterales; family Solirubrobacteraceae; genus DATLGB01. The sequence continues at coordinate 5,992 of DATLGB010000042.1, read as the reverse complement.
GAGCTCGTCCGGCAGGCCGGCGAACGCGCGCGGCAGCGCGGCGGCCGGCACGACGCCCGCGGCGCGCGCGATCGCCACGCGGCCGCTCGACGAGCGCCGGACGAGCGCGCCGGCGGTCTCGAACAGGGCGCGGACGGCGGGCGGGAGGCGGGGAGGCATGGCGCGCAACCTTGCCAGGCCGCGCATGGCCGCCGCCCCGGCGGGGCAGTCCGAACGCGAACGTCCAACGAGACCAGGAGGACCCAATGGGCGATGACGGCAAGGTCGACGACGCCAAGGGCCGCGTGAAGGAAGCGGGCGGGGCGCTGACCGGCGACGACTCCCTCAAGAACGAGGGCAAGGTCGATCAGGCGACCGGCACGGTCAAGGACAAGGTCGGCGACGCCGCCGACAAGGTCAAGGACACGATCCGCTAGCGCCTAGAGTCGCCGCGTGCTGCGGCGACTCGCGCCACCGGTTGCGCTGGTCGCCGTCTTCGCGGCGGCGACCTCCCTCGGCCCGACGTCCGACACCTCGGTCAGCGACTTCGGGCTCTACCGCGTCTACGCGCGCGCGGTGCTCGAGGGCCAGGTCCCCTACCGGGACTTCGCCCTCGAGTACCCGCCGGGCGCGCTCGTGCCGATGGTGCTCGCCGGGCTGCCCGACGGCACCCGCGGCTGGGTCTTCCGGTTCGCCTTCGGCGCGCTGATGTGCGCCTCCGCGCTGGTCGTGCAGCGCGAGGCGGCGCGGCTCGCTCCCGGGCGCGAGCGGGCCGCCGCGTGGGCGCTCGTCCTGCTGCCGGTCGCGGCCGGGGCCATCGTCCGGGAGCGCTTCGACCTGTTCGCGGTCGCCCTCGCCGTCGCCGGCCTGCGGCTGGCGCTCGACGGCGCCCGCGCCGGGCGAGCGTCGGCCGGGGGCTTCGCGCTGCTCGGCCTCGGCGTCGCGACCAAGCTGTTCCCGCTCGTGCTCGCCGCGAGCTGCGCCGCCTGGCTGTGGGGAGCGGGGGCGCGGCGGGAGGCGGTGCGCGGCGCCGCCGTGGCCGCGGGCGTCGCGCTCGCGGTCTGCCTGCCGTTCGCGGCGCTGGCGCCCGGCGGCTTCGCCGAGCAGGCGCGCTTCCACGCCGAGCGGCCGCTGCAGATCGAGTCGCTGCCCGCCACCGTGCTGCGCGTGACCGGCGACCCGCGGCTCACCGGGACGCCGCGCAACCCCGACCGCTTCCGCTCCCAGGGCGTCGAGGGGGACGGCGCGGGCGCGGCGGCGGCGATCGCGGGCGTCCTCCAGCTCGGCGGCATCCTCCTCGGGGTCGCGCTCGCGCTGCGCGCCGGCCGGCGGGGCGACGGCCGCGGCCTGCTGCTCGCGTCCGCGGTCGCGCTGCTCGCGTTCCTCGCCCTCGGGAAGGTCCTGTCGCCGCAGTACCTGCTGTGGATCGCCCCGCTGGCGCCGGCGCTGTACGTGGCCGGCGCGCGCGCCGCCGCCGCGCTGATCGTGACGGCGCTCGTCCTGACGCAGCTGGGCTTCCCGTCGCGCTACTTCGAGCTCGTGCGCGGCGAGCCGCTCGCGCTCACGCTGGTTGCGGCGCGGGACGCGCTGCTGGTCGCCGCGCTGGCGCTGCTGGCGTCCGCGGCCGCTCGAACACGTAGGCGGCCGGGTCGAAGCGGCGCGCCCGCTCGCGGAAGCGGAACGTGAACGTCGGCCACAGCGTGGTGTTGCGGCCGTGGCGGTCGATGTACCAGCTCGCGCAGCCGCCGGACACCCAGACCGTCCCCGGCATCATCGATTGCACCTCGTCCACGAAACGCTGCTGCGCCTCCGGCTTGACCTCGATGGCCGCGGCGCCGGCGCGGCGCATCGCCTTCAGCGCGGCGATCACGTGGTGCAGCTGCGACTCGATCATGTAGACGATCGAGTTGTGCCCGAGGCCGGTGTTCGGGCCGGTCAGCAGGAACAGGTTCGGGTAGCCGGCGATCGTGGTCCCGAGGTAGGCGCCCGGGCTGCCGTCCCACTCGTCGGCGAGCCGCCGCCCGCCGCGGCCCGCGATCCGCTGCGCGATCGGGATGTCGGTCACCTGGAAGCCGGTGCCCATGATGATCGTGTCGACCTCGATCTCCTGCCCCGCGCGGGTCACGATCGAGCGCGGCCGCACCTCGGCGATGCCGTCCGTGATCACGTCGACGTTGGGGCGGGTGAGCGCGGGGTAGTAGTCGTTGGAGATCAGGATCCGCTTGCAGCCCATCGCGTAGCCCGGCTTGAGCTTGCGGCGCAGCTGCGGGTCCTTGACCTGGCCGTAGAGGTGCTTGATCCCGGCCGCCTTCATGACCGCCTGCCACAGCCGGTTGCCGCGCAGGCCGGGCACGAGCAGCTCGTGCAGGGCCCAGATCGAGCCGCGCACGAGCTTCTGGGTGGCCGGCAGGCGCCGGTACAGGCGGCGCTCGAAGGGCCGGGTGTCGCGCCCGCCGTGGCGCGTGATCCACGGCGGGGTGCGCTGGAAGACGTGCAGCTGCGCGACCTTCGGTGCGATCTGCGGGACGAACTGGATCGCGGAGGCGCCTGTGCCGATGACGGCGACCCGCTCGCCGGCGAGGTCGTGCCCGTGGTCCCAGCGCGCCGAGTGGAAGGCGGTGCCCTCGAAGGACTCGATGCCGGGGACGTCCGGCAGCTTCGGCTCGGCCAGGCCGCCCGGCCCGAGGATCAGCGTCTGCGCCTCCAGGTCGCCCTGGCTGGTCTGGATCCGCCAGCGCTGCGCGTCGTCGTCCCACGCCGCGTCGAGCATCTCGGTGTGGAAGCGGACGTGCGGCAGGATCCCGAAGTCGGCCGCGCAGCGCTTGAGGTAGGCCTGGATCTCGAACTGGTGCGAGAACGTGTTCGACCAGTCCGGGTTCGGCGCGAACGAGAACGAGTACAGGTGCGACGGGATGTCACAGCGGCAGCCGGGGTACGTGTTGAAGTGCCACGTGCCGCCGACGTCGCCGGAGCGCTCGAGCACGACGAAGTCGTCGATGCCCTCCTGCTTGAGGCGGATGGCGGCGCCGAGCCCCGAGAAGCCGGTGCCGACGATGACGATGGCGTGCTCGCTCATCCGGCGGCCTCCGTGCGCGGGTCGAAGTCGGGGCGGCGGCCGCGCGCGCGCTGCGCGACGCCGCGGTCGATCCAGCGCCGCGGCAGGCGGCGCAGCAGGGCGTAGGCGACGGCCCCATGGCGGGTGGTGGCGAGGTCGCGCACCGGCGGGCCGAGCGCGGCGCGGGCGATCGCCGCGCCGGCGGCGGCGACCGGCTCCGCCGGGACCGCGCCCTCCAGCGTGATCCCCTTCGCCGCCGGGGCGTCGTGGATCGGCGTGCGGATGTAGCCGGGGTAGACGGTCGTGACCGTGATGCGGTCGCCGTACTCGAGCCGCAGCACGTCCGAGTACGCAACCAGGCCGCGCTTGCTCATGCAGTAGGCGGCGCCCCAGGGGATCGCCATGTGCGACAGCCCGGAGGCGACGTTGATGACGCGCCCGCGCGCGGCCAGCAGGTGCGGCATGGCGGCGGCGGTGACCCGCCAGGGCCCGAGCAGGTTGACGTCGAGCAGGCGCAGCGCAGCCTCGTCGGGCGGCGCGCCGGCGTCCTGCGCGTCGCCGAGCCCCGCGTTGTTGACGAGCACGTCGATGCCGCCGAGCGAGCGCGCGGCCTCGGCGACCGCGGCGTCGACCGCCGCCTGGTCGCGCACGTCGCACTCGATCACGTCGTCGCCCGGGCGGACGTCGAGCCCGATCACGCGCGCGCCGCGGTCGCGCAGCGAGGCCGCGGCGCTCGTGCCGATGCCGCCGGCGGCGCCCGTGAGGACGACGCGGACGCCGTCATGAGAAACGGTCATGTTCCCAAGCTAGCAGACATCGGTGTTTCTCACTACCCTTGCCGTGTGAGCTCGAACACGCACCGGGTCCTCCCGCGCGGGCCGCACCAGCTCGCGCGCGAGGAGGTGCTCGCTTCGCAGCGCGGCCGCATGCTCGACGCCATGGCGGAGGTGGTCGCCGAGAAGGGCTACGCCGCCGCCACCGTGGCGGACGTGATCGAGCGGGCGCGCGTGTCGCGCAAGACCTTCTACGAGCACTTCCCCGACAAGGAGGCGTGCTTCCTGGCCGCGTTCGACGCGGGCGCGGAGATCCTGCTCGGGACGGTCGAGGCCGCCGACCCGGGCACGGGCGGGCCGCTGGAGCGGGCGCGGGCGCGGGTGCGGGCCTACCTGCAGACGCTGGCCGCCGAGCCGGCGTTCGCGCGCACCCTCATCATCGAGGTGGTCGCCGCCGGGCCGCGGGCGCTCGAGCGCCGGCGCGAGATCTTCGCCGCGTTCGCCGACGCGTCGCGGCGGATCGCGCGCGAGGAGGGCCTGGGCGAGGGCGTCCCGGACGAGGCGTACCTCGGCGCCGTCGGGGCCGCGAACGAGATCGTCGCCGACTGGCTCGCCGACGGGCGGGGCCACGAGCTCGAGCAGCTCGAGGACGCGCTCGTCTACGTCAGCGCCGCGCTGCTCGTCGGCCCCACCTGAGGCGCCGAACGTCCCTCGCACCGTGCCCTGGCACGGACTCCGGGACGTTCGATCAGACGGTGGCGGCGGCGCGGGCGCGCCGGGCCGCCTTCTGGCGGTCGACGGCCTTGAGGTGCACCTTGCGCAGCCGCACGGACTGCGGCGTCACCTCCACGCACTCGTCCTCGCGCAGGAACTCGAGCGCCTGGTCGAGCGACAGGCGCCTGGGCGGCACGAGGCGCACGAGCACGTCCGCGGTCGACGAGCGCACGTTGGTCAGGTGCTTCTCGCGCACGGCGTTGACGTCGAGGTCGTCGGCGCGGGCGTTCTCGCCGACGATCATGCCCTCGTAGACCTCGTCGCCCGGCGCCACGAACAGCGTCCCCCGCTCCTGCAGCTGAAAGCACGAGTAGGAGGAGACGATGCCGGCGCGGTCGGCGACCAGCGCGCCGGACGGGCGGGTGCGCAGCTCGCCGTGCCAGGGCTCGTAGCCCTCGAAGACGTGGTGGACGATGCCGGTGCCGCGCGTCTCGGTGAGGAACTCGGTGCGGAAGCCGACCAGCGAGCGCGCGGGGACGATGTAGTCCATCCGCACCCAGCCCGTGCCGTGGTTGACCATCTGCTCCATGCGCCCCTTGCGCAGCGCGAGCATCTGGGTGACGACGCCGACGTACTCCTCGGGCACGTCGATCGCCATCGCCTCCATCGGCTCGTGCAGCTTGCCGTCGATCTCGCGCGTGACCACCTGCGGCTGGCCCACCGTCAGCTCGAAGCCCTCGCGGCGCATCAGCTCGACGAGCACCGCGAGCTGCAGCTCGCCGCGGCCCTGCACCTCCCAGACCTCGGGGCGCTCGGTGTCGACCACGCGCAGGGAGACGTTGCCGACCAGCTCGGCGTCGAGGCGGTTCTTGACCTGCCGCGCGGTCAGCTTGTCGCCTTCGCGGCCCGACATCGGCGAGGTGTTGATGCCGATGGTCACCGACAGCGACGGCTCGTCGACGTGGATGACCGGAAGCTGCCGCGGGTCGGCGGGATCGGCCAGCGTCTCGCCGATCGTGACGTCCGGCAGGCCGGCCAGCGCGACGATCTCGCCCGGCCCCGCCTCGTCGGTGGCGACCCGGTCGAGCGCGTCCGTGACGTAGAGCTCGGAGACCTTCGCCCGCTCGATCGTCTCGCCGTCGGCGCGGCACCACGCGATGTCCTGGCCCTTGCGGATCGTGCCGTGGCGGACGCGGCAGATCGCCAGGCGGCCGAGGTACGGCGAGGCGTCGAGGTTCGTCACGTAGGCCTGCAGCGGGTGCTCGGGATCGTGCTCGGGCGCAGGGACGTGCTTCACGAGCAGGTCGAGCAGCGGCTTGAGGTCGGAGCCCTCCTGGCCCTGCTCGAGCGACGCCCAGCCCGCCTTGGCGTTGGTGAAGACGATCGGGAAGGAGAGCTGGTCCTCGGCGGCGTCGAGGTCGAGGAACAGCTCCTCGACGTCGTGGACGACCTCGTCGATGCGCGCGTCCGG
>DATLGB010000041.1:0-39458 GCA_035540675.1 Solirubrobacteraceae bacterium | reverse complement strand
GACGAGCGATGTGCCCATTCGGGCAGGGAGTACCCGGTTAGTGTCGGCGGAAGCGAACGGCTCGGAGGTCGATCTTGGACGCGATCGACACGCAGCGGCTGCGGTTGGTGCCGCTGTCGGTCACGGATGCGCACGCGCTGGTCAACGGCCATCGGCCGGGCGCCGACAGCTGGGCGGACGGCTACCCGACCGACGGGACGCTCGTCGCCGCGGGCCTGGTGGTGACGGCGCACGCCACCGAAGGCGGGCTCGGCCGCTGGGGCGTCTACCAGATGGTGCGCCGCGCCGACGGCGTCATCCTGGGCGACTGCGGCTTCCTCGGCCCGCCCGACCACCGCGGCTGCGTCCACGTCGGCTACGGCCTGGCCGAGCCCGAGCGCGACCACGACTACGCGGTCGAGGCGCTGGCGGCGCTGGTCGCGTGGGCGCGCGCGCAGCCGGAGGCCACGCGCGTGCTGGCCGACGTCGCGCCGACCAACCTCGCCACCGTGCGCGTCCTGGAAGCGGCCGGGCTGCGCCGCGCGGGGGCCGACGACCGGCTCGTCTACTACGAGGCCTAGTCTCGCCTCACACCGCGGGCGACCCGCCCGTTGCACGTGCAGTGACCGCGAACCCCCTGCCCCCGTTCTGGTCGCTCGTGGACGCCCACGGCGACGAGCTCCTCGGCCACGCCCGGCGCCTGGCCGGGGACGCGCACGCCGAGGACGTCGTGCACGACGCGCTGCTGCGGGCGCTGCGCGCGTATCCGCGGCTGCGCCACGGCGACCACCTGCGCGCCTGGCTGTACCGCATCACGACCAACGCGGCGATGGACCACCACCGCATCCGCCGCCGTGAGGTGCCCACCGAGGACCCGGCCGCCGGCACCGCCACCGACCCCGAGGAGCTCGACTGCTTCGAGGACCTGATCGCCGAGCTGCCGGTGCCGGCGCGCGAGGTGCTGCGCCTGCGGTTCGTCGACGACCTCGAGTACGACGCCATCGCCGGCCGCCTGGCCTGCTCGCCCGAGGCCGCGCGCCAGCGCGTCTCGAGCGCCGTCCGCACCCTCCGACAGAGGATCCCGGCATGACCCCGCTGCCCGACCACCTGCTCGAGTCCGTCGCCGCCGAGGCGGTGCGCGAGGGGCTCGCCGACGCCCTGTTCACGTCGGTCGACACGGCGATCGGACGGCTGCTCGTGGTGACGGGCGGGCGCGGCATCGTGCGGGTCGGCTTCGAGGAGGAGCCCGAGGACGTGGTGCTGGCCGGCGTCGCCGCCGGCCTCGGGCCGCGCGTCCTGCGCTCGCGCCGCGAGCTGGCCGCGGTGGCCGAGCAGATCCAGGCCTACCTCGACGGCGAGCGCGCGGAGGACCTCGACCTCCCCTACGACCTGTCGCTCGTGCGCTCCCCCTTCCGCCGCGCCGTGCTCGAGGCCCTCGCCGCCGACGTGCACCGCGGCCAGGTCGTCCGCTACGGCGAGCTGGCGGCGAAGGTGGGCCATCCGCGGGCCGCGCGCGCCGCCGGCACCGCTTGCGCCACCAACCCGATCCCCATCGTCGTCCCCTGCCACCGCGTGCTGCCGAGCACGGGCGGGGTCGGCAACTACGGCGGCGGCGCGCCGCGCAAGGTGCGGCTGCTCGAGCTCGAGGGCGTGCTGCCGCCGCGGCTCGCCTAGCGGCTGCTGACGGTGACCTTCTCGATGACGACCGGGTCGACCGGCGTCTCGCCGTCGACCGGGACCGTGCCGATCGTGTCGACGACCTCCTGGCCCTGCGTCACCCGGCCGACCAGGGCGTACTCGGGCGGCAGGCCGACGTCCTCGCCGGTGACGACGAAGAACTGGCTCCCGGACGTACCCGGCGGCTCGCTGCCCGTCTTGGCCATGGCCACCACGCCGCGCGTGTAGGCGAGATCCTCCGGCGGCGCCTCCCGGACCGAGTAGCCCGGGCCGCCGGTGCCGTTGCCCAGCGGGTCGCCGCCCTGGATGACGAAGCCGGGCGACACGCGGTGGAAGGTGGTGCCGTCGAAGAAGCCGCGGCGCGCGAGCGCGGCGAACGACGCCCCGGTCTTCGGCGCCCGCTCGACGTCGAGCGTGATCTGGAACTCGCCGCAGGAGCTGGCCACGGTGGCGACCCACTCCTTCGACGGATCGAGCTCCGACGTCGGCTTCGCCAGCTTCTGATCGCCCTTGGGCTCGGGCGCCTCGACCTTGCGGCAGCCGACCTCGTTGTGGCCGGGCGGCGCCTCGGTTCCGGCCTCCGGCGTAGCCTCGCGCTCAGACCCGGAACCGCCGCCGCAGCCGGCGGCGACCAGCGCGAGCAGGACGAGCAGCAGGAGGGAAGGACGGAGGTCGGGGCGGGGCATCGGCGCGCCAGGATATCCGGCGAATAGGCTGCTGCCCGAGCATGCCGCGCGACGTGTGCCTGATCGTGAACCCGCACGCGGGCGGTGGCCGCGCGGAGCGGCGCCTGCCGGAGGTCGAGGCGGCGCTGCGCGCGCACGGCGCCGCCTTCCGCGTCGAGCGCACCACGTCGATGGACCACGCGCGCGAGCTGGCGCGGGCCGCGATCGCCGCCGGCGAGCTGCCGACCGCCATGGGCGGCGACGGCCTGACGGGCGCCGTGGCCGGCGAGGTGCGCGGCACCGACGGCGCGCTCGGCATCGTGCCCGGCGGGCGCGGCAACGACTTCGCACGCAAGCTCGGGATTCCCGACGACCCGGAGGCCGCCGTTCAGGCGCTCGTCGCCGGCACCGAGCGCATCGTCGACGTCGCCGAGGCGGACGGCAGGGTGTACGTCGGCATCGCGTCGGCCGGACTGGACTCCGACGTGCAGGTGATCGCCAACTCGACCCGACTCAAGCTCGGCAACCTCGTCTACCTCTACGGCACCCTGCGGGCGCTGCTGTCGTGGAAGCCCGCCCGCTGGACGGTCACGCTCGACGGCGAGCGGCGCGAGTTCAGCGGCTACTCGGTCGCCGTGGCCAACTCCGGGGTGTTCGGCGGCGGCATGTACCTCGTGCCCGGCGCCAGCCTCGACGACGGGCGGCTCGACGTCGTGCTCTGCGGCGAGTCCAGCCGCCGGCACTACCTGGCCGGGCTGCCCAGGGTGTTCAAGGGCACGCACGTCGACGACCCGGCGCTCGAGTTCCTGACGGCGCGCGAGGTGACGTTCTCCGCCGACCGGCCCTTCACCGCCTACGCCGACGGGGACCCGCTCGTCGACCTCCCGGCGACGATCCGGATCGTGCCGCGCTCGCTGCGCGTGCGGGTGCCGGCATGACGCTGCTCGCGCCGGGAGTGGCGGCCGCCAAGGCGGTCGGCGCGCTGAGCCGCGTCGCGGGGCGCGGCGGCGGCACGTCGCTGCCGGGCAAGGTCCTCACCCGCGTCGAGCCCCAGGCGATCGGGATGCTCGCGTCGCGCCTCGATCAGGGCTCGCTCGTGGTCTCGGCCACCAACGGCAAGACGACCACCGCCGCGATGATCGCGTCCGTCCTCGAAGGCACCGGGAGCCGGCTCGTCCACAACCGCGCCGGCGCGAACATGGCGGGCGGGATCGCCTCGGCGCTGGCGGCGGCTGCGCGCGGCGGCGGGCGGCGGCTCGACGGCGACCTCGGCCTGTTCGAGGTCGACGAGTTCTGGCTGCCCCAGCTGCTGGCCGAGCTGCGCCCGCGCGTGGTCCTGCTCGCCAACCTGTTCCGCGACCAGCTCGACCGCTACGGGGAGCTCGAGACGATCGGTGAGCGCTGGCGGGACGCCGCGGCCGCGCTGCCGCCGGCCACGCTGCTCATCCTCAACGCCGACGACCCGCTGATCGCCGACCTCGGCGCCGGCGCCCGCTTCGAGCCCGCCTACTTCGGCGTCGACGACGACTCGCTCGCCCGCCCGGAGATGCAGCACGCGGCCGACTCCAAGCACTGCCGCCGCTGCGGGCATCCCTACGAGTACCGGGCCATCTACCTCGGCCACCTGGGCCACTACCGCTGCCCCCGGTGCGGGAACGCGCGCCCCGAGCCGACCTACGCCGCCCGCGAGGTCGAGCTGCGCGGCATCCGCAGCGCCGCCTTCACGCTCGCCGCGCCGCAGGGCACGGCGCGCGTCGAGCTGCCGCTGCCCGGCCTCTACAACGTCTACAACGCCCTCGGAGCGGCGGCGCTGTGCCTGTCGCTCGGCGTCCCGCTCGGCGACGTGGTGGCGGGCCTCGAGGCGGTCGCGCCGGCGTTCGGCCGCGCCGAGACGCTCGACCTCGACGGCCGCGCGGCGTCGCTGCTGCTGGTCAAGAACCCGGCCGGCGCCAACGAGGTGTTGCGCACGCTGGCGCTCGAGGACGGCGAGCTCGACGTGCTGGGCGTGCTCAACGACCGCACGGCCGACGGCCGCGACGTCTCCTGGGTCTGGGACGCCGACTGGGAGCTCATCGCGCCGCGGCTGCGGCGGATGACCTGCGCCGGCACGCGTGCCGCGGAGCTGGCGGTACGCCTGAAGTACGCGGGCGTCGACCCCGCGCGCCTGCACGTGGTCGACGCGCTGCCGGACGCGCTCGACGCCGCCCTGACCGACGGCGACGGGCCGCTGTACGTGCTGCCGACCTACACGGCGCTGATCGAGCTGCGCGAGCTGCTGGCCCAGCGCGGCCAGGCGCGGGAGTACTGGCGATGACCGATCCGGCCGCCGTCGTCTGGCACGACGTCGAGTGCCACGGCTACAGCGCCGACCTGCCGCTGTGGCGGGCGCTGGCCGATGCGGAGGACGGTCCCGTGCTCGACGTCGGCGCGGGCACCGGCCGCGTCGCGCTCGACCTGGCCGCCGCCGGGCACCACGTGACCGCCCTCGACCGCGACGCCGCGCTGCTCGCCGCACTGCGCCGGCGGGCGGCGGGCCGCGGGCTGCGGGTGGAGACCGTCGCCGCCGACGCGCAGGCCTTCGTCCTCGGACGGGCGTTCGGCCTCATCCTGGTCCCCATGCAGACGATCCAGCTGCTCGACGACCGGACCGCGTTCCTGGCCGCGGCGCGCGCGCACCTGGCGCCGGGCGGGCTGCTGGCGGTGGCGATCGCCGACGAGCTCGTCCCCTTCGAGCCCGGGGAGGGCGTGCTGCCCGACCCCGACGAGGCGCAGGCCGGCGGCTGGCACTACGCATCGCAGCCCGTCGCCGTCCGGATGCTGGAGCGCGCGACGCGGATCGAGCGCGTGCGGATCGCCACGGCGCCGGACGGCACCCGCACCGGCGAGCCCGACGTGATCGAGCTCGCCGCCCTCGACGCGCGCGGCCTGGCGCACGAGGCGGCGGCGGCGGGGCTGCGCGCCGAAGCGCCGATGACGATCGACCCGACGCCCGAGCACGTCGGCTCGGTGGTGGTGATGCTGCGTGCCTGAGCGGACGCTGCGGGTGTGCGCGCTGTACCCCGACCTGATGAACATCTACGCCGACCGCGGGAACCTGCTGTTCCTGCGCCGGCGCTGCGAGTGGCGCGGCATCGGCTTCGAGCTGCACGGCGCCGATCCCGGTGAGGCGGTCGACCCGGAGGGCGCCGACCTCTTCTACCTCGGCGGCGGCCAGGATCGCGACCAGGCCCTGTGCGCGCAGGACCTCGCGACGGTCAAGCGCGGCGCGCTGCACGCCGCAGTCGGGCGCGGCGCGGTGATGTTCGCCGTCTGCGGCGGCCACCAGCTGCTCGGCCACGCCTACGAGATGGGCGACGCGACGCTGCCCGGGCTCGGTCTCGTCGACCTGCACACGGTGCGCGAGGACGGGCCGCGCCTGATCGGCAACGTGGCGATCGAGGTCGAGCTGCCCGGCCTCGACGGGCCGCGCGTGCTGGCGGGCTTCGAGAACCACGGCGGGCGCACCCACCTGGGCGCCGGCGAGGCGGCGCTCGGGCGCGTGCTCAACGGCCACGGCAACAACGGCCGCGACGGCGCCGAGGGCGTCCGGCGCGGCCGCGTCGTCGGCACGTACCTGCACGGCCCGCTGCTGCCCAAGAACGCGTGGTTCGCCGACTGGCTGATCGCCACGGCCCTCGACCTCGAGCCGGGGCGGCTCGAGCCGCTCGACGACGCGCTGGAGGACGCCGCGCACGTCGCTGCCCGCCTCGCCGCGCGGTAGGGTCGCGGCGATGGACGGCAGACGGATCCGGGCGCTCGCCCTCGCGCTGGCGATCGTCCTGCTCGGCGCCGGCTGCGGCGGTCGCGACGACGACGTCCCGCGCGCGGGCAGCGACGACGCACAGCCGGGCCGCGGCCGGCCCGTCGTGACGTTCGGGACCAAGAACTTCGCCGAGCAGTACATCCTCGGCGAGCTCTACGCCCAGGCCCTGCGCGCGCGCGGCTGGCGCGTCGTGCTGAAGTCGGACATCGGCTCGACCGAGGTGACCTACCGCGCGCTCACCAGCGGCGTGATCGACATCTACCCCGAGTACACGGGCACCATCCTGTCGGTCGTCGCCGGCCGCGCCGCGACCCCCGGCAGCGCGCGCGCGACCTTCCTGGAGGCCTCGCGCTTCATGGCCGGCGAGGGCTTCGCGCTGCTCACGCCGACGCCGTTCGAGGACCGCGACGCCGTCGCGGTGACCAAGCGGTTCTCCCGTGCCCAGGGCGGCCTGCGCACGATGCACGACCTCCGCCCGCTCGGCGCGCGCGTCACGCTCGGCGCCGCGCCCGAGTTCCGGACGCGCTTCGCGGGCCTGCGCGGCCTGCGCGCCGCCTACGGGCTGCGCGAGATGCGCTTCAAGGCGCTGCCGATCGGGTCGGTGTACGAGGCGCTGGACGCCGACCGCATCCAGGCCGCCGACGTGTTCACCACCGACGGCCAGCTCGCCAGCGGGCGGTACGTCGTGCTCGAGGACCCGGAGGGCGTGTTCGGCTTTCAGAACCTCGTGCCGGTGGTCGACCGCCGGGTGCTGCAGGAGCAGGGCCCGGAGTTCGTGGCCACCCTCGACGCCGTCTCCGCCGAGCTCACCAACGACGCGATGCGGCGCCTCAACGCGGCGGTGGTCGTCGAGGGCCGCCGCCCGGCCGACGTCGCCCGCGGCTTCCTGCAGGCCCGCGGCCTCCTATAGAAGCGCCGTTCAGCGGTGGCGCCGGAGCTGGCGGCGCAGCTCGCCGCGCGCCCGCGGGTACCGGCTCAGCCGGAACGGCCCGCCGGCCTGGGCGCCCTGGTTGTAGAGCATCATCCGCACCCGCCGGTGCGTCCGCACCCAGCGGAACAGCCGGCGCACGAACGCCGGGTCGTCGCGCCCCCAGAGCGCCCACTCGCCGAACGCGAACGGCTTGCCGCCGAAGCGGTCGTAGAACTGCTCGAGCCAGTGGAAGTTCGGATAGCGGCTGTAGAAGTCGGTCCCGACCCAGTCGACGTAGCGCCGGCCGGGCCAGTAGGCGGCCGGCATGTTGGCCCGGATGTCCGGCGTGCCCCGCGTCTGCGGGACCCACACCATCGCCAGCCGCGGGCGCGGCAGGTCGCCTGGCGCCCCGGCGACCGGCGGCAGCCCGAGCCTCCGCAGGCGCGCGTCGATGCGCGCCAGCGGCCCGCCGCGCAGGATCAGCGCCGCCCGCCGCCAGGCCTGGCGGAAGGTGCGCGGCGCGTGCGAGCGCCCGCGCGAACGGCCGGAGTGGTCGAAGCCGGCGTAGGCGTTGTCCGCCTGGTTCATCTCGGCCAGCAGCCGCACGTACGTGGGCCGCCCCCAGGCCGCGATCGCCCGGTTGATGCGCAGCAGGTAGGCGTCGCCGCGTCCGCGCGCGATCTCCAGCGGCGTGATCGTCTCCGGCAGGTGCTGGCCGCGCGCGGTGGAGACGTGCAGCATCAGGCGGCCGGCCGCGGCGTCCGTGCTGCGGAAGACGTAGTCGCCGAGCGAGTTCCAGGCCACGAACACCCCGAAGACGCCGAGGCTGGCGCGGGCCTCGGTGCGGAACGGCTCGGGCGACGTCGAGCCGCTCACGCCCTGCAGCACCGCGCCCTTGGGCGGCAGCAGCTTGGCGGCCCCGGCGGGGGCGGCCGCGAGCAGGCAGGCGAGCAGCGCGAGGAGCGGGACGGCGTGGCGGCGCACGAGGGAGATAACGGCGCTGCGAGCGGGGTTCCTGAGCGGGGATGTCAGCCGCCGACGGTAGGTTGGCTGACGATGGAGCTCTCGCACTACCAGGAGCGGTCGCGCGCGACCGCCGTCTACCCCGGCGCCGGCGACAACCTCCTCTACCCCACGCTCGGGCTGTGCGGCGAGGCGGGCGAGGTCGCCGAGAAGGTCAAGAAGATGCTCCGCGACGACGCCGGCGTGCTGTCCGACGAGCGGCGGGCGGCACTGGCGAAGGAGCTCGGCGACGTCCTCTGGTACGTCGCCCAGGTCGCCACCGAGGCCGGCCTCGACCTCGACGCGGTCGCCGCCGACAACCTCGAGAAGCTGCTGTCGCGCCAGCGCCGCGCGGTGCTGCAGGGCTCCGGCGACGACCGCTAGGCCGTGCTGCCGCTGCCGTTGACGGCGTAGCGGTCGAAGCGCGCCGCCACGGCGCGCGGCAAGCGGACGGCCACTCGCACGCCCTCCGCCGTGTCGGTGCGCTCGAGGTCGCCCGCGAGGTGATGCAGCTCGGAGAGCGTCCCGCCCTCGCTGAACGGGACGAGCAGGTCGACGTCGACGAGCGCCTTCTCGAACTCGTGCGCGATCCGCTCGCCGAGCTCCTCGAGGCCCTCGCCGGTCAGCGCCGACACGATCACGCCGTCGGGGTGGCGGAAGGACAGCTCGCGGCGGCGCTCCTCGTCGAGCGCGTCCGCCTTGTTGAGCACGAGCAGCCGCGGCTGCTCGCCGGCACCGATCTCCTCCAGCACGTCCTCGACCGCACGCATCATGTCCGCCATGTCGTCCTCGTCGGCGCTCGCGTCGACCACGTGCAGCACGAGGTCGGCGCGGATCGTCTCCTCCAGCGTGGCGGCGAACGCCTCGACGAGCTGGTGCGGGAGCTTGCGGATGAAGCCGACGGTGTCGGTCAGCAGGTACGTCCGGCCCTCCATGCGCAGCGTCCGCGTCGTCGGGTCGAGCGTGTGGAACAGGCGGTCGCGAACCGAGACCTCCGCGCCCGTCAGGGCGTTGAGCAGCGTCGACTTGCCGGCGTTGGTGTAGCCGGCCAGCGCCACGCTCGGCAGGTGCGCGCGCTCGCGCTCGGCGCGCATGACCGAGCGGGTGGACTTGACCTCCTCGAGCCGGCGGCGCAGCGCGGCGATGCGATCGCGCGCGAGCCGGCGGTCGGTTTCGATCTGCGTCTCGCCCGGGCCACGGGTGCCGATGCCGCCGCCGAGACGCTCGAGGTGCGTCCACAGGCCGCGCATGCGGGCGAGGTTGTACTCCAGCTGGGCCAGCTCGACCTGGAGCTTGCCCTCGGCCGTGTGGGCGTGGTCGGCGAAGATGTCGAGGATCACGGCGGTGCGGTCGAGCACGGGCATGTCGAGCTGCTGCTCGAGGTTGCGCTGCTGGCGCGGCGTGAGCTCGTCGTCGGCGACCACCAGGTTGGCGTCGTGGCGGCCGAGCAGCGGCTTGAGCTCGTCGACCTTGCCCGGCCCCAGGTAGAGGTTCGGGTGCGGCTTGTCGCGGTGCTGGACGAGCTCGCCCACCGTGGCGACCCCGGCCGTCCGCAGCAGCTCCTTGAGCTCGGAGACGTCGTCGCCCTCCGGCGTGACGCTGACCACGAACGCGCGCTGGCGCGCGCGACCCTCGCCCGGCGCGGGGCTGTAGCGCGACTGGGAGGTGCGGCCGTTGCGGCTGCGCTGCATCCGGGTCCAGTGTAGGTCAGCCCAGGCGCTGCGCGAGCTGCGTGCGCGAGGCGATGCCGAGCTTGCGGTAGGTGCTCGTCAGGTGGTTCTCGACGGTCTTGGCGGTCAGGAACAGCTGCTCGGCGATGTCCCGGTTGGACGCGCCGCCGGCCGCCAGCTCGGCCACCCGCCGCTCCGCGGGGGTGAGCGCCGCGGCGCCGGTCGCGCGGCTGCGGCGCGGGCGCGCGCCGAGCGCGATCAGCGCGTCGCGCGCCGCCTGCTCGAGGCGCGTGGCGCCGCAGCGACCGGCCAGATCGAGCGCCTCCCCGAGCGTTGCCCGGGCCGCGTCGGCACGCCGCGCCGCCGCGTGCTCTGCGCCCAGCGCGGCGGCCGCGCGCGCGTGCTCGACCGCCACGCCGCCCCGGCCGAGGACGTCGACGGCCTCCTCGAGCAGCGCCAGCCGCCGCTCCGGGTCGGGCGCCGCCCGGGCCGCGATCCGCAGCGCCTGCCCCAGCGCCCGCGGGATGCCCAGCCGGCGCGCGAGCTCGAGCCCCTCCTCGGCCAGCGCCCGCGCGTGCTCGGCCTCGCCCGCCGCCAGCCGCGCCTCCGCCGCCAGCGAGCGCCAGCAGACCCAGCCGCCGTCGCGCACGTCGAAGCGCCGCTCCCACTCCGCGCACGCCTCGAGGTCGACGAGCGCCTCGCGCCAGCGCCCCTGCGCGAGGCGCAGGCGCACGCGCGCCTCGATCACGACGACGCCGGGGTGCGTGTCGGCCCGGACGGCATCGGCGGGCACCGCAGCGAGCGCGGCCTCGGCCGCATCGAGCTCGCCGCGCTCGATGAGCACGCCGGACAGGACGACGCCGGCCATGCCGAGCTGCACCAGGGACGGGCGGGGCGTGTCGAGGGCGGCGCGGGCGTCGGCCTCGGCGGCGGCCAGGCGCCCGGCGCGGAAGCGGCACAGCCCGCGCTGCCCCGTCGCCGCGCCGAACGCGCGCAGCGAGCCCTCGCGCGCCGCCTCCGCGGCGAGGTCGCGGAGCGTCGCCTCGGCCACGTCGTAGCGGCCGGCGACGATCAGCGCGGTGGCGGCGATGAACGGGAAGGGCGAGTCCGCCGTGGTCTCGCGCAGCAGCCGCCCGCCCGCGATGGCCGTCTGGACCAGGTCGGCGCCGCGCGCCGGCTCGCCGCGCACCAGGGTGCGCTCGAAGCCCGCGAGCACGAGCAGCGGCGCCGGGGCGTCGGCCCCCAGCTCCTCCGCCCGCTCCACCACGGCGTCCACGCGCCCGCGATGGTCGCGGCGCGCCCCGGCCGACTGCACGGCGAGCAGGAGCAGGAGCGCCTCGGCTGCGGTGCGACGGCGCACGGGCAGCCCCGGCGCCGCCAGCGCCGCCGCCAGCACGGCGGCCGCCTCGTCGTAGCGGCCGGCGACGGTGCGCAGGACGGCCGCCTCGGTGGCGGCAGTCAGGCGCAGCTGCGGGTCGGCGGCCTCGGCGATCGCGCGCTCGGCGAAGACCGCCGCGTCGGGGTCGCCCGCGAGCCCTCCCGCCCCGGCCAGCTCGACGAGGACGGCCGCGTGGTCCTCCGCCGGCGGCGGCTCGGCCAGCGCCCGCCGCAGGTAGCGTGCCGCGACGTCGGCCGCCCCGCGCCGCCGCGCCACCGCGGCCGCCCGCCGCAGCAGGTCGACGGCCGCCGCGTCGCCCGCCGCCGCGACCGCGAGCAGGTGCCCGGCCGCGGCGTCGAGCCCGTCGGGAGCGGCCGCCGCGATGGCGGCGGCCCGGCGGTGCAGGCGGTCGCGGTCCGGCGCCGGCACGCTCTCCCGCGCCGCGCTCCGTACCACCGGATGCACGAAGCGCAGCGGCCGTCCCCGGGCGAGGATCCCCGCATCCGCCAGCAGCTCCGCCGCCGCCTCGGCGCCGAGCGGGTCGAGCCCGGCCAGGTCGGCGGCCGCCGAGACGGCGGTCTCGTCGCCGAGCACCGCGAGGGCGCCTGCCAGCGCGACCGCGTCGGGGTGCAGCGCCTCGAGGCGCAGGCGCAGCGACCGCACGATCGCGGGCGGCGCCAGTTGCCGCAGCAGCGCCGGGTCCGCGGGCGCGCCGCCGCGCCGCAGCTCGCCCGCCAGCTCGCGCACCAGGAAGGGGTTGCCGCCCGTGACCTCGTGGCAGGCCGTCACCACCGGCTCCGGCGCCTCCGCCCCCAGCTCGGCGCGCACGAGCGCGGCGACGGCGCCGGAGTCGAGCGGGCCCACCTCGAGCTCGTGCACGTCGGGGTGCCCGAGCAGCCGGGCGATCGGCCCGACGGTCAGCGTCGCCTCCCCCGCCCGCGCCGCCAGCGCCCCGAGCACCGGCAGGCCCTCGAGCCGCAGCGCCAGGTAGTCCAGGAACCGCAGTGACGGCGCGTCCGCCCACTGGACGTCGTCGACGCAGATCACGACCGGGCCGCGCTCGGCGAGGTTGGCGACGAGCCAGAACAGGCCGTGCAGCACGCCGAACCCGAGGTCGGCGGCGGGCGCCGCGTCCGGGGCCTCGAAGGCGGTGCGCGCGAGACCGGCGGCGCCGCTGAGCAGATCCGGGTCGCCATGCGCCGCCACCGGCTCGAGCAGCTGCCGCACGACGCCGAACGCGAAGTCGCCCTCGAGCTCCGAGCCCACGGCGTGCAGCCAGCGCGCCCCGTGGCGGCCGGCGCCGGTCCGCACCGCCGCGAGCAGCGCCGACTTCCCGATGCCCGCCGGGCCCTCGAGGACGACGAACCGGCCCGCGCCCGCGCAGGCGGCCGCCAGGTGCGCGTCGAGCACGGCCAGCTCCGCGTCGCGCCCAACGACGCGCGGAACCGGCTCCGCGGCGAGTCCCCCGAGCTCCATTCTTCAGACTGACAGTAGAACAAGCCCATGTCAGCTGCGGCCAGGGGTTCCCTGGGGGAAAAGAGAGGGGTTGAACGCACCACGCCCCCGCGAAAGGGTGTGCAGTGGGATGACAGCGCACGGCTCGGAGCTCTATCTCGCCCAGGTGTCGACCTACCAGCGGCTCGCCCTCGGCGGCCGCCCGGCGAGCGCCACGCTGCTCGGGCTGCGCGAGACCGGCGAGGCGCGCGGCTGCGACCCCGAGGTCGAGCTCGAGCTCGAGCTGACCCTCGACGGGATCCGCCGGCGGCTCGTGCACCGGCAGTTCGTCTCCCGCCTCGCGGCCGGGGAGTTCCGGCTCGGAGCCGCGCTCCCCGTCCGCGTCGACCCTGACAACCCCGCCGTCCTGGTGATCGCATGACCCCGCTCGCCGCCTGCGGCCCCGCGCCGCGTCCGATCGACCACCTCTCCCACCGCGAGCGCGAGCTGCTCGCGCTGATGGCCTCCGGCCTCTCCAACACGGGCATCTGCGAGACGCTCGTGCTGTCGCCGAAGACCGTCGAGACGCACGTGCGCTCGATCTTCCTGAAGCTCGGCCTCACGCAGGAGGGCACGGCGCACCGCCGCGTCATGGCCGTGCTGCTGTACCTCGAAGCGGCCGGCGCCGGCTCGCAGCGCACCTTCCGGCGCGCGGCGTAGCCCGGCGCGCCCGCCGCGCGCCTGTAGCCTGCGGCGGGGATGGCGGCCAGCGACGACAGCGCCCTCGCCGAGCGGCTGGCCGCACGGACGCTCGAGCTCGTGGATCTCCCCTCCCCCTCGCGCGGCGAGCGCCCGCTGTTCGACCACGTCGCCGGCGTGCTGCGCGATGGCGGCGTCGAGGTGCTCGACCTCGGCGACTGCTGCCTGCTGGCGCGCCCGCGCGGCAGCCGCCCCGACGTCCTCCTGGCGGGGCACCTCGACACGGTGCCCGCGCAGGACAACATCCCCGGCCGCCGCGACGACGAGCGCGTGCACGGCCTCGGCGCGTCGGACATGAAGGCGGGCCTGGCCGTCATGATCGAGCTGGCGCTGGCGGGCGCGCCGTACGGCGCGCTGTTCTTCCCGCGCGAGGAGCTGTCGTTCGTCGAGACCGCGCTGACGCCGCTGCTCGAGCGCGCCCCGGCCGAGCTCGACTGCGAGCTCGCGGTCGTGATGGAGCCCACGGACTGCGCGATCCACGCCGGCTGCCTGGGCAACCTCAACGCCACATGGACGTTCCGCGGGCGCAGCGGCCACTCGGCGCGCCCGTGGCTGGCCGACAACGCGATCGAGCGTGCGGCCGCGGGGGTGACCGCGCTGGCCGCGCACGGCCCGCAGCCGCACGAGTTCGACGGGCTCGAGTTCGTGGAGGTGGCGTCGGTCACCCGGATCGAGGGCGGCATCGCGGCCAACGTGATCCCCGAGGTCGCCGCCTGCCACGTGAACTTCCGCTACGCCCCGGGGCGCACGCCCGCCGAGGCGGAGGCGCGCCTGGCCGAGCTGACCGCCGGTCACGGGGAGCTGCGCATCGACGCCAACGCGCCCAGCGGCGCCGTCACCGTCTCCGACGAGCGGGTGCGGCGGCTGATCGAGGCCGGCGGGCTCGAGGTCGCCCCCAAGCAGGCCTGGACTCCGGTGGCGGAGTTCACCGCGGCGGGCATCCCCGCCGTCAACTTCGGTCCGGGGTCGCCGGCGCAGGCGCACCGGCGCGACGAGTCGGTCGAGGTGGCGGCGCTGGTGCGCGCCTACCGCGTCCTGGAGGCGTACGCGGCGTGAGGCCGTCGCCCACGCTCCAGGGCCTGCGCGCCTACCCGTTCACCCGCCTGACCGAGGCCAAGCGGCGGCTGGCGGACCAGGGGGTGGAGATCCTCGACTTCGGCGTGGGCGAGCCGCGCGAGGAGACGCCGCGGTTCATCCGCGACGCGCTCGTGGCCGCGCTCGAGCCGCGCCACGGCTACCCGCTGGCCGAGGGCCTGCCCGAGCTGCGGGCGGCGGTGGCCGCCTGGTGTGGGCGCCGCTTCGGCGTCGACCTCGATCCCGACCGCGAGGTGATCCCCACCTACGGGTCCAAGGAGGCGATCTTCCACCTGGCCCAGGTCGTCGGTGGCGACCTCGTCGCGGTGCCGGCCCCGGGGTATCCGGTGCCCGAGCGCGGTGCGCTGTTCGCGGGCAAGGAGGTCGTCGAGCTGCCCCTGCGCGCCGAGGACGGGTTCCTGCCCGACCTCGACGCGGTGCCGCCGGAGGTGCTGTCGCGGCTCGGGCTGCTGTGGCTGAACTACCCCAGCAACCCGACCGCCGCCGTCGCGCCGCTCGAGCTCTACGAGCGCGCCGCCGCGCTGGCCCGCGAGCACGACTTCGTGCTGGCCTCCGACGAGGCCTACAGCGAGATCTACTTCGGCGCGGAGCCGCCCGCCTCCGCGCTGCAGGTCGGCGACCGCACGAACGTGGTCGCCTTCAACACGCTCTCCAAGCGCTCCGCCATGCCCGGCTACCGGTCGGGCTTCGCCGCGGGAGACCCGGCGATCGTCGCCGCCCTGAAGCGCTACCGCCCGAACGTCGGCAGCGCGCCCCAGGACTTCGTCCAGCGTGCCTCCGTCGCCGCCTGGGGCGACGAGGAGCACGTCGAGGCGATGCGCGGCATCTACCGTGCCAAGCGCGACGTCCTGCTGCCGGCGCTCGAGCGCGCGGGGCTGCGGCACGTGGGCGGCGACGCGACGATGTTCCTGTGGCTGGCCGACCCGGACGGCGTCGCCGAGCGGCTGCTCGAGCGCGGCGTCGTGCTGGCCCCGGGCGAGTTCTTCGGCGCGCCCGGCGCCGGCTACGCGCGCCTCGCGCTGGTGCCCGAGCTGTCGGTCTGCGAGCGCGCGGCGGACGTGATCGCCGCCGTAGCATCCGCCGCGTGACCGATCTCGCGCAGCGCATCTCGGCCGCCTACGCCGGCGGCGACGTGGACCCCGCCGACGTCGAGGAGGCGATCGGGCTGCTGGACCGCGGCGAGGTCCGCGTGGCCGAGCCCGACGGCGACGGCTGGCGCGTCAACGAGTGGGCCAAGCAGGCGATCCTCCTGTACTTCCGGGTCGCGCAGATGGCCACGATCGAGGTCGGGCCGTACGAGTACCACGACAAGATCCCGCTCAAGACGGGCTGGCGGGAGCTGGGCGTGCGCGTCGTGCCGCCCGCGGTCGCCCGCCGCGGCGCCTACGTCTCGCCCGGCGTCGTGATGATGCCGTCCTACGTGAACATCGGCGCCTGGGTCGGGTCGGGCACGATGGTGGACACCTGGGCCACCGTCGGCTCGTGCGCGCAGATCGGGCGCGACGTGCACCTCTCGGGCGGCGTCGGCATCGGCGGGGTGCTCGAGCCGCTGCAGGCGGCACCGGTGATCGTCGAGGACGGCGCGTTCCTCGGGTCGCGCTGCATCGTCGTGGAGGGCGTCCGGGTGGGGGCGCGTGCCGTGCTCGGCGCCAACGTCGTACTCACCGCGTCCACTCCGATCATCGACGTCACCGGCGACGAGCCGGTCGAGCACCGCGGCGCCGTGCCGCCCGGTGCCGTCGTCGTCCCCGGGACGCGCACGAAGTCCTTCGCCGCCGGCGACTACCAGCTGCCCGCGGCGCTGATCATCGGGCGCCGCAGCGCCTCGACCGACCTCAAGACGTCGCTCAACGACGCGCTGCGCACGCACGACGTCCCCGTCTAGGGGATCTCGAGCTCCGCCTCCATGGCCGAGTGGTCGCTCAGGCCGGCCTCGCGCCAGTCGTGGTGGTAGCGGCAGGCGCGCACGGAGACGTCCGGCGAGACGAGCACGTGGTCGATCCGGTAGCCGCCGGTCCCGTACGGATAGACCCACGAGCGGTCGGCGCCGTCCGGGTGCAGCGCTCGGTAGGCGTCGATCAGCCCGGCACGGCCGTCGAGCAGCGCGGCCTCCGCCTCGTCCCACTCCTCCCCGCGCTCCGGCCGCAGCCGCGCGCGCGAGTCGCGGGCGAAGGTGACCAGCGGGTTCTCGCGCCGCGGCGTGTTGAGGTCGCCGCAGACCGCGCGGGGCCGGTCGTCGCCCTCGACGGCGGCCCGCAGCGCCTGCAGGGTGCGGACCTTCGTCCAGCCGTTGCGTGCGTTGGGGACGTGCGCCGCGTGCAGCCGCACCCCGCCGACGTCGACGGTCAGCACGCTCTCCGGCCACGGCGCCACCACCGCGCCGGGCACGACCGCGAGCGGCTCGCGCGCGGCCACGAGCACGCCGTGGCGGCCGGGCATGCGCGGCGCCGCCGCCACGTGCTCGAGGCCGCCGGCCCACAGCGCGTCCATCCAGCGCGGCTCGCCGGAGTCGCTGACCTCCTGGAGCGCGACCACGTCCGGCTGCGCCGACAGCACCGCGCCGGCCTGCGCCGGCAGCTTCTCGAGCCGCCGGGCGACGTTCCAGCTCAGCAGCCTCACGCTTCGAGGGCGGCCAGCTCGGCGACCAGCTCGTCGCTGAGCTGCGCCGTGTAGACCGGCACCGCCCACCCGGTCAGGTCGACGTGGAGGTCCTCCCCCACGTCGACCTCGAGCTCGCCGCCGTCGAGCTGCACCGTCACCGGCGCGTCGCCGCCGCGCAGGACGTACGCGACGGCGGCACCGCAGGCGCCGGTGCCGCTGGACAGCGTCTCCCCCACGCCGCGCTCGAAGATCCGCGCGCGGATCCGCGAGGGGCCGGTCTCGCACCAGAACGACACGTTCGTGCGGTTGGGGAACAGCGGCGCGGTCTCGATCGGCGGCCCGAGGGCCGCCAGGTCGAGCGCCTCCAGATCCGCGGGCGTGGCCACGCGGATCGAGCACTGCGGGTTGCCGATCGAGACGTGCTGGAACCGCAGCCCGGCGATCTCCCCGCGGCCGTCGTCGCCGCCGGACGGGAAGTCCCTGGACCGCAGCGCCGCCCGCCCCATGTCGACGCGGCAGGTGGTCGGCGACGTGATCGTCGGGCGGATCTCGCCCGCCGCCGTCTCGATCGAGAAGGTGTCCTGGTCGGTCCAGCCCGACCGCCGCAGGTACAGGATCGCCTCGCGCGCCCCGTTGCCCGACAGCTCGGCCTCCGACCCGTCCGGGTTGAAGATCCGCAGCCGGGCGACGTACCCGGGCTCGCTCGCGGGCCCGAGCTCGAGCACTCCGTCCGCGCCGGGGCCGAAGTGCCGGTCGCACAGCCGCCGTACGCGCGCGGCCGTCAGAGGGAACGGCAGCGCCGCCGCCTCGACGATGAGGTAGTCGTTGCCCAGCGCCTGCCACTTGTCGACGCGCACAGGCGGATCATGCCGGGCGAGCGCGGCCGCGGGAGGTCCGGCAAGCTACGGCCCATGAACCTCTACTCCCGCCGCGTCCTGCTCACCGGCGCCACCGGCGGCATCGGCCACGCGATCGCGCGCGCCGTCGCGCAGCGCGGCGCGCGCCTGGTGCTGACCGGCCGGCGAACCGACGTGCTCGAGCCGCTCGCGGCGGAGCTGGGCGCGGAGGCGCTCGCGGTCGACCTCGCGCGGCGCGACGAGGTCGAGCGCCTGGTGGCCGAGGCGGGCGACGTCGATGTCCTCGTGGCCAACGCGGCGCTCCCCGGCAGCGGCGCGGTCATGGACTACGACGTCGACGAGATCGACCGCGCGCTCGAGGTCAACCTGCGCGCGCCGGTCGTCCTCGCCCGGTTGCTCGGCGCGCCGATGGTCGAGCGCGGCGAGGGGCACATGGTCTTCATCTCGTCGATGGCCGGGAAGGTCGTCCCGCCGGGGTCGGCGATCTACTCGGCGACGAAGTTCGGCCTGCGGGCGTTCGCGGCCGGCCTGCGGCAGGACCTGCGCGGGGCCGGCGTCGGCGTCTCGGCCGTGTTCCCCGGCTTCATCAGCGACGCGGGGATGTTCGCCGACACCGAGGTCAAGCTGCCCCCGATCGTCGGCATGAACACTCCGGAGGACGTCGCCGCCGGCGTCGTGCGCGCGATCGAGCGCGACCGCGCGGAGGTGGACGTCGCTCCCGCGCCCGTCCGCGTGACGGCGAAGCTCTCCGCGCTCGCACCGGGCCCGATGGGCGCGCTGCAGCGCCGGCTCGGCAGCGAGAAGATCGCCGAGCAGATGGGCGAGCGCCAGAAGGTCAAGCGGTGATCAGCGGGCGAGGGTGCCGTCGGCCGTGCCCGCGCGCCGCAGCTGGCGCTCCTCGGTGAATCCCTCCTGCGCCAGCACCGCGATCGCGGCCAGGATCTCGTCCGCCAGCCGCGGCCCGTCGGAGTTGGTCTCCGGTGTCGCCGTGATCCGCACGACCACCTCGTCGGCGTCGACCTCCTCGAGGCTGATGTGCGGCTCCCCGCGGATCGGGGTCTTGAGCCGGTCGACCAGCACCTCCTGGATGTCGCTCGGGCGCACGTCGGGCCGCAGCCGCGCGCGCAGGTCCACGCCCGCGGGCTCGCGCAGCGGGACGACCGCCGCGGAGAGGACGATGTTGTTCGGGATCATGATCGAGTCCTCGCCCTGGGCGAACGTCGTGTAGAGCAGGCCGTGGGCGGCGACGACCCCCTCCACCTGGCCGGCGAGGCCGCCGGCCTGCAGGCGGACGCGGTCGCCGACGCGGAACGGCTGCGCCGAGATCAGCACCAGGCCGGCGATGACGTTGCCGAGCGTCTGCTGCGCGGCGAGACCGAACACGACGGCGAACACGGCACCACCGACGGCCAGCGTCTGCGGGCGGACGCCCGCCACGCGCAACGAGACGGCGACCGCCAGCAGCAGCAGCACGAGCCGGATGAGAAAGCCGATCGTCCCGGCGGTGGCCGCGTCCATCCGCCGGAACAGCCACGGCGTGATCGTCCGGCCGAGGTCGCGCGCCAGCGCCCACCCGAGCGCGACCATCAGCAGTGCGGTCGCGATCCGGATCGGCTCGTCGATGCCGAACAGCCCCTCGCGGCGGCTGAACGCGAACAGCACGAGGGCGGTCAGCGGCACGAGCAGGATCAGCTCGCGGCGGGCCTTCTTCGCGGCCTGCACGGCCTGCACGGTCAGCGCCCGCGCCCGCACCGGCCCGTGCTGTGCCCTCATCGGGTGAAGTCGTCGAAACAGCGGCATCACGTCAACAGGCGACACCGTTCGCGTACCCGGGTTTCACGCCGGCACGCGTCTGTGACGACTGCACGCCGCCCCGGCGGCCCCGCAAGCCGGTGCGACGCCGCCCGGGCCGCCGACTGTCGGCTTTCCGCCCTCATCGGGCGGTAACCCGACACTCGAACGCCCCGCCGCCACTCGCGGCGGCTCAGAACAGCGACGGCTGCCCCGGCTCCACGGCCACGGGTGCCGGGTCCGCCAGTCCCCGCCCCGCCGCCGCGGCCACCGTCCCCGGCGCCGCCATCGCCGGCGCCGCCTGCGGGCGCCGGAACCGCTCCGCCACCCGCGCCGCCCTGGCGTGGGCCGCCTTGCGCCGCAGCGGCGCCTCCACGCGCGCCTTCTCCTCCCGCGGCAGGTACGCCCCGCGGCCGTACAGGCGCTCGTAGAGCGGCACGAGGTCCGGCCGCTTCGCGCGCAGGAAGCCCATGAAGACGTCCTTGGTCGATCCCCGCAGGAACAGCGCCTGCCCGCCGACGCGCACCGCGCCGGCCTCGGCACAGGCGTCGAGCACCGCCTGGACCTGCTCGGGCGAGTCGTTGATGCCGGGCATCACGGGCGCCACCAGCACCCCCGTCGGGATGCCCTGCCGGTTGAGCTCGGCCACCGCCTCCAGCCGCGCGCGCGGGCTCGGCGTGTGCGGCTCGGTGTCCCGCCACGCCTTCTCGTCGAGCGTCGGGATCGACAGGCACGCGCTGAACTCCGTCACCTCGCACAGCGCCTTGAACACGTCGACGTCGCGCAGCAGCAGCGGAGACTTGGTCAGCACCGAGCACGGGTTGCGCGCCTCCAGCAGCGCCTCGAAGATCGCCCGCGTCAGCCGGTAGCGCTTCTCGACCCACTGGTACGGGTCCGTGTTCGTCCCGAGCGCGACGTGCTGGCGCTTCCACGACGGCCGCCGCAGCTCGGCCCGCAGCACCTCCGGCGCGTTGACCTTGACGATGATCTCGCGCTCGAAGTCGCGCCCCGCGTTCATGTCCAGGAACTCGTGCGTCGGGCGCGCGAAACAGTAGAGGCACGCATGGCTGCATCCGCGGTACGGGTTGACCGTCCACGAGAACGGGAGCTTGCGCCCGCCCTCCGGCACGCGGTTGAGCGCCGAGCGCGCGTACACCTCGTGGAAGCGGATGTCGAGGGCCTCGGGCGCGTCGAACGTGCGGACGACCGGCTCCTCGTAGCCGGGCAGCCGCGCCGCTCCATCCTCCTCGACCGTCTGCCCGTTCCACCGCATCACGAACGTATGTTCGCAGACGGGGCGGACGGACTGCAAGCGCCGGCGTCAGCCGACGGCGCGGGCGAGCAGGAGCTCCTCGCCCAGGAGGGTCTGCGACGTCGCCGACGAGATCTCGACCGGGACGATCTCACCCGGTCGCGCGATGCCCTCGAAGTTCACGACCTTGTTGTGCCGTGAGCGCCCGCGGAGCCGCGAGGGATCCGTGCGCGACGTGCCCTCGACGAGGACCTCGAGGGTCCGGCCCACGAACCGCTGCGCACGCTCGCGGGCGCGCCGCTGGACGACCTCCACCAGGCGCTCCATGCGCTCCACCGCGACCTCGTGCGGGATGAACTCGTCGACGAGCTC
This sequence comes from Solirubrobacteraceae bacterium, assembly GCA_035540675.1. Taxonomy (GTDB): domain Bacteria; phylum Actinomycetota; class Thermoleophilia; order Solirubrobacterales; family Solirubrobacteraceae; genus DATLGB01. The sequence goes on along the minus strand of DATLGB010000041.1, from coordinate 18,214 downwards.
CGCCGCCTCCGTGTCCCGGCGGGGGGAGTAGATGAAGGTGAACGCGCCGTCGAAGCCGACCGCCTCGCAGACCTCGAGCGTCTCGCGGAAGTCGGCCTCCGTCTCGCCCGGGAAGCCGACGATGACGTCCGTGGTGATCGCGCAGTCGGGCACGTGCTCGCGGATGAGCGCGACGCGATCGAGGTAGCGCTCGCGGCCGTACGTGCGTCGCATCCGCTTGAGCACGCGCGACGACCCGGCCTGCAGCGGCAGGTGGACGTGCTCGCACACCGCCGGCAGCTCCGCGTGGGCGCGGATGACGTCCTCGGTCATGTGCGCCGGGTGCGGGCTCGTGTAGCGGATGCGGTCGATGCCGTCGATCGCGTCCACCGCCGCCAGCAGCTCGGCGAAGCGGCGCGGCTGCGGGCGCAGGCGCGTCCCCCACGAGTTGACGTTCTGCCCGAGCAGGGTCACTTCTCGCACGCCGTCCGCGGCGAGCGCGCGCACCTCGCCGACGAGCTCCTCGAGCGGCCGCGACACCTCGCGTCCGCGCGTGGACGGCACGATGCAGTACGAGCACTTCATGTTGCAGCCGGCCGAGATCTGCACCCACGCCGACACGGCGCGCTCGCGCTTGGACGGCAGGTGCCCCGTGAAGCCCTCGAACTCGAAGAAGCCCTGCGCGGTCAGCGAGTCGGCGGTCAGGAACTCCGCCAGCTTGTGAACCTGGCCCGGGCCGAACGCGACGTCCACGAACGGGAACTCGCGGAAGACCTGCTCCTTGACCGACTGCGCCCAGCACCCGCCGACGCCGATGACCCGCTCGGGGTCGCGGCGCTTGAGCGCGGCCGCCTCGCGCAGGTGGCCGACGAAGCGCTCGTCGGCTCGCTCGCGGATCGAGCAGGTGTTGAAGAGGATCAGGTCCGCCTCACCGCGCTCGGGCACCTCGGCGTAGCCCAGCGACTCGAGCATGCCCTTCATGCGCTCCGAGTCGTGCTCGTTCATCTGGCAGCCGAACGTGGTGACGTGGAACGTCTTCATGCCCGACCGCAGATTAGGGGCCTCAGCGCGCGTAGTCGGTGGCGCGCGACTCGCGGATCACGGTGACCTTGATCTGGCCCGGGTACTCGAGCTCCTGCTCGATCTCGCGCGCGATCTTGTGCGAGAGCAGGACGGCCCCGTCGTCGTCCAGGGAGCCCGGCTCGATCATCACCCGGATCTCACGGCCGGCCTGCATCGCGTAGACCTTGTCGACGCCGTCGTGGCGGGTGGCGATCTGCTCGAGGTCGCGCAGGCGCTTGACGTACTGCTCGAGCGACTCGCCGCGGGCGCCCGGCCGCGCGCCCGACAGCGCGTCGGCCGCCTGCACGATCACCGCCTCCACCGTCTGCGGCTCGACCTCATTGTGGTGGGCCTCCATCGCGTGCGCCACCGCCTCCGGCTCGCCGTGCTTGCGCGCGATGTCGCCGCCGACGAGGGCGTGCGGGCCCTCGATCTCGTGCGAGACCGCCTTGCCGATGTCGTGCAGCAGCGCGGCGCGGCGCGCCGTCTTCGAGCTCGCGCCGAGCTCCTGCGCCATCATCGCCGCGAGGTGCGCGCACTCGACGGAGTGGGCGAGCACGTTCTGGCCGTAGCTCGTGCGGTAGCGCAGCCGGCCCATCAGGCGCGTGAGCTCGGGGTCCAGCGGCCCGACGTTGGCTTCGAAGACGGCCTGCTCGCCGGCCTTGACGATGTGCTCCTCGAGCTCGGACTTCGCCTGGAAGTAGGTCTCCTCGATGCGCGCCGGGTGGATGCGGCCGTCGGAGAGCAGCTTCTCGAGCGTCATGCGCGCGATCTCCCGGCGGACGCCGTCGAAGCCGGAAAGGATGACGGCGTTGGGCGTGTCGTCGATGATGAAGTCGACGCCGGTGAGGTGCTCGAGCGCCCGGATGTTGCGGCCCTCGCGCCCGATGATGCGGCCCTTCATGTCGTCGCTGGGCAGCTGGACCACCGACACGGTCGTCTCGGCCGCGTGGCCGGCCGCCATCCGCTGCATGACGACCGAGAGGATGTTGCGCACCCGCCGATCGGCGTCGCGCTTGGTCTCCTGCTCGATCTGGCGCACCAGCCGCGCCGCGTCGTGTCGCAGGCTGTCCTCGAGGTCCTTGAGGAGCATCGACTTCGCCTGCCCCGCGCTCATGCCGGACGCGGCTTCGAGCGCGCGGATCCGCTCCTCGCGCAGCTGGTCGAGCGAACCCTCGCGCTCGGCGAGGCGCTTCTCGCGCTCGGCCAGCTCGGCGGCGCGCGCGTCGAGCTTGTCCTCGCGCGCGATCAGGCGCTCCTCGAGCCGCACGAGCTCGGTCCGCCGCTCCGCCGCCGCCTCCGTCGCCGCGGCGGCGGCGGCGGCGGCCGGAGCCGCCGCGGCGGCGGCGGCGCGGTGCCCGGCGTCCGGCGACTCGGCAGCCGCGCCGTGCGGTGCGCCGCCGGCGGCGATCAGGCGGCGCACCGTGAGCGTGACGGCGGCGTACACCGCCCCGCCCAGCGCGACGATCGCCACCAGGATGATCACCGCGGTTCCGATGTCCATTGTCGGTCCTCTCCCACGGGCCGCCAGCAGCGCTCGCGACCCCTCTCGTTTCGCAGTCCGCGCGCGGGAGCCTCAGCGGGCCGCGGCGGTCGAAGTTCTCTTGTCGTCGGATCGACAGCCGGACCGCGCGTGGCGCGGGGCGTATTCGAGGACCAGCGTTGTTGAAGGCGGCGCGGGCGCGCCGCCGCGTCAGATGGCGGCTAGCGGGACTTGAGTGATCGGTTCGGCGTGCCGGGAGGCGCGCAGGTTGGCAGGGTGGGTGCCGTCACTGCCGTGGGTGCTGGTTCCAGATTCAAAATGCATTATTTGCTGCGGATTCCGTTGCCGGCGCGGACACCGGCTGTCGATCGACCGGATCGTATTACCGGCGCGCGCCCGCCGCAATGCGGTGGTGGCCCCCGCCCGGGTACGAGCCCGCCGCGCCGTCCGGCCCGAGCGCGGCGTGGGCGGCCTCGCTCGCGCGCCGGGGCCCCGGAGGACGGGCTGGTGAGGGACAACGAAAACTGCGTCCACGTCCGGCCGATTCCTGGACGCAGAAACCGTCCCGCGGCGTCGAGTCGCGCGGGGGCGAGCGCGGCTCAGTCGAACTCGGACGCGCCGCAGTGGCGCCGCAGTGCCTCGAGCGCGAGCTCGAGCTCGTAGCCCTTGCGCACGAGGACGCCGAGGGCGCGGTTGCGCTCGCGCGCGTCGGCCGGCGGGACCGGGAAGCGGCGGCGCAGCAGCTCCAGCGCCGCCTCGGCCTCCGCCCCCGCCGGGCGCGCGCCGACCGCTTCGGCGACCGTCGCGGCGTCGACGCCGAGCGCGCGCAGGCGGCGCTCGATGCGCTCGGAGCCCCAGCCGTCGAGATGCCGGCGGTCCTCCGCGAAGCGCCGGGCGTAGCCGGCGTCGTCGAGCCAGCCGCCCGCGACGAGCTCGTCGACGACGGCGCGCACGAGCTCGGGCTCCACCCGCTTGCGCTCGAGCGCCTGGCGCATCTGCGCCGTGGTGTGCTCGCGCCGGTTGAGCGCCGACCACGCGAGGTCGCGCGCGTGCTGCAGGCGCGCCTCGGGGTCGGCGACCAGCCGCTCGCCGGGCATCCGTTCCGCGGTCGCTCCGGCGGGCGCGGCGGCTAGGCCGCCGCCCCGACCGGCGCCGCCGGCGCGTCCTCGGCCTCGGCCGGCGCGTCCTCGGCCTCGGCCGGCGGGGCCGCGGCGAGCGGATCGCGCGAGAGGCCCATCGCCGCGTAGATCTTGTCCTCGATCTCGCGCGCGACCTCCTGGTGCTCGTCCAGGAACGCCTTGGCGTTGTTGCGGCCCTGCCCGAGTCGCTCGTCGTTGTAGGAGAAGAACGAGCCCGACTTGGTGACGACGTTGTGCTCGATGCCGAGGTCGAGGATGCAGCCCGACGTCGAGATGCCCTTGCCGAACTCGATGTCGAACTCGGCCTGGCGGAACGGCGCCGCGACCTTGTTCTTGACCACCTTCACGCGGACGCGGTTGCCGACCGCCTCCGTGCCGTCCTTGAGCGTCTCGATGCGCCGGATGTCCAGGCGCTGCGACGCGTAGAACTTCAGCGCGCGGCCGCCGGGCTGGGTCTCGGGCGACCCGAACATCACGCCGACCTTCTCGCGGATCTGGTTGGTGAACAGGCAGAGCGTGTTGGAGCGGTTGAGGTTGCCGGCGAGCTTGCGCAGCGCCTGCGACATCATCCGCGCCTGCAGGCCGACGGACTGGTCGCCCATCTGCCCCTCGAGCTCCGAGCGCGGCGTCAGCGCCGCCACGGAGTCGATGGCGACGATGTCGACCGCGCCCGACCGGATCAGCATGTCGGCGATCTCGAGCGCCTGCTCGCCGTAGTCGGGCTGGGAGACGAGCAGCTCGTCGATGTCGACGCCGATCTCGCGGGCGTACAGCGGGTCCATCGCGTGCTCGGCGTCCACGAACGCGCACACGCCGCCGAGCCGCTGGGCCTCCGCGATCACGTGGTAGACGAGCGTCGTCTTGCCCGAGGACTCCGGGCCGTAGAGCTCGACGATGCGCCCGCGCGGCATCCCGCCGATGCCCAGCGCGAGGTCGAGCGACAGCGCGCCGGTCGGGATGCCCTCGACGCGCACCTGCGCGCCCTCGTCGCCCATGCGCATGACCGAGCCCTTGCCGAACTGGCGCTCGATCTGGGTCAGCGCCCCCGCAAGGGCGGCGTCGCGGGCCTTGCCGGCCTCGGTCGTGCTCATGGGATGGCTCCTCGATCCTGAAGTCTCGTACCGCTTGAACGCCGCAAGCTAGAGCGGGCGTCGGACGGAACGGGAGGCTGCCGGGCGAGGCGTGACGGGTCCAGACGCGGGCGTCACGAGAGCGTGCCGGAACTGCGTCGCGGCGCGCGCAGCGGCAGGCGGCGCAAAGCACCTCCACCCCGCGCCGGCGGGCGGGCGGAGGTGGAAAACGTCCCAGAGCGAACACGCAGCACCTCCACCCCCGCGCCCGCAGCGGGTGGACGTGGAAAACGCCCAGCCTCACCCCGGCGGCAGCTCGAAGCTCGCCAGCGCCTCGTAGCGCGCCGGCCCGCGCCCCAGGTGCGACCGGTACAGGCTCACCGACGGCGGCCGGAACTCCACCCGGGGCACGGCGGGGAGCGCGCCGCCGCCCGCGGCCGGACCCCGCGCGCGGCCGATCGTCACGTGCGGCAGCCACCGCCGCCGCTCCGGCTCGTACAGCCCCGCCGCCGCCAGCGCGCCCGCCACGCCCGCCTGCAGCGCGACGCAGCCGCGCGACGGATCCTCGAGCTCGACCGCCATGACGCGCGGCCGGCGCGGCGGCAGGACGATCGCCCGCGCGGTCGCCATCTCCCCCACCGGCGCCAGCGCGCCCGCCACGGCCTGCGCCGCGACCGCCGCGTCCTCCTCGGGCCGCGAGCCCAGGAAGGCCAGCGTCACGTGCAGCGACTCGCGCGGCACCGCCCGCCAGTCGCCGCCCGGCGGCGGCAGCCGGTCGCGCACGTCCTCCGGCAGGTCGAGCGCGACGAAGAGCCGGATCACGCGGTCGCGCCGGCGGCGTCGTGCTCCCCGCGCAACAGCCGCCGCAGCAGGTGCATGGCGACCGTCGTCGTGCGGTCGCGCACCATCGACCGCCCGCCGGGCAGCCGCAGCGCGCGCTCGATCCGCGCGCCGTCCGCTCCGGCGACGCACAGGCAGACCGTCCCGACCGGCTTCTCCTCCGTGCCGCCGCCCGGCCCCGCGATCCCGGTGATGCCGATGCCGATGTCGGCGCCGAGCGCCTCGCGGGCGCCCTCCGCGAGCGCCGCCGCCACCTGCGGCGAGACCGCCCCGTGCGCCTCGATCAGCGCCGGTTCCACCCCGGCCAGCCGCGCCTTGGCCTCGTCGGAGTAGACGACCAGGCCCCCGAGCACGTAGGCCGACGACCCGGGGCGGTCGGTCAGCCGGCCCGCCAGCAGGCCGGCCGTGCAGGACTCCGCCGCCGCCACGGTGCGCACGGGCGGCCCCGCCAGCAGGGCCGCCACCTGCTCGTCGATCGTCGAGCCGTCCTCGGAGAACAGCGTCGCGCCGTGGCGGGCGCGCAGGCCATCCAGGAAGGCGTCGTAGACGTCGGCTGCCTCCGGCGGGAAGACCGTCGCGATCTCGATCTCGCCGCGGCGCAGGCAGGTCGTGATCTCGAGCCGGTCGAGCGCCACCCCCTCCCCCTCGATCGACCGCAGCGTGCGCGCGATCTCGGACTCCGGGATCCCGAACAGCCGCACCATCCCCCGCTCGAGCGGGCGCGCCCTGGCCAGCGCCGCCTGCATCGCGCCGGTGCCCAGCGCCGTCTCCCACATGGGCTGCAGCTCGCCCGGCGGGCCCGGCAGCACGAGCACCGTCGGTCCCCGCCTTCCCTCGGCGGGCGGGACGACCAGCCCCGGCGCCGTGCCGACCGGCTCGAGCACCGTCGCGCCCGCCGGGATCACCGCCTGCTTGCGGTTGGCCGCGCGCACCGCCTCCTCGGAGATGTCGCCCCAGCGGCGGCGGAAGTTCTGCAGGATCGTCCAGATGCGGCCCTCGAGCGCCTCGTCGAGGGCCATCGGCCGCCCGGCGAACTCGGCCACCACCGCCGCCGTGAGGTCGTCGGCGGTCGGTCCGAGGCCGCCGCTGGTCACGATCAGGTCGACGCCCAGCGCCGCCTGGGCGTCGAGCGCCGCGCGCACGTCGCCGGCCCGGTCGCCGACGATCGTGATCTGCGCGCAGTCGACGCCCTGCTCGCGCAGGCGCTCCGACAGCCACGGCCCGTTGCGGTCGGCGATGATCCCGGTCAGGACCTCGGTGCCCGTGACGACGATCCCGGCGCGAGCGGTCACGACGCGCAGGTCGGCCGCTGGTCGGCCGGCAGCTCGCGCGGCGCCCGCCCCGGCCGCAGGTCGTACCCGACGGCGTCGGTGCGGTCCGGCACGTCGACGCGCCGGCCGCCGAGGCGCATCACGGCCTGCCCGTTGCCGAAGGTCACGCGCAGCCGCTTCGCCCGGAACGTGCGCGTCGAGGCGCCCGCCTCGAGGTTCTGGCTCGGGATCAGGACGCGTCCCGAGCCGGTCACGAGGCACACGTTGACGGTGCCGGTGGGCACGATCTGCAGGCGAACGCGCGTCGGCGCGGCCGGCCGCCGCCGCTCGCGGCGCTCGCGGCCGCGCTCCTGCGCCCGCGGGGTCGGCGTGGCCACGACCTCCTCCTCGGGCGCGAGCTCGTCCTCCGATCCGCCGAGCGACCCGAGCGCCGCCAGCGCGCCGATCAGCAGGAGCACGCAGGCCGCGACGATCGCCACCGGCGGGATCACCGGCGCGCGGCGCTGCCGGCGGCCGGCGCGCTGGGGCGAGAACGGCAGCAGGTCCTGCGGGCCGGGCCGGTCGAAGCGCTGCTTGTACTCCTCGACGAGGATCTTCGGGTCGAGCTCGAGGTACTCCGCGTAGGTGCGCAGGAACGTCTTGACGAAGGTGGGCCCCGGCAGCAGGTCCCACTCCTCGTTCTCGAGCGCGCGCAGGTACTTGGCGCGGATCTTGGTGGCGGCCTCGACCTCGGTGATGTCGATCCGCCGCCGCATCCGCGTCTCCCGGAGCGTGTCGCCGATGTCCGGCATAAGCGCCCCGAAGGCTATCCGGCGCTACGCGGGCGGCTCATCGGCCGGCGGGTCCTCGAGCACCGTCCGCGGGCCCGTCGCGAGCTTGCCGGCCTCGGCAAGGTTGGCGAGCACCCGCGGCACGTCCCCCTCGCCGATCAGGACCTGGCGCGGCTTGGAGCCCTCGTAGCCCGAGATCACGCCGCGGCGCTCCAGCATGTCGATCAGGCGGCCGGCGCGCGTGTAGCCCAGCCGCAGCCGGCGCTGGAGCATCGACGTCGAGGCGGTCTGCATCTCGGCCACGAGACGGATCGCGTCCTCGAGCAGGGGGTCGTCGTCGGGGTCGAAGTCCGTGTCGGCGCCGGCGTCGGCGGCCGGCTCCTCCTCGGCCTCCTCGAGCAGCTCCTCGTGGAACTCGGGCTCGCCCTGGCGCCGCCACGCGTCCGTGAGCGACAGGATCTCCTCCTCGTCGACGTAGGCGCCCTGGATGCGCTGCAGGCGCGACGACCCGACGGGCGAGAACAGCATGTCGCCCTGGCCGAGCAGCCCCTCCGCCCCGTTCTGGTCGAGGATCACGCGGGAGTCGGTCTGCGACGACACCGCGAAGGCGATCCGCGACGGGACGTTGGCCTTGATCATGCCGGTGATGACGTCCACCCGCGGCGACTGGGTGGCCAGGACCATGTGGATGCCCACGGCGCGCGCCTTCTGGGCGATGCGGATGATCGAGTCCTCGACGTCGGCGGGCGCGACCATCATCAGGTCCGCCAGCTCGTCGATGACGCACAGGATGTAGGGCAGCGGCGCCTCGCCGCGCCCGGCGCGCACCTTGTTGAGCTCGACGAGGGAGCGCGTGCGCGCGAGCGACATCTGGGAGTAGCGCGACTCCATCTCGCGCACGAGGTTCTGCAGCGCGGTCGCGGCCTTGCGCGGCGACGTGATCACCGGCGTGAGCAGGTGCGGGATCGACTCGTAGTGGTTGAGCTCGACCTGCTTGGGGTCGACGAGCACCATCCGCACCTCGTGCGGCGTCGCGTGCAGCAGGATGCTCGAGAGCATCGCGTTGACGCAGCCCGACTTGCCGGCCCCGGTGGTGCCCGCGACGAGCAGGTGCGGCATCTTCGCGAGGTCGGCGCCGATCGCGCGGCCGGCGACGTCCTTGCCCAGCCACACCGTCAGCGGCGACCAGCCCTCGGGCGGCGCCGAGAGCACGTCGCCGAGGTGGACGATCCGGCGGCGGGCGTTCGGGACCTCGACGCCGACGGCCTGCTTGCCCGGGATCGGCGCCAGCACGCGGATGTCGGACGCGGCGAGCGCGTACGCGAGGTCGTCCTTGAGCTGGGCGACCTTGCCGACCTTCGTGCCGGGCGCCAGGCGCAGCTCGTAGCGGGTGATGTGCGGCCCGGCGACCATGCCGATGACCTTCGCCTCCACGCCGAAGTGGCCCAGCGCCTCCACGAGCGCCGACGCCACCTTCTCCTGTCCCGCCGTGTCGGGACGGTTCGCCAGCTCGCTGGAGCGCTTGAGGTCGCCGGCCGGCGGCAGGCGCCACTCGAACCCCGGGTCGTCGGTCACCGACGCGCGCAGGCGGCCCTGCGGCGTGAGGTCGAGCTGCGTCGGCTGGACCTTCTCGACCCCCGGCTGCTCCTCGTCCTCGGCCAGCGTCTGCTCGACCGTCTCGGGCTCGTCGTCGAGCACGTCCGCCTCGGGCGCCTCCGCCGCCACGGCCGTCAGCTCCAGCGGGTCCTCGCCCGGCTCTCCCACCGGCTCCTCGGGCCAGAACTCGTGGACCGGGAGCTCGTCCAGCGGCTCGGGATCCGGAAGCCGCGGGCGGCTGACCCGCGCCGGCTGGCGCTCGAGCGTGTCGAGCTCGTCGGAGACGCGGCGGCGGCGCACGGCGTGCGTGACCTCCGTGGCTCCCTCGCGCACGCGCCGCGTGCTCGTCGTCACCGACTCGCTCGTGGCACGCACGACCCCGGCGATCGAGGCGCCGGTCAGGATCAGCACGGCGGCGACGAAGGCGAACACCGCGACGATGTGCGCGCCCACGGTGCCCAGCAGCGTCGAGATCGCGTAGAACAGCGCCTCGCCGAGCACCCCGCCGTGCTCGCGTCCGAACTGCGGGTCGAAGTCCCCGGCGCGCAGGCCGCCCGGCCCGAGCCCGGCGGTGCCCGCGGCCAGCGCGAGCGCCAGCGCGAGCAGCAGGCAGATGCCGCCGGCCCGGATCGGCTTCACCGCCGGCAGCACCGGCCGCATGATCAGCAGGGCTCCGGCCGCCGTGAGGGCGATCGGAGCCACGTGATGGAGCTCGCCGACGAGCAGGCGCAGCCCCTCGACGGCGCCGGCGCCGAGGCGACCGCCGTCCCACCGCAGCCATACGACGAAGGCGAAGAAGACGGCGCACGCGATCAGCGCGAGCCCGACCAGGTCGAGGTGGCGCTGCTCGAGGCGCGGCGCCCGGGCCGGCGGCTTGCGCGCCCGCTTGGGGGCGGGGCGGGCGGCGGGCTTGCGGCGGGACGGTTGGGCGCGCGTGCGGGAAGCCATGACCCTCGCCCCTTCGACGCCGGGCGCGCGGACCCTGCCGCCCCCTAAAGGCGCCCTGAAAACTGCCCGGAAAGTGCGGGCGCCGCCATACCATGGGTCCGGATGGACGACCGCCCGCCCCGCGTCCTCGTCGTCGAGGACGACAGCGACATCGCCCAGGTGCTCCAGCGCTCCCTGCGCCTGGAGGGCTACGACGTTCGCGTCGCCGGCGACGGCGTGCAGGCGCTCGACGACTTCCACGCCTATCTGCCGGACCTGATGATCCTCGACCTCGGGCTGCCGCGGCTGGACGGCATCGAGGTGGCCAAGCGGCTGCGCGAGGAGGGCGAGGACGTCCCGATCCTGATGCTGACGGCGCGCGACGCGCTCGAGTCGCGCGTCGAAGGGCTCGACACCGGCGCCGACGACTACCTGGTCAAGCCGTTCGAGCGCCAGGAGCTGCTGGCGCGGCTGCGGGCGCTGCTGCGGCGGCGGCCGCCGCGCGGGATGGCGCCGTTGACCGTGGGCGACCTCACGCTCAACCCCGACACCCACGAGGTGTTCCGCGGCGAGCGCCGCGTCGAGCTCACGCAGCGCGAGTTCGAGCTGCTCGAGTACCTCATGCGCAACGAGCGGCTGGTGATCTCCCGCCAGCGGCTGCTCGACGAGGTCTGGGGCTACGACCCGTTCTCCATCACGAACACCATCGAGGTCTTCGTGTCCAACCTCCGCAGGAAGCTCGAAGCCGGTGGCGAGCCTCGACTCCTCCATACGGTCCGCGGCGCGGGCTACGTCCTCCGCGTATAGGCGCCTGCCGATCCGCTGGCGGCTCGCCGGCGGCTCCGCGGCGCTGACGCTGGTCATCCTGTGCGGCTTCGCCGCCATCATCGGCGTGCTGACCGACCGCCAGCTGCACGACGACTTCCGCCGGCAGGTCGCCGCCGCCGCCGACGACCTGCAGGCCAACCTGCGGCTGCGCGTCGACCTCGAGGCCAACCGCCTCGTGTGCACGTCGGGGACGTGCCCCGACCCGACCGACTACGCCCGCTCCGAGGGCGCCGCGGTGCGCGTGGTGACGCTCGACGGCACCGCCGTGCCCGGCTGGAAGTCGCGCGGCGCCCCCTACTTCGGCCCGCCGATCGCGCGCACGAGCGAGGTCGACGGCTACCTGGTCGAGACGCGCCCGCTGTTCGTCGTCGGCGCCGCGCCGCGCGGCGTGTACGTCCAGTACGCCCGCGAGCTCTCCCAGGTCGACGCGAACGCCGCCCGCGTGCGCTTCTTCCTCGCGCTCGGCGTGCTCGGCAGCGCCGCGCTGGCGCTGCTCGCCGGGCTGGCCACCGCACGGCGGGCCATGGACCCGATCGCGAGCCTCACCGAGGCAGCGCGCACGATCGCGCGCACCCGCGACCCGTCGATCCGCCTGCCCAAGCCGCCGGCGCACGACGAGGTCGCCGAGCTGGCCGACACGCTCGAGCACATGCTGCGCTCGCTCGATGCCGCCCGCGCCGAGACGGAGTCGGCGCTCGCGCGCCAGCGCGAGTTCGTCGCCGACGCCTCGCACGAGCTGCGCACGCCGCTCACGTCGGTGCTGGCCAACCTCGAGCTGCTCGAGGAGGAGCTGGCCGGCGAGCAGCGCGACACCGCCGCCTCGGCGCTGCGCTCGACGCGCCGGATGCGGCGGCTCGTCGCCGACCTGCTCCTGCTCGCGCGAGCCGACGCCGGTCGCGCGGCGCCGCACGCGCCCGTCGACCTGGCGGCGGTCGTCGTGGAGGCGGCGGCCGAGCTCGAGCCCGTGGCGGCCGATCACGAGCTGTCGGTGGACGCGACGCCCGGCGCGGTCGTCGACGGCGCCCGCGACGAGCTGCACCGGCTCGTGCTCAACCTGATGGAGAACGCGGTTCGCCACACCGCCCCCGGGACCCCGGTGCGCTGCAGTGTCCGTGCCGAGGGCGAGCAGGTCGTGCTCGTCGTCGAGGACGAGGGCCCCGGCGTGCCTCCGGAGCTGGCGGAGCGCGTGTTCGAGCGCTTCGTGCGCGGCGGGGCCGATCGGGCCGGCTCGAGCGGACTTGGCCTTTCGATCGTCCGTGCGGTGGCGGCGACGCACGGCGGCAGCGTGACGCTGGAGGGGCGTGAGGGCTCCGGTGCGCGGTTCGTCGTACGGCTGCCGGCGCACGTCCGCGCGCGGGCCGACGACGTCGCCGCGCTGAAACTTTAGTCCCGAAACCACTTCTGGACGAAGTTGGCGCGTTGCCGCTATTTGGTCTGGACGCGTGTTCTAGAGCGGAAAACGGACGCTTTCGGGTGCGCCGAGCCCCCGAAGCGAGGATCGAGGGCGAGGGACGCGATGGAATCGGCGTGTCCCCCCCGTTACCGTGTGTGCAGTTGCTGACCAGACAACACGGTCCGTGAAGGGTGTTGCAGCACCCGTCGCGGTATCCCAAGCAGGGGGACCTTCACATGGGCTTCAAGCACTAAGGCTCGTATAGCCGACTACTTCAGTTCCGAAGGGCGTCGCTGAATGCGGCGCCTTTCGTCGTTTCATGGCCTCTATCGGCAGCGGCCGGCGCGACCTTTAGCCCTTTTTCTCAGGCGGCGGCGGGAAGCGGCGCGGCGTAGTCGTGGACGCGCCGCTCGAGCGCGAGCTCGGCCTCGAAGTCGTGGGCGGTCGAGTGGCGGAAGCGGACGCCGCGCGTCTCGACCAGGTCGATGAACAGCTCGACGAGGTCGCGGTCGAGCTGGCTGTCCGCGCTGCGGCGCAGCTCGGAGAACGCCTCGCTGATGGTGACCGGCTTGCGGTACGTGTCGCGCGCCGTGATGACGTCGTAGACGTCGGCGACGGCGATGATCCGCGAGCCCAGCGGGATCTCCTGCGCGCTGAGGCCGTCCGGGTAGCCGCGGCCGTCGATCCGCTCGTGGTGGGAGCGGACGATGTCGGCGACGGGGCCGTAGCCGTCGATCTCGCGGATCAGGTCGGCGCCGACCACCGGGTGACGCTTGACGATCGCGAACTCGGCGTCGGTGAGCTTCGTCTCGGCGAGCAGGATGGAATCCGGGAAGATGAACTTCCCGACGTCGTGGAAGAGCGCGGCGGTGTGGATCAGGTCGACCTGCTGCTCGTCGAGCCCGAGGGCCTCGGCCATCGCCCGCGAGTAGCGCGCCACGGCGGCGGAGTGGCGGGCGGTCATGTGGTCGCGCAGCGCCAGCGTCTTCAGCGTGGTGCTGATCAGCCCGACCTGCAGCGACGCCAGCTGGCGGTTGCGCATCTCGAGCTGGTCCCCGCGCTCCATCGCCTCCAGCGCGAACCGCAGGAGGTACTGGACGATCAGGATCACGGCGGCCAGCACCGCGACCGTGCCCGGGCCTGTGCCCTTGCCGATCGTGGCCAGCGCCGCCGTCAGCAGCGCCGTCGCGCACTCGGCCGGCAGCACGGGCAGGAAGACCGTCCGGAAGCCGGTGACCCAGCTGGCGCCGGTCGTGCCGGCATAGTCGACGTAGATCAGCGAGAAGTTCAGGAAGATCATCGCGAAGAAGACGATCATCACCATGCTCGCGAACGCCGCCGGCTCGTTCGCCGCGGGCTCGAGCGCCCGCGCCAGCAGGCCGCCGACCAGCGGGAACGTCGCGTAGCAGGCGAAGTTGGCCAGCAGCTTGCGCGGCTTCGGGCGCGAGCGGACGGCGTCGACGCAGATCACGGCGACCGCGATGGCGACCGCCGGCGCGGGGCCCATCAGGACCATCGCCAGCACGAGCGCCGAGAACGACCCGGAGATCCGCAGCGTGCGGATCCGGAGCGCCAGCGCGTCGCTGATCATGGCGAGGGTGAACAGCGCCCCGGCCAGCCAGATCGGGCGCCAGTCCTCGGCGGTCGACGTCAGGACGGCTCCGGCGACGCTGCCGGCCGCGAGGACGCTGTAGACGCCGACGAGCAGAAGGTTGCGCCTTCTCACGCCTCCCGTATCGGCAGCAGACCCCGCGGACGTTAGGCCTGCGCGGGGAAAAAGGCGGCCGGCAGCCCCCGCCGCCGGCCCGCTATGCGTCAATCCGCCTGAGCGGTCGGTACCCTGGCGCGCGGATGAGAGGCCTGGGGGCACCCCTGCGGGCACCGGGCTTCGCCCGGCTGCTGCTGTCGTACACCGTCAACGAGATCGGCGACTCGATCGGCCTCGTCGCGCTGTCGGTGCTCGTCTTCGACCGAACGGGCGACGCGCTCGCGACCGCCGCCTTCTTCATCGGCACGAAGTTCCTGCCCGCGTTCCTCGCGCCGGCGGTGACGGCGCGGGTCGACCAGTTGCCCGTGCGCGGCGTGCTCCCCGGCCTGTACGTGGCCGAGGCGCTGACGTTCCTGCTGCTGAGCCTGCAGGTCGAGAGCTTCTCGCTGGTCCTGGTCATCCTGCTCGGTGCGGTCGACGGGACGCTGGCCCTGGCCGGCCGTGGCATCAGCCGCGGCGCGGTCGCCGCGATCCTCGCGCCGCGCGGCCTGCTGCGCGAGGGCAACGCGCTGATGAACGTCGCGTTCGGTCTGGCGTCGGTCACCGGGCTCGCCGCCGGCGGCCTGCTCGTGTCGGCGGCGAGCCTCCGGACGGCGCTGCTGCTCGACGCCGTGTCGTTCCTGCTGATCGCGATCCTGCTCGCCGCATCGCGCGACCTCCCGCGCGCTCCCGAGGAGCGCGACCCCTTCCTGGCCCGGCTGCGCGGCGGCCTCGCCTACGTCCGCGGCGCGCCGACCATCCGGGCGCTGCTGGCGTGGCAGGCGCTGGCGCTGCTGTTCTTCACGATCGTCATCCCGATCGAGGTCGTCTACGCGACGGAGACGCTCGAAGCGGGCAGCGCGGGGTTCGGCGCGCTGCTGGCGACGTGGAGCGCCGGGATCCTCGTCGGCGGCCTCACCTACGTGCGCATCCGCCGCGGCTCGGCGGCCCTGCTCGTCCTCGGCTCGACCGCGCTCATCGGGGTCGCCTACGCCGGCATGGGCGTCGTGCGCTCGCTCCCGGCCGCCTGCGCGTTCGCCCTCGTCGGCGGGTTCGGCAACGGCATCCAGTGGGTCGCGGTCATGACGCTGCTGCAGGAGGCGACGCCTGCGGATCTGCAGGCCCGCGTCTCCGGGCTGCTCGAGAGCATCGGCGCCGCGGTGCCGGGGGTCGGCTACCTGCTCGGCGGCGTCCTGACTACGCTCGCCTCTCCGCCCGTGGCCTACCTGACGGCGGCCGGCGGCGTCGGCGCGCTCGTGCTCGCGGGCCTTGTCGTCACGCAGCGCCGCCGCTCGCGGATGGCGGCGGGCTGAGCGGCCCTCAGACCTCGACCACGACCGGCAGCACCATCGGCCGGCGCTTGAGCTTGTCGTAGATGAAGGCGCCGAGGTCGTCGTGCAGCATCTGCTGGAGGACCTCGATCTCGGTGATGTGCTCGGCGGCGCCGCGGTCGAGGGAGTCCTCGACGGCGTCGCGCAGCTCGTCGAGGAAGGCGTCGTTCTCGCCGGAGATGAACGGGACTCCGCGCGCCATGACCTCGGGCGGGACGACGCTCGACCCGTCCTGCTCGGAGACCGTCGCGACGATGATGAAGATGCCGTCCGCCGACAGCATGCGGCGGTCGCGCAGGGCGACGTCGGCGACGTCGCCGATCTCGACGCCGTCGACGAACACCATGCCGGCCGTCTGCTGCTGCCCCACGCGCGCGCCGCGGGCGTCGATCTCGAGCGGCAGGCCGTTCTCGAGCGCGAAGACGTTCTCCGCGGGCACGCCGACCGCCTGCGCGAGCTGGGAGTGCAGCCGCAGGCGCTGGAAGTCGCCGTGGATCGGCATGACGTAGCGCGGATGGGTCAGGTTGAGCATCAGCTTGATCTCCTCCTGGTACCCGTGGCCGGAGGCGTGGATCGGGGCGTCGCGCGCCGTGACGACCTCGCAGCCGACGCGGTGCAGGCGGTCGATGACCTCGTTGACCGAGCGCTCGTTGCCCGGGATCGGCGTCGCGCTGAAGACGACGGTGTCGCCCTCGCGCAGCTCGACCGCCGGGTGGTCGCGGTAGGCCATCCGCCGCAGCGCCGACAGCGGCTCGCCCTGGGATCCCGTGGAGATGACGACGACCTTGTCGTCGGGGAACTGGTCGATCTCGCGGGGCTGGATCAGGATCCCCTCGGGCGCGTTGATGTGCCCGAGCGAGCGGCCGATGTTGACGTTCTTCTTCATCGAGCGGCCGATCAGCGCGACCTTGCGGCCGTTGGCCGCGGCGGCGTCGATGACCTGCTGCACGCGGTGGATGTTCGACGCGAAGCTCGTCACGACGATCCGGCCGCGCGCGCGGCCGAACAGCGCGCGCAGGTTGGGGCCGATCGTCGACTCGCTGATCGACATCCCGGGGCGGTCGGCGTTGGTCGAGTCGCCGCACAGCAGCAGCAGCCCTTCGCGGCCGAGCTCGGCCAGGCGCGAGACGTCGGCCGGCGCCCCGGCGACCGGCGTCTGGTCGAACTTGTAGTCGCCCGTGACCAGGATCGTGCCGAGCTCGGTCGTGAGCGCGACGCCGCAGGCGTCGGGGATCGAGTGGGTCAGGTGCACCATCTCGATCTCGAACGGGCCGGCGTCGGCCACCTCGCCCGCCTGGAGGACCTCGAGCGGGGCTTCGCGGAGCTTGTGCTCGTCGAGCTTCGAGCGCGCCATGGCGACCGTCAGCTGGCCGCCGTAGGTGATCGGGATGCTGGTCTCCCCCAGCTCGCGCAGGATCCACGGCAGCGCCCCGAGGTGGTCCTCGTGGCCGTGGGTCACGACGATCGCCTCGATGTCGTCGACGCGCTCGCGCAGGTAGGAGAAGTCCGGCAGCACGAGGTCGATGCCGACCATCTCCGGCGTCGGGAAGCGCAGCCCGACGTCGACGACCACGATCCGGCCCTCGTACTCGACGACCGTCATGTTCTTGCCGATCTCGCCGAGGCCCCCGAGGGCCATGACGCGCAGCGAGCCGCTCAAGCGGCTGCGGGGTGGGCCGGCGTGGGCAGCAGGCCGTGGCGCTCGAGGCACTCGCGCACGACCGCGAGCTCGTCCTCGTCGCACTCCACGAGCGGCAGGCGCAGCGTCCCGGACGGCAGGCCGAGCAGCTTGAGCGCGGCCTTGACCGGCGCCGGGCTCGCGGTGACGAACATCGCCGCGTAGACGTCGCGCAGCGAGGCGTCGATCTCCGCGCGGCGGCCGGGTTCGGTGAACAGGCGCTTCATCTCGTCGCCGACCACGTGGCTGGAGACGCAGATCCCGCCCGCCCCGCCGAGGTCGAGGACCCCGGCCAGGTTCTCGTCGTTGCCCGCCAGCAGCGCGAGGCCGTCGATCGGCTGCAGGTCGTCGGCGTTGGCCTGCTTGACCGCCTCGATGCCGTCGATCTGCGCGAGCTCGGCCAGCAGGTCGGGCGGCATGTTGACCGCCGTGCGCCCGGGGATGTTGTAGAGCACGACCGGCGTGCCGCCGGCGGCCGCGGCGACTGCCTCGAAGTGACGCTTGATGCCGCGGCGGTTGGGCTTGTTGTAGTACGGCGTCACGCTCAGGACGGCGTCCACGCCGAACCCGACGACCCGCTCGGTCAGGTGCACCGCGTGGCGGGTGTCGTTGGAGCCCGCCCCGGCGATGACCGTGCAGCGCCCGCGGAACTCCTCGGCGATCAGCCGCACCACGGCGAGGTGCTCGTCGTCGTCCATCGTGGCGGCCTCGCCGGTCGTCCCGCACACGACGAGCCCGTCCGAGCCGTGGTCGAGCAGGCGCCGCCGGATCCCGACGACCCCTACGCGCCGCCGAAGCTGTCGAGCGGCGACCCGCTCGCGGGCTGACCTGAGCCCGGGCCGCGGGGCGGAGCCAGCCTCCGCTCCGCGGCGGCCCGTGCGAGACTGTCGGCCATGCGCCCGTACGAAGGCCTCCTCACCGCGATGGTCACGGTGTTCGCCGACGACGGCTCCGTCGACGAGGCGGGCACCGTCGCGATCGCGCGGCACCTGCTCGACCACGGCTCGGACGGGCTCGTCGTGTGCGGGACGACCGGCGAGGCCGCCACGATGGACGACGACGAGCACCTCGCCGTGGTGCGGCTGATCGCCGAGGAGTTC
>DATLGB010000040.1:0-3959 GCA_035540675.1 Solirubrobacteraceae bacterium | reverse complement strand
GGCCGAGGCGGCGCCGGGACGCCTTGACGCCGTGGAGGAGCGCCTGGCGCTGCTCGACCGCCTCAAGCGCAAGCACGGCGGGACGATCGATGCGGTGCTCGCGCACGCCGAGGACTGCCGGCGCCGCCGCGACGAGCTGCTGGGTGCCGAGGAGGCGCTGGGCGACGGCGAGGCGCGGCTGGCCGCCGTGCGCGCCGAGTTGGGCGAGCGTGCCGAGGCGCTGCGGGCGGCGCGGAGCGCCGCGGCCGCCGACCTCGCCCGCGCGGTGCGCGAGCGGCTGGCCGAGCTGGCGATGGACGGCGCCAGCTTCGGGGCCGCGCTGGCGCCCCGCGACGGCTACGGCCCGGCGGGTGGCGACGAGGTCGAGTTCCTGATCGCCCCGAACCCGGGCGTGCCGGCCGGGCCGCTGCGCGAGATCGCCTCCGGCGGCGAGCTCTCGCGCGTGATGCTCGCGCTCATGGGCGCCGCCGCCGACGGCGCGGGCGGCGCCGGCGTGCTGGTCTTCGACGAGGTCGACGCCGGCATCGGCGGCGTCACCGCGCGCGCCGTCGGCGAGCAGCTGCGCGCGCTGTCCGAGGGCCGGCAGGTGATCTGCATCACCCACCTGCCCCAGATCGCGTCGCTCGCGAACCGCCACTTCCGGATCGTCAAGGACACGAGCGCCGACCCCGCGCGCACCACCGTCGCCGCGCTGGAGCGACCCGAGGTCGTGGGCGAGCTCGTGCGGATGCTGGGCGCCGACGAGGGCGACACCGCGGCGACCCGGCACGCGCGCGAGCTGCTCAAGGCCGCCTGACGCGCGGCCGCGCGGCCCGGTGGTCGGCGAGCGTCGTGGCGCGGCGGCGGCGCCCCGCGCGGCGGCGGCGCAACCGCGCGGCGGCGGCGCCCCCCGCGGCGGTGGCGCACGGCACACCTGCGGCGTTCCGGCGCCACCTGCCGGCGCCAGACCGACGCGGACTGCGGAGAAACGGACGTGTGCGCGATCCGGAGCCACCCTCTGGCGCCGCATCGACGCAGCCCCGTGGAGCGATCGACGCAGCGCGGCGCAGCCGTCTGCCCGCGGCGGCTCGCCTGCGCCCGCGGCTCGCCTGCGCCCGCGGCTCGCCGGCGCCCGCGGCTCGCCTGCGCCCGCGGGTCGCCTGCGCCCGCGGCTCGCCTGCGCCCGCGGCTCGCCTGCGCCCGCGCCTCGCCGGCGCCCGCGCCTCGCTGGCCGCCCGCCGCGCGCCGGCGGCGCCACGGGACGCCCTCCATACACTGGCCGCGTGCCCGCTCTTCGCAGAGCCGCGGGTCGCCGCGCCGCCGCCGCCGGCGACGCCCCCGGCGCCACCGCGATCGCCGGACGGGCGCGCCTCGGCAAGCGCACGAAGCAGCTGGTCAAGCGCCTGACCCCGAGCGACATCGCGGTGATCGACCACCGCGACCTCGACCGCGTCTCGGGCGAGGACCTCATCGCCTGCGGGGTCCGGGCCGTCCTCAACCAGGCGGCCTCGTCGAGCGGCAGCTACCCCAACATGGGCCCGCTGCTGCTCGTGCAGGCCGGGATCCACCTCGTCGACGAGCTCGACGCCGACCTGTTCGAGGTCCTGTCGGACGGCGACGCGATCGAGGTCCGCGGCGGCGAGGTGCTGCGCGGAGGGAAGGTCGTGGCGCGCGGCACGGTGCGCGATCCGGCCGGCGTCCTGGCCGCCAACGAGCGCCACCGGGCGCAGATCGGCGACGCGCTCGAGGCGTTCGCCCGCAACACCGTCGAGCACATGGTCGTCGAGAAGGAGCTGCTGGGCGGCCGGCTCGAGCTGCCGCGCTTCCGGACCGACTTCCGCGACCGGCCGGCGCTGATCGTCGTCCGCGGCGTCGACCACAAGCGCGACCTGCGGGCGCTGCGGCCCTACATCCGCGACGTCAAGCCGGTGCTGGTGGGCGTCGACGGCGGCGCCAACGCGATCCTGGAGGAGGGCTTCCGGCCGGACATGGTGGTCGGGGACATGGACTCCGCCACGGAGGAGACGCTGCGGTCCGGCGCCGAGCTGGTCGTCCACGGCTACCCGGACGGGCGCGCGCCCGGCCGCTCGCGCCTGGAGGAGCTCGCCCTGCCGCACAAGGTCGTCCCGGCGCCCGGCACCAGCCAGGACATCGCGATGCTGATCGCCTCCGAGAAGGGCGCGTCGCTGATCGTCTCGGTGGGCTCGCAGCTCAACCTCGTCGAGTTCCTCGACAAGAGCCGGCGCGGGATGTCGTCGACCTTCCTCGTCCGGCTGCGGCTCGGCGAGAAGCTCGTGGACGCCAAGGGCGTCTCGCGGCTGTACCGCCCGCGCCCCGGGCTGGCGCCGCTCGCGCTGCTCGCGGCGACCGGGATCGTCGCCTTCGCGATCGTGGTCCTGGTGACGCCCGGGCTGCGCGAGGTCGCCGACCTGCTGCGGCTCAAGCTCGAGCTGCTGCTGGGCGGGGGGAGCTGAGCGCCGGTGTTCGACTTCCGCTACCACGCGCTGTCGCTGGTCGCGGTCTTCGTCGCGCTCGCCATCGGGCTGCTGCTCGGCGTGGCGATCGGCGATGCCGGGCTGGTCTCGGGCGCCGAGACCGACCTGCGCCGCAGCCTGCGCGGCGACGTGGAGGAGGCCCGCGCGGAGTCGGCTGCGCTGCGCGAGGAGCTCGAGCGCCGCGAGCGCTACGAGCGCCAGACGTTCCCGGCGCTCGTGGGGGGCCGGCTGGACAACCGACGCGTGGCGCTCGTGTTCGTCGGCGACCGCAGCGACGACGTCTTCGACGGCGTCAGCCAGACCGTCCGCGCCGCCGGCGGCGAGCTGCGGTTCGTCACCACGCTGCGCAGCCCCGTCGACGTGGAGGCGCTCGACGAGCTCGCCGCCGGCACGCGCGTGGCCGGCGTCGCCGGCGACGAGACGGCCCTCTCGGAGCTCGGCGAGCGCGCGGGCACGCAGCTCGTCCGCGGCGGGCGCCTGGTCGGTCGCCTGCGGCCCGAGCTGCTCGCGTCCTCGAACGGCGAGCTCGGCCCGGTGGAGGCGGTCGTGGTCGCCCGGGCGCCGGCCGCCGACGACGAGCAGGCGGAGGGTGCCGACGCCGCGCGGGCGCTCGCGGCGGCGCTGGTGCGCGGCATGCGGCGCGCGCGCGTCCCCGTCGTGGGCGTCGAGACCGTGGGAACCCAGCCGTCGCAGGTCGAGTGGTACGTCGACCACGGCCTCGCGAGCGTGGACAACGTCGAGCAGGTGCCGGGGATGGTGTCACTGGCGTTCGCGCTGACCGGCGGGGCCGAGGGCCACTACGGCGTCAAGCCGACCCGCGACGCCCTGCTGCCCGACGCCGTCGCGTCACCCGGCGGGGCCGGCTGAGTGGACGCCGTCCCGCTGCTCGTCGCGGCCGCCGTCGCCGCGGCGCTGGCGCCGGGCGGGCTGCGCGCGCTGACCGCGGCCGGCTGGACGCGCGCGAACTTCCGCGGCGTGCCGCTGCCGTTCCCGGCGGGCGTGCTGGCGCTGGTGGCCGGCCTGCTCGCGCTCGGCCTGCTCGTGGGGATCGAGCACGTCTTCGACGTCTACCTCGTCTCGCCGGAGGGCTACGACGGGCCGATCGACAACATCTACAACTCCGACGTGGTCGCGCTCGTCGCCGGGGTCGGCCTGCTCGGGCTGCTCGACGACCTCGTCGACGCCCCCGCGCGCGGCCTGCGCGGCCACGCGGCGGCGGCGCTGCGCGGCGAGCTCTCCACCGGCGTGCTGAAGGCGGCCGGGACGCTGGCGCTGGCGGTCGTCGTGCTCGGGCGGCCGCTGCACGGCGCCGACTTCCCCTCGGCCGTCGCCTGCGTCGTGCTCGCCACGAACCTGTTCAACCTGCTCGACCTGCGGCCGGGGCGGGCCACGAAGGCGTTCGTCCTGCTCGGGGCCGGCCTCCTGCTCGCGGTGCGCGACTCGGAGTCGCTGCGCGTCGTCGGCGCCTACGCCGCGCCGCTGGTC
>DATLGB010000039.1:0-6608 GCA_035540675.1 Solirubrobacteraceae bacterium | reverse complement strand
CGTCGAGCGAGCACTCGAAGCTCGCGCCGGTCTCGCTGCTCGAGAACGAGAAGCTCGCCGTCGAGTCGCTCGTCACGGCCGCCGGCATGGCGAAGATCGTGGTGTCCGGCGCCTGGGTGTCGACGGTCCACTGGTAGGTGGCGGCGGCCGGGTCGACGTTGCCGGCGGGGTCGGTCGAGCGCACGCGGAAGGTGTGCGACCCCTGGGCGAGGCCCGTGTACGTCCGCGGGCTCGAGCAGGGCGCGAAGCCGCCGGAGTCCAGCGCGCACTCGAACGAGGCGCCGGCCTCGGTGCTCGTGAAGGAGAAGCTCGCGCTGGTCGCGTTGGTGACGGAGGCGGGGTTGGCGGTGATCGTCGTGTCCGGCGGCTGCGTGTCGATCCTCCACGTGTGGGTGGCGGGCGTCGGGTCGACCACCCCGGCGCGGTTGCGCGCGCGGACCTGCACCGTGTGCGTCCCGTCCGAGAGGCCGGGATAGGTGCGCGGGCTCGTGCACGCGCTGAAGGCGCCGCCGTCGAGGCTGCACTCGAACGTGGACTGCACCTGGTCGGTGGTGAAGTTGAAGGAGGCGGACGTCGAGCGGGTCAGCGACGGCGGCGTGCCCGTGAGCGTGGTGTTCGGCGGGACGAACTTCAGCAGCGCGCCGTAGGCGTTCAGGCGCTTGTTCGTGACGGTCGGGATGCCGGTGACCGGATCGCCGTTGTCGAGGATCGCCGAGCGCACCTCCAGGGTGCCCGCCGCCGGCCGCTGCGAGAGCAGCAGCGCAGCCGCGCCGGCGACGTGGGGAGCCGCCATCGAGGTTCCCTGCAGGTAGGCGTAGCGGGGCGGGTTGCCGTTGTTGCACTCCAGCACGACGTCGTCGATGAACGCGCCGTCGAGGCCGGGGTTGCCGCTGATGCTCGCGTTGTCGCCGTCGCTGGTGAAGCGGAAGCGCAGCCAGAACTCCGAGCGGTTGCTGTAGGCGGACAGGTTGAAGTGCTCGTACAGCGTCCGCTGGAACTGGTTCGAAGCGCTCCCCGAGTAGCGGGCGAGCTCCGTCCAGGCCCCGCCGCCGGAGGAGACCTCGACGCGCAGGAAGTCGTAGCCCGGCTCGCTGTGGACGTAGCCCTTGAAGCTCAGGTTGCAGTTGGTCAGCCCGCTGAGGTTCACGTGGTTGCGCTGCGCGGACGTGTCGCTGTTGTGCGGGTACGAGCCGCTCGGGCTGTCGGCAAGGGTCCAGGAGCCGTTCGGCGTCCAGTTGAGCGACGCGTTGTTGTGGTAGCCCCAGGCGCCCGTGGTCGTGTACGGCAGCGGAGACGTCTCGAAGGTGTCGCTGTAGACCCTGGTCGCCTCGGCGATGGGGCTGTAGATCTCGGTGCCGGGGGCGGCGATGTCGACCGACGTCGTGCCGTAGTTGGAGAACGACGCGCGCTGGTCGCTCTGGTTGCTCGCGGCGACGCAGATCAGATTCGCCGCGGTGACGTTGCACGGGAACTGCGGCGTGACCTCGTTGTTGTCGCCGACGCCGTCCGCGCCGCCGTTGCCCGCCGACACGACGTACAGCGTGTTCGGGTTGTTCTGGACGACGGTCTGGTACGCCGATCCGGGGCCGGAGCCGCCGAGGCTGGCGTTGGCGACGCGCGCGCCGTTGCTCGCCGCGTACTGGAAGGCGTTGACGATGATGCTGTCCGTCGTGTGGTCGGCGGCGCCGAACACGCGCAGCGGCATGATCTCGACGTCCCAGGCGACGCCGGCGATCCCAGTCGCGTTGTTGCCCTCAGCGCCGATCGTGCCGGCCACGTGCGTGCCGTGGCCGTTGAGGTCCTGCGGCAGGCTGTCGCCGTCGACGAAGTCGTATCCCGGTCCGATGTTGTTCCTGAGGTCGGGGTGCGACGCGTGGATGCCCGTGTCGATCACCGCCACCTTCACCGCCGCGGAGCCGGTCTGGAAGTCCCACGCCTCCGGCGCGTCGATGTCGGCGTCGGCGAGCGCCGCGCGGCCGAGCACGCCCTGCGCCGTGTTGTGCAGCCCCCACTCGAGGCCGAAGTGGGTGTCGTTGGCGGTGGCGTCGAGGTGCCGGTAGTAGTTGGGCTCGGCGAAGCGCACGCGCGGCTGGCGGCGCAGCGCGGCGGCCGCGCCCGGCACGGTCTGGTCGTCGTCCGTCTCGACGACCTCGACGTCGGCGACGAGCAGCTTCTCCTTGAACTTGACCCGGCCGTTGCGGCGGGCGCTGGCGCGCTCGGACGCCGTGGCGGCGCGCTCGAATCCGACCAGCAGCTCGCCCGGCTTGTACGCGCCGGCCGTGATCGCCCCGGAGCCGGGCGCCGCGACGCTGCCGAGCGGCGCGGCGGGGCCGCTGCCCGGGGGTGGAGCCGGCTTCGGCGGCTGCGCGGCCGCCGGGGCGACGGCGACGGCGAGCGTCAGCAGGGCGCAAACGAGCAGGGGCAGACGGCGCGCGGACACAAGAAGCTCAACGACACCTCGTCAGGATTTCTTGCCCCTCCGTGTCACCCGGCGGACCGGCCGGTGCGCGCGCGCGCCGCCGGCCGGCCGAGCCAGGTGCCGGCGAACACGAGCGCGGCCGCGACCAGCAGGCGCAGCGTGAGCTCCTCCCCCAGCAGCACCACGGCCCCAACGGCCGTCAGCACGGGGATGACGAGCTGCACGGCGCCCGCCGACGTCGCCGACAGCGACCGCTGGCACGCGTACCACGCGACGTAGGCGAAGGCGGTCGTGCCGGCGCCCATCACGATCCCCCACGCGAGGCCGGCGCCGCTGACGTGGAGGCCGCCCGCCGCGCCCGCCACGCCCGGCACGAGCAGCACGGCCGCCAGCACGAGGAAGTGCCCGGTCGTCGCCCGCCGGGGATCGCCCGTGCCGCGGCCGGCCGTGGTGTAGAGGCCCCAGGCGGCGCCGGTCAGCGCGAGCAGCAGTACGCCGAGCGCGGTCACCGTCTCCACCGACCCGCTGGCCAGCACCGCGAGCCCGCCGGCGAGATCGCCGCTCCGGCCGCGCGCCGCGGCGGCACCGGCTCGCGGTGCGCCGCGTCCCACGCCACCAGCGTCAGGAGCACCGTCGAGTAGAAGACGAACGTGCCGGCGGCCGCGCCGATGTGCAGGTATCCGTAGGAGATGCAGACGGCGTAGACGCCGAGCCACAGCGCCGGCCACAGGTTCTCGCGCCCGGCGGCGATCGTCTCCCGCCGCGCCAGCGCCAGCGCGGCGAGCGCGACCGCCCCGGCGACGAAGCGGACCGCCGTGAGCAGCCCCGCGTCGAGCAGCCGCTCGTCGACGACGTGGCGCGTGATCAGCGAGTTCGCCGCGAACGAGACCAGCACGAACGCGAGCAGCAACGGCAGCGTCGCGTCCGGCTCCGCCGCCGCGCGCGGGGCTGCGGCTTCGGCGGGCGCGGGCATCGGGCGACGCTACCGCGAGCCGCTGGCCGAGACCTCGGCGCTCACCTCGTAGGTACCGGGCTCGAAGGCCTCGAGGGATTCCCGAATGCGCGCGACGCCCTCCGTGAACGGCGCCGAGGCCCGCCAGGCATCGACCGCCTCGAGGCTCTCCCAGGGCCCGAAGCTGATGAAGCGGCTCGGGTTGCCGACGTCCCGGAGTAGCGTCCCGTGGGCCGCCGGGAACTCGGCGATCGACGCCTCCCCCATTGCTCGCCACGCGGCGACGAACTCGTCCTCACGACCGGGCTTCACCGTCCAGATCCCCAGCGTGTAGATGGTCATCTCGCTCCTCCGTCGATCGCGCAGCGTCGAGCGGCGAATGCTCCTACCAAAGGCCCGCTGAGTGCAAGCCGAGGCCATCAAAGAACCGCAATCCGATCCCGCGCAACCCCCAACGAGAGGCTCACCGCAGGCGGCGCGGCACCTCGACGGCATAGCCGTCGCTGAGCCTGCTGCGCCGGCCCGAGGGGTCGACGGCCGTGGCGTAGACGACCAGCGCCGCGCCGCCCATCCCCTGCCGTGCCTCGCGAATGGCCGCCCGGTACGCCCGACGCGTCAGGCGCGGCGCCAGCCGCCGGCTGCGGCCGGCGGGGATGCGGAATCGCAGCGGTGCGGAGGCATTGCCTGCCGGGCCGTCCGCGAACTGCAGGCGGACGGTCCCGCGGCAGCCCGGAGGAGCCGCCGCGATGCACCGGAGCGTGAGCGGCACCCGCCGGCTGCGATCGAGCACCGGCGACCCGCCGTAGTCGTCGAGAAAGAGCTCGCTGCGCGGGCACGGTCCGCGACCTGGATCCGCCGCTGCCCGTGCGGTGACGTCCGCGACCAGGAGGCACCCGTTGCCGCGCCACAGCACGCGCGACCCGTCGACCGCGAAGCCCTGGATGCGCGCCGTCGGCACGCCGAAGGCGCGGACCCGCCCGCCGGGCTCGACGACGGCCAGCCGCTCGTCGCCCTCGCGCCCGGCCTGCCGGACGAACACGATCCGGTCGCCGACGTAGGCGGGCGCGATGCCGGTCCGCGTCAGCCGCCGCTGGGTGGTTCCGTCGCGGAGCTCGATCAGGCCGCCCCCGTCGTCGTTGACCACCACGCGGCCGTCCGGCCGGAGGTCGATGGACTCGATGCCCTCGCGGATGACCGCGGTCGAGCGCTGCTCGGCGGTCCTCCAGTTGCGCACGACGAGCCTCCGCGGCTCGTCGTCGCTCGGCTGCCCCTTCACGGGGACCGCATAGGCGACCAGATCCCCCGCGAACACGGTCTCGATCACCTCCGGCGGAAGGTCCACCTCGCGCGGCTCCGCCCCCGGCTCGCGCACGACGAAGCGGATCTCACGCAGGTCACCGCGGAGCTCGGTCGTGAAGAGCGTTTCACCGTCGACCTGGTTCCAGGCCGGGAAGAACTCGTCCCTCTGGAGCTCGCGCAGCGGCGTGAGCGCCTCCCATGGCCCGGTGGCCGGCCCTGCGAACGACTGGGCGGCACGCAGGCTGCTGCCGTCGTCCTCGGTCGTCACCACGAGCCCGGCCCGCAGGGACGAGGCATCCAGGCGCGGCGACGGGACGGCCCCTTCGGGCGCCTCGAACCTGAAGACGTCCGACGCAGGCCCCGCCCCGCTCAACGGGATCGCGCGCGCCACGAGGATCCGTCCGCGGGCCCTGGCGACGAGCGCCGCGTCGCCCGCCAGCGCGAAGCCGGCATCGTCGTCGATCCGCGCGAGGGCGCGCGGGCGGTCGATCGCTGCGACCTGCGAGGCGCGGTCGGCGACCGGGTCTGCGTCGCTGCCACAGCCCACGGCGACCGCGGCGAGAACGGCCAGTGGCAGGACGCTGCGCATCTGCCGCACCGTAGCCAGCGGCCGTGCAGAGTCCGTGCGGTTCACGTGCAGGTGCGGTGCACCCGCGGCCTCGAGGTCACTTCCCGAGGCTGCGCGCGTACGCGTCTGCCCGTGCGTCCCGCGGACCGC
Source organism: Solirubrobacteraceae bacterium (assembly GCA_035540675.1). Classification (GTDB taxonomy): domain Bacteria; phylum Actinomycetota; class Thermoleophilia; order Solirubrobacterales; family Solirubrobacteraceae; genus DATLGB01. Next base: position 1,220 of record DATLGB010000039.1, on the reverse strand, counting down.
GAGCCGACCACGCGAGCAACGCGCGACCCCCTCCCGTCGGTGACAGCGCCGGGAACTCCGCATGATGGGCCTTCGGGTTGATCGCGTCGCGGTCGTGGTCGGGCCCCGTGCGGGTCACCCGACGCTCGGGCCCGAGCGGCTTCCCGTCGACGCCGAAGGGGCGGAGGAAGATCTCGCGGTCGGACGGCATCGTCTGCTCCCACGCGATCCACAGCCGGGAGCGACTGATCGGGGCGACCGTCCCGGCGCCGATCGTCCACGGGGTGAGCGGAGCCGCCGGCGCCGTCGGCCTCCCGGCCGCGTCGAGCGGCCGCGCGGTGAAGATCCCGCCCGGGTAGTTCCCGCTCCCCTCCGACCAGATCGCCAGGTAACCGTCGCCGGCGGGCGACGCGACGACCGCGTTGCCGTCACGGCGGCCGTCGGGCCCCGCGGCGATGGCAACCGGGTCGCCGCTCGGGATGCCGGCGGCGTCGAGCGGGCGCGCGTACAGGTCCCCCTCCCGTATCTGCTCGTGGAGCGCGTAGGTCAGGAGAAAGCCGCCGCTTCGCGGCTGCCACGCGAGAGCGGGACTCACCGCCACGGCCGGCGGGGTCGGGACGGTCGTGGCGAGGCCGGCGTTGCGCCCGCGCCCATCCAGCGCCTGCACGCGCACCCGTACGTCCCCCTCCCCTGTCGTCGCGGTGTAGGCGAGCAGGAAGCGCCCGTTGCGCGAATCGACGGCCAGGCTGGGGCCGCCGGAGGTGGCGTCGGCGTCCGCCGGGTCGCCCGTCGCGGTGATCCGGCGGACGGCACCGAGCCGGCGGCCGGCCGCGTCGAGCCGCTGCGCATGCACCTCCACGTCCACGCGCGTGCAGCCCGGCGGCGGTGTGTAGTTGGGACTCGCCGCACACGGCTCGCGCGCAGCACCGTCCCACGTCCCCGCCCACACCAACAGGTACTCCCGGCGCCGCGGGTTGTACGCGAGCCGGTGGCCGCCGGAACCCCGGATCTCGACGACGCGGCGGATCGGCCCCGCGGGCCGCCCGTTCCGACGCACGCGGCGCGAGTACACGACCGCGTCGGCACTTCGCTGCCTGTACTCGGCCCAGACGACGAGCTTGCGATCGGCAGGCCCGGCCACTGCCATCGTGGCGCTGTCGCCGTGCCCGCCAGGTTCGCGCGAGAGCAGCCACGAGCGCGCCTCGGCGGTGGCTGCCTGCGGCCAGAGCGCGAGGAGCGCG